>NZ_JBEXPG010000013.1:1276-145582 GCF_040611935.1 Streptomyces sp. NPDC006512 | reverse complement strand
CCGATCGCCATGTACGAGGTGTCCTGCCGGAACGGCACCGTCTGATACAGCGAAGCCGCACCCGGCTCCGGCCGCGGAGACCGCTGCGTGACCGCGGTGCCCCGCACCCGCTCCACCACCTGCCGCAGATGCTCCGGCGTCGTCCCACAGCAGCCACCGACCAGGGACAGCCCGTACTCCCGCACGAACGTCTCCTGCGCATCCGCCAGCTCCGAAGCCGACAACGGATAGTGCGCACCGTTCTTGCCCAGCACCGGCAGACCCGCGTTCGGCATGCACGACAACGGGATCCGGGCATTGCGCGCCAGGTAACGCAGGTGCTCGCTCATCTCGGCCGGACCGGTCGCGCAGTTCAGGCCGATCATGTCGATGCCGAGCGGCTCCAACGCCGTCAGCGCCGCACCGATCTCCGAACCGAGCAGCATGGTGCCCGTGGTCTCGACGGTGACCGAGCAGATCAGCGGCACGGTGACGCCGAGGGCCTCCATGGCGCGGCGGGCGCCGATGATGGAGGACTTGGTCTGGAGGAGGTCCTGGGTGGTCTCGACGAGCAGCGCGTCGGCGCCGCCGGAGATCAGGCCCTCGGCGTTGATCTGGTAGGCGTCGCGGATCTGGGCGTAGGTGATGTGGCCGAGGGTGGGCAGCTTGGTGCCGGGGCCCATGGAGCCGAGGACCCAGCGCTGCTGTCCGGTGGAGGCGGTGTACTCGTCGGCGACCTCGCGGGCGATCCGGGCGCCGGACTCCGACAGCTCGAAGTTGCGTTCGGGGATGTCGTACTCGGCGAGGGCGGCGTAGTTCGCGCCGAAGGTGTTGGTCTCGACGCAGTCGACGCCGACGGAGAAGTAGGCCTCGTGGACCGAACGGACGATGTCCGGCCGGGTGACGTTCAGGACCTCGTTGCAGCCCTCCAGCTGCTGGAAGTCCTCCATCGTCGGGTCCTGCTCCTGGAGCATCGTCCCCATGGCTCCGTCGGCGACGACCACGCGGGTGGCGAGCGCCTCTCGGAGGGCATCGGCCCGGGTCTGGGTGTCTGCGGGCGGGTTCGGCAACGAGGCCATGGTTGTGCTCCCTGGGCTGCGACGGCTGTCGGCTTTGCACCCTCTATGTCAAGGGTGCACGCGGTCAGGGTAACCGCGCGGCACCTGCCCCGGTGAGGGCGTCCCACGTGGCGGACTGCATTCTGTGCGCGGGAGTCCACACGGGGGATGTGAGGGTGTGCACGGCTCCGGGAAACGCCCAACCATGCACAAGGTCGGCATCGACCGATAGTGTTCAGCATTGTCGAACTACGTCAGCAGGAGGCTGCGCGATGGCACGGAACATCCAGTCGCTCGAACGAGCCGCTGCGATGCTGCGGCTCCTGGCGGGCGGGGAGCGCCGGCTGGGACTGTCGGACGTGGCGTCGTCCCTGGGCCTGGCCAAGGGGACGGCGCACGGGATCCTGCGCACCCTGCAGGCCGAGGGCTTCGTCGAGCAGGACCCGGCCTCCGGGCGGTACCAGCTGGGCGCGGAGCTGCTGCGCCTGGGCAACAGCTACCTGGACGTGCACGAGCTGCGCGCCCGCGCCCTGGTCTGGACGGACGACCTGGCCCGGGCGAGCGGCGAGAGCGTGTACGTGGGGGTGCTGCACAAGAGCGGGGTGCTGATCATGCACCACGTGTTCCGGCCCGACGACAGCCGTCAGGTGCTGGAGGTGGGGGCGATGCAGCCGCTGCACTCCACGGCCCTGGGCAAGGTCCTGTCGGCCTACGACCCGGTCGCGCACACCCAGGTGGTGGAGGTGGAGCGGGAGGCCTTCACGCCCCGTACGGTCACCGACGCGGCGGGCTTCGAGGAGGTCCTGGCCCTGACGAGGGCCCGCGGCTGGGCCGCGGACGTGGAGGAGACCTGGGAGGGCATCGCGTCGGTGGCGGCGCCGATCCACGACCGGCGCCGGATGCCCGTGGGCGCGGTGGCCGTGGCGGGGGCCGTGGAGCGGGTCTGCGGGGAGGGCGGGGAGCCCCGCGCGTCCCTCGTGGCCTCGGTCCGGGACTGCGCACGGTCGGTTTCCCGCGATCTCGGCGCGGGCCGGTTCTGAGCTTGACCTGATTCATTCGGCCCACCTGAAGGGCGCTTCGCGCGTCCTTTGGGTGGGTTTTGTCATTTTCTGATCGTTCATTGGCCTGATTTGGGCGATCGTACCGTGGGGTAACGATCCGGTTCTTTGACCTGGCCAGCCCTTGACGCGTTCTTCACCTAGGCGGAAAACTGCCGTTCATCGGTCGGCATTGTCGAACACCTACCGGCAATACGCGTTAGGCTATGGCGAGGCCAAGGACCGGTGCAGCACTCACCGAGTGCGTGGACCACCGGAGGGACCCGGTGTCCGCCCACCCCTGGACGTAAGACAAAGGAGTCGCGGGTGTCCAGCTCCGACATCTTCATCGGCGAGACCATCGGTACCGCCCTGCTCACACTGCTCGGTGGTGGCGTCTGCGCCGCCGTCACGCTCAAGAGCTCCAAGGCCCGCAACGCGGGCTGGCTCGCGATCACCTTCGGCTGGGGTTTCGCCGTACTGATCGCCGCCTACGTCTCCGCTCCGCTCTCCGGGGCCCACCTCAACCCCGCGGTCACCTTCGGCATAGCCGTCAAGACCGGCGAGTGGGGCGACGTCCCGGTGTACCTCGCGGGCCAGCTGCTCGGCGCCATGATCGGTGCCGTACTGATGTGGGTCACGTACTACGGCCAGTTCCTCGCGCACCTGTCCGACCCGGAGCACATCCGCGACGCCAAGCTCGGCCCCGAGGACCCGCACCCGCACGACCAGGCCGGCCCCGTGCTCGGCGTCTTCTCCACGGGCCCCGAGATCCGTAACGTCGTGCAGAACCTCGCGACCGAGATCATCGGCACCGCCGTCCTGGTCCTGGCCATCCTGACCCAGGGCCTCCAGGACGACGGCAAGGGACTCGGTGTGATCGGTGTCCTCATCACGTCCTTCGTCGTCGTCGGCATCGGCCTCTCGCTGGGCGGTCCTACCGGCTACGCCATCAACCCGGTCCGCGACCTCGGTCCGCGCATCGTGCACGCCCTGCTCCCGCTGCCCAACAAGGGCGGCTCGGACTGGGGGTACTCCTGGATCCCGGTCGTCGGCCCGCTCGTCGGCGCCGTTCTCGCCGGCGGTCTGTACAACATCGCGTTCGCCTGATCAGCATCTGCAGCGCTCGTAAGATCCGCACCGCACTCCTGATTCCGCCAACTCACCAGACCTGCCAGGAGCAGCCATCATGACCAGCAGCACCGGCCCCTTCATCGCCGCGATCGACCAGGGCACCACCTCCTCCCGCTGCATCGTCTTCGACCGCGACGGCCGCATCGTCGCCGTCGACCAGAAGGAGCACGAGCAGATCTTCCCGAAGCCGGGCTGGGTCGAGCACGACGCCACCGAGATCTGGACCAACGTCCAGGAGGTCGTCGCCGGAGCCATCGCCAAGGCGGAGATCACCGCCGCCGACGTCAAGGCCGTCGGCATCACCAACCAGCGCGAGACCACCCTCCTGTGGGACAAGAACACCGGCGAGCCGGTCCACAACGCGCTGGTCTGGCAGGACACCCGCACCGACGGCCTGTGCAAGGAACTCGGCCGCAACGTCGGCCAGGACCGCTTCCGCCGCGAGACCGGCCTGCCGCTGGCGAGCTACTTCGCCGGCCCGAAGGTCCGCTGGCTGCTCGACAACGTCGAGGGCCTGCGCGAGCGCGCCGAGGCCGGCGACATCCTCTTCGGCACCATGGACTCCTGGGTCATCTGGAACCTCACGGGCGGCGCCCAGGGCGGCGTGCACGTCACCGACGTCACCAACGCCTCGCGCACCATGCTGATGAACCTGCACACCCTGGCCTGGGACGAGAAGATCGCCGAGTCCATGGGCGTCCCGCTCAACGTCCTCCCGGAGATCAAGTCCTCCGCCGAGGTCTACGGTCACGTCAAGGACGGCGTCCTCGCCGGTGTCCCCGTCGCCTCGGCGCTCGGTGACCAGCAGGCCGCCCTCTTCGGCCAGACCTGTTTCGCCGAGGGCGAGGCGAAGTCCACGTACGGCACCGGCACGTTCATGCTGATGAACACCGGCGACAAGATCATCAACTCCTACAGCGGCCTGCTGACCACCGTGGGCTACCAGATCGGCGACCAGAAGCCGGTCTACGCGCTGGAAGGCTCCATCGCCGTCACCGGCTCGCTCGTCCAGTGGATGCGCGACCAGATGGGCCTGATCAAGTCCGCCGCGGAGATCGAGACCCTGGCCTCCTCCGTGGAGGACAACGGCGGCGCCTACTTCGTGCCCGCCTTCTCCGGTCTCTTCGCCCCGTACTGGCGCTCCGATGCCCGCGGTGTGATCGCCGGCCTGACCCGGTACGTCACCAAGGCGCACATCGCCCGTGCCGTCCTGGAGGCCACCGCCTGGCAGACCCGCGAGATCACCGACGCCATGACCAAGGACTCCGGCGTCGAGCTGGCCGCCCTCAAGGTCGACGGCGGCATGACCTCCAACAACCTGCTGATGCAGACGCTCTCGGACTTCCTGGACGCCCCCGTGGTGCGCCCGATGGTCGCCGAGACCACCTGCCTCGGCGCCGCCTACGCCGCCGGCCTGGCCGTCGGCTTCTGGCCCGACACCGACGCCCTGCGCGCCAACTGGCGCCGCGCGGCCGAGTGGACCCCGCGGATGCCCGCCGAGCAGCGGGACCGCGAGTACAAGAGCTGGCTCAAGGCCGTGGAGCGGTCCATGGGCTGGGTCGACGACGAAGACGCCAGCTGACCGCACCAGCTGAGTCAATCGACGAGGAGCTAAGAGAGATATGAGCATCCCGCAGAGCGTGACCGCACTGGGCACGCACCCGACCGCCGGTTCGAACCCGAGCCGCGCCGAAACCCGTGAGCAGCTGGCGAAGGCCACGTACGACCTGCTCGTCATCGGCGGTGGCATCCTGGGCACCTCCGTGGCCTGGCACGCCGCGCAGTCGGGTCTGCGGGTTGCCATGGTGGACGCCGGCGACTTCGCCGGCGCCACCTCCTCGGCCTCCTCCAAGCTCGTCCACGGCGGTCTGCGCTACCTGCAGACCGGCGCGGTCAAGCTGGTCGCCGAGAACCACCACGAGCGCCGGGTGCTGGCCAAGGACGTGGCCCCGCACCTGGTCAACCCGCTCACCTTCTACCTGCCCGTGTACAAGGGCGGGCCGGTCGGCGCGGCGAAGCTGGGCGCGGGCGTCTTCGCGTACTCGGCGCTCTCGGCCTTCGGCGACGGGATCGGCAAGGTCATCTCGCCGGCCCGCGCCGTCGCCGACAACCCCGGCCTCAAGACGGACAACCTGAAGGCCGTCGCGGTCTACTACGACCACCAGATGAACGACTCCCGCGTCGCCGTCATGACGGTCCGCGCGGCCGTCGAGTCGGGCGCGGTCGTCCTCAACCACGCCGAGGTCACCGGTCTGCGCACGACGCGCGGCCGGGTCAGCGGCGCCGAGCTCAAGGACCGCCTCGACGGAACCGAGTTCGGGGTCGACGCACGCGTCGTGCTCAACGCCACCGGCCCGTGGGTGGACCACCTGCGGCGCATGGAAGACAAGCACTCGATGCCGTCGATCCGCCTCTCCAAGGGCGCGCACATCGTCATGAAGCGCAAGTCGCCGTGGAAGGCCGCCATGGCCACCCCGATCGACAAGTACCGCATCACCTTCGCCCTCCCGTGGGAGGACCAGCTCCTCCTCGGTACGACCGACGAGGTCTACGAGGGCGACCCGGCGGACGTGCGCGCCACCGAGTCCGACATCCAGCAGATCCTCGACGAGGCGGCGTTCTCCGTGAACGACGCGGACCTCGACCGCTCCCTGATGACGTACGCCTTCGCGGGCCTGCGCGTGCTGCCCGGCGGCCCGGGCGGTGTCGAGAAGGCCAAGCGCGAGACGGTGGTCTCCGAGGGCTCCGGCGGCATGCTGTCGGTGGCCGGCGGCAAGTGGACGACGTACCGTCACATCGGCCGTGTGGTCATGGACAAGCTGGCCAAGCTCCCGGGCAGCCCGCTGACCGAGGACATGGAGCCGGTGAAGTCGCTCGTACGGCGCGTGCCGCTGCCCGGTGTCGCCAACCCGAACGCGGTCGCGCACCGGCTGCTGGTGGACCGTGAGCCCGGTACGCGGATGGACCCGCTGACGGCCCGCCACCTGGCCTCGCACTACGGCTCGCTGGCCTTCGACATCGCGCGGATCGCGAACGAGGACCCGGCCCTGGCCGAGCGGATCCACCCGGACGGGCCGGAGATCTGGGCGCAGGTCGCGTACGCCCGTGACAACGAGTGGGCCGAGACGGTCGACGACGTGCTGCGCCGGCGCACGACGGTGACGGTCCGCGGCCTGGACGACGCCGCCGTGCGCGCCCGGGTCGAGGAGATGCTGGGCCACAAGGCATAGCTGTCACGCAGGTGGGGAAGAGGGGCGGTTCCGAGGGGAACCGCCCCTCTGTCGTGGGCTGTGGCCGGTGCCTCATCAAGGCTTAGGCTGACCCACGTACGCAAGGGAACTTCGGAAGGAGACCTGGGTGATCGAGCTTGAGGGCGTGCCCGAGCTGATCGACCCGGTCATGGTGGCCGCGTTCGAGGGCTGGAACGACGCGGGTGACGCCGCCTCCGGTGCGGTGGCGCACCTGGACCGGGAGTGGAAGGGCGAGGTCTTCGCGGCTCTGGACGCCGAGGACTATTACGACTTCCAGGTCAACCGGCCGACGGTGTGGCTGGACAACGGGGTCAGGAAGATCACCTGGCCCACGACGCGGCTGTCGGTGGTCCGGATCGGCGGTGCCAAACCGCGTGACCTGGTGCTGGTGCGGGGCATCGAACCGTCCATGCGCTGGCGCTCGTTCTGCAACGAGCTGCTGGGCTTCGCGCACGAGCTCGGCGTGGAGATGGTGGTCATCCTGGGGGCGCTGCTCGGGGACACCCCCCACACGCGGCCCGTGCCCGTCAGCGGGGTGACCTCGGACGCCGACCTGGCGCGGACGATGGACCTGGAGGAGACGAAGTACGAGGGGCCGACCGGGATCGTGGGCGTGCTCCAGGAGGCCTGTACGCACGCGGGCGTCCCGGCGGTGTCCCTGTGGGCGGCGGTGCCGCACTACGTGTCCCAGCCGCCCAATCCGAAGGCCACCCTCGCGCTGCTCAACCGGCTGGAGGACCTGATCGACATCCGGATCCCGCTGGGCGAGCTGCCCGAGGACGCGCGGGCCTGGCAGCTCGGGGTGGACCAGCTGGCCGCCGAGGACAGCGAGGTCGCGGAGTACGTCCAGACGCTGGAGGAGGCGCGGGACACGGCGGACCTGCCGGAGGCCTCCGGCGACGCGATCGCCCGGGAGTTCGAGCGGTACCTGCGCCGGCGTGACCCGTCCGCCGGTCCGGGCCCGGAGGCGGGCCCGGGCGACGGGTCCTACCTGCGGGACACCTCCAGCGGCCTGACGCGTCCGCCCAAGCGCAAGCCGGACCCGTCCGGGGAGGATCCGCAGCCGCCCGCCGCGGCCCCTCCGGAGGAGGACGAGGCACCGCCGGAGGCGTAGCGGCCGGTGTGCGGGTACGCGAACGCCGGCGGGGCCGGATCCACCTGAAGGGTGGATCCGGCCCCGCCGGCGTATGGGCTGCGGCCTGCCTAGAGGGCCACGCCGAGCAGGGCGTCCACCGTGCGGGAGACCAGGCCGGGGGCGGACTCGTCCTCGCCGCCCTCGGCGAGCTGCCGCTCGACCCAGCGGTCGACGGCCGCCAGCGCGGCGGGCGCGTCCAGGTCGTTCGCCAGCGCCTCGCGGACCTCCTCGACCAGGGCGTCGGCGGCGAGGCCGTCCGGCCGGGACACGGCCGCCCGCCAGCGCTCCAGGCGGGCCACCGCCTCGGCGAGGACCGCGTCCGTCCACTCCCAGTCGGCCCGGTAGTGGTGCGACAGCAGGGCGAGGCGGATCGCGGCCGGGTCGACCCCGGAGCGGCGCAGCGTCGAGACGAAGACCAGGTTGCCCCTCGACTTCGACATCTTCTCGCCGTGCAGCGCGACCATGCCCGCGTGGACGTACGCCTTGGCCATCGGGAACTCGCCCGTCAGCGCGTGGGCGTGCGAGGCACCCATCTCGTGGTGCGGGAACGCCAGGTCGGAGCCGCCGCCCTGGATGTCGAAGCCCATGCCCAGGTGCTCCAGGGCGATGGCGACGCACTCGATGTGCCAGCCGGGCCGGCCGCGGCCCAGCGAGCCGCCGTCCCAGCTCGGCTCGCCCTCGCGGGCGGCCATCCACAGCATCGGGTCGAGCGGGTTCTTCTTCCCCGGACGGTCCGGGTCGCCGCCGCGCTCCGCGGACAGCAGCCGCATCGCGTGGGCGTCGAGGTTCGAGACCCCGCCGAAGTGCGGGTCGGACTCCACCGAGAAGTAGACGTCGCCTTCGAGCTCGTACGCGGCGCCGGCGTCGCGGAGCCGCTCGACCAGCGGCACGATGCCGGGTATGGCCTCGACCGCTCCGATGTAGTGGCGCGGGGGCAGCATCCGCAGGGCGGTCATGTCCTCGCGGAACAGGGCGGTCTCGCGCTCGGCGAGCTCGGTCCAGTCGTGTCCGTCGCGCAGCGCCCGCTCCAGGAGCGGATCGTCCACGTCCGTGACGTTCTGGACGTAGTGGACCTGCCGCTTGTTGTCGAGCCACACGCGCTGGACGAGGTCGAACGCGTTGTAGGTCGCCGCGTGACCGATGTGGGTCGCGTCGTAGGGAGTGATCCCGCAGACGTAGATACGGGCGACGGGACCGGGGGCGAGGGTGATCGTCCCCTGGGTCGCGGTGTCGTGGATCTGGAGGTCGCGGCCCTTGCCGGGCAGGGCGGGGACCTCAGAAGCGGGCCAGGCATGCATGCCTCGAGACTAACCGGACGAGTGTTCCGGAAACGAACCGGAGCAGCACTGTTGGCCTGATCGGTGCTCTTGCCATCTGGCCGGTTCTGTGCGTCCCGGGCCGTGCCTGGTCAGACCGGGGGCCAGGGGATCGCAGGCCACTGTCCGGACGGCTCGGGATGGGTCCCGGTGCGCAGCAGAGCGGCCACGCGGGCCCGTACGGCGTCCAGCTCCACGGGGGTGATCAGTTCGGCCAGCCGGGTGGCGAGCGGCTCCCCCTCGGCCAGCTGGGACTCCAGGGAGCCGAGCACCTCGCGCGCCTCCTCGGTGAGGGGCTCCCCCGCCCAGCCCCAGAGCAGGGTGCGCAGCTTGTCGTCCGCGTGGAAGGTCACGCCGTGGTCGATGCCGTAGAGCCGGCCGTCGGGGGCGGGCAGCAGGTGGCCGCCCTTGCGGTCGCCGTTGTTGATCACGGCGTCGAGTACGGCGAGGCGGCGCAGCCGCGGGTCGTCGGCGTGGACGAGGAGGGCGGTGCGGCCCTCTCCGACCTCGGCGAGGGCGACGGCCTTCCAGCCCTCCCCCGCCTCCTCGCCCTCGACGAGTGCGAGGAGTTCCGCCTCGGGGGTCTCGCCGGAGTCGATCCAGTGCTGGACCATGCCCTCGCCGTACGGTCCGTCGCGCAGGACGGTGGCGGGGACGAGGCCCCATCCGGTGGCCTCGGACACCAGGTAGGCAGCGCGTTCGCGGCGGGCGAGGTTCCCGTCGGGGAAGTCCCAGAGCGGGCGCTCGCCCTTGACGGGTTTGTAGACGCAGTCGGCGCTGCGGCCGCCGTGGGCCACCGTGCAGAGCAGGACGGCGTTGGAGGCCTCGGCGATCCGTCCTCGGACGGTGAGCTCGCCCTCGGTGAGCAGCTCCTCGATCGGGGTCACGGCGCTCACGCCTGGCGCCGGTAGCCGTTCTGGCGCGGACACACGTGTCCCTCGGGGTCGAGCGGGAGGCTGCACAGCGGGCACGGCGGGCGCCCCGCGTTGACCACGTCCAGGGCCCGCTTGGCGAAGGCCCGGGCCTGGGCGCCGGAGAGGCGCACGCGCAGCATGGGCGGACCGTTCTCCTCGTCCTGGAGGAGGCGTTCCTCCGCCTCGGCGAGGTCCTCGTCGGTGCCCGCTTCGAGCTCGACGAGCGCCTGGGCCTCGACGATCATCCGCTGTTCCTCGCCGTCCCAGGCGAGCGCCATGGTGCCGACGCGGAACTCCTCCTCGACGGGTACGTCGAGCGGCGCGGTGTCGGCGGCCTCGGTGGAGGCGACCGCGGGGACGGGGGCGTTGCCGCCGGTGCGCCGTACGACCTCGTCCAGCAGCTCGTCCATCCGCTCGGCCAGCGCCGCCACCTGGGTCTTCTCCAGGGAGACGCTGGTGACGCGGGTGCCCGCGGAGGCCTGCAGGAAGAACGTACGGCGCCCAGGCAGACCGACCGTGCCGGCCACGAAGCGGTCCGGCGGGTCGTAAAGGAACACCTGACGGGGCACGTCCAGTCTCCAAGTCTCAGGCGTGGGCGGGACCGCGCACGCGTGTCGGCCCTGCCACCCTACTGCGCCGTTCGATCACGCCGCGCCCGCGCCGCCCCCCACGACGGCGTTCCCGTCGCCTTCGGACTCGCCCTCGGCGGCCGGGGCCGGGCGCGGGATCAGCGGGGCGAGGTCGCCGGTGTCGCCGAGGCGCAGCAGGAACGGCCGGGTGGGGGTGTAGCGGACGGCGGTGACCGAGCAGGGGTCGACGTGGATCCGCTGGAAGAGGTCGAGGTGCATGCCGAGCGCGTCGGCGACGAGGGACTTGATGATGTCGCCGTGCGAGCACATCAGGAACACGGCGTCGCCGCCGTGCTCCTCCTCGATCCGGGTGTTCCACTCCCGTACGGCGTCCACGGCGCGGCTCTGCATGGCGCGCATGGACTCGCCGCCGGGGAATGCGGCGGCGGACGGGTGCTGCTGGACGATCTTCATCAGCGGTTCTCCGGCGAGTTCGGAGAGCTTGCGGCCCGACCAGTCGCCGTAGTGGCACTCGCCGATCCGCTCGTCGGTGTGCAGGGGCAGTCCGGGCCGGGCGGCGAGCAGCGGGGCCAGGGTCTCCTGGCAGCGCTGGAGGGGGCTGCTGACGGCTGCGGCCAGCGGTACCCCGGCGAGCCGGCCGGGCAGCGCGGCGGCCTGCCCGGCTCCGTGTTCGTCGAGGCCCACTCCCGGAGTCCATCCGGCGAGCAAGCCCGCGGTGTTGGCGGTGGAACGCCCGTGCCGTACGAGGATCAACGTGGCCATGGGTACAGCGTAGGGGTGAGCGCGGTCGGCGGACCGGGCGCGGGCCGGGCAGAATGCCGACCGTGATTGTCGACTGCGCGATGTACCGGAACGGGCGCCGCTCCGAGGCGCCCGCCGACTTCTCGGACGCCCTGGACGAGGCGCGGGCCCGGGGTGACGCCTTCGTCTGGATCGGCATGCACGAGCCGACGGAGCCGGAGTTCGAGCACGTGAGCCGGGAGTTCGGGCTGCACCCGCTGGCGGTGGAGGACGCGCTGACGGCGCACCAGCGTCCGAAGCTGGAGGTGTACGACGATTCGCTGTTCGTCGTCCTGAAGCCGGTGCGCTACGACGAGGCCGCGGACACGGTGACGACGGGTGAGCTGATGGTGTTCATCGGCGACTCGTTCGTGGTGACGGTCCGGCACGGCGAAGGGGCCGCGCTGACGGCCGTACGGCACCGGCTGGAGCAGGATCCGGACGTGCTGCGGCACGGTCCGACTGCGGTGCTGTACGCGGTGTCCGACGCGGTGGTGGACCACTACATCGAGGTGGCCGCCGAGCTCCAGGGGGACCTGGAGGAGCTGGAGGCGGAGGTGTTCGCGCCGAACGCCCCGGACTCGAAGAACACGGCGGCCCGGATCTACGCCGCCAAGCGGCAGGTGCTGGAGTTCCGCCGGGCGACGAGTCCGCTGCTCCAGCCGATGGACCGGCTGGCCTTCGGGCAGGTGCCGTTCGTGCACGAGCACGCCCAGCCGTTCTTCCGGGACGTGGCCGACCACCTGACGAAGGCGAACGAGTACGTGGAGGGCCTGGACCGGCTGCTGTCGGACGCGCTGGCCGCGCACCTGGCGCAGATGGGCGTCCGGCAGAACGACGACATGCGCAAGATCTCCGCCTGGGCGGCGATGGCGGCCGTCCCGACGATGGTCGCCGGGATCTACGGGATGAACTTCGACCACATGCCGGAGCTCGGGCACGCCTGGGGCTATCCGGGGGTGGTGGTGGTCATGGCCGGTGCGTGCCTGGGCCTGCACCGGATGTTCAAGCGCCGCGGCTGGCTGTGAGCCGGAGCCGCGGCGGCGGCCGGGTCAGGCGAACCCGGGTGCGGGCACGGGAGCCCCGCCGAGGGCGTCGGCCCGTTCGGGCGGGGTCAGGCGGATCATCCGGTGCCAGCCGCTGAACCGTTCGTACGCGTACATTGCGCGGATGCCGGCGGCGAGGGCGGCGGCCTTGGGCGCGGGCCAGCCCAGGAGCCGTCCCATGTGGTCCATGACGGCGAGGCTGACGTCCCGGTAGACGGAGATCTCGGCGAGGGCGCTCTCGCGCAGGATCCGGTGGATGGTCCGGCCGTGTCCCGCGCGGGCGAGGCGCAGCAGCTCCTCGTGGCAGTAGGCGAGGTGGTTGTCCTCGTCGTTGCTGATCATGCGGACGGCCTTGCCGACCTCGGGGTGGTCGCCGAAGTACCGGACGAGCATGACCATCTGGTCCGCCGCGCGCTGCTCGGTGACCCGGCTGTGCGCGAGGTAGACGACGATGTCCTCCTCGGTCAGCGGCCGGTCGCGGCGCAGCTTGTCGTGGGCGAGACCGATGCCGCGGCGTTCCAGCAGCATCGTGTAGTCGGTCTCGGGCGGTACGGGTACGGGCCGGAGGCCGCGCTTGCGCAGCAGGGCCTGGAAGATCCGGCCGTGCTTGTCCTCGTCGGCGCCGTGCCGGGTGATCTTGGGTGCCAGGTCGCGCATCGCGTCGGGGACGAGGGCGGCGATCCGGGCGTTCTCCCAGCCGCCCTGGGACTCCCCGCTGGCGGCGATGGAGCAGAACAGCTGGAAGGAGTCGTCGTTGTCGACGATCTCCTGGAACAGGCTGCGGGCAGAGAGCATGGAACGAGTCAAATGCGGATCGACCGGGCGGGCAACCGAGGGGGGCCCGCGACTCGGCCGAATGAACGAAATCCGCTGCCCGCCGTGAGGGCGTAACCCGGGGGCCGGGCGGGGCGTTGTTGGCTGTGTCGGCCGTGGCGGGGAAGACCCCCCGAGCCCCCACCACGGCCGCAGACCTCTCCCCCGCCCCTCGGCGGCGCCGTCCGCGTCAGGCCAGGCCGGCCCGCTCCAGGGCCTCGGTGCCGGCGCGCAGGGCGGCGACCCGCTCGTCCAGGGTGAATCCCGCGGGGGCCAGCGTGAGGGTGGTGACCCCGGCGTCCGCGTAGGCGCGCATGCCGTCCGCGATCCGCTCCACGGAGCCCAGCAGGGTCGTCGAGTCGATCAGCGAGTGCGGGACGGCCGCGGCCGCGCCGGTCTTGTCGCCGCCCAGGTACTTGGTCTGGATCTCGGCGGCTTCCTTCTCATAGCCCATGCGCTGGGCGAGCTGGTTGTAGAAGTTCTGCTTCGGGCTGCCCATGCCGCCGACGTACAGGGCGGTGTAGGGGCGGAACATGTCGGCCAGGGCGTTGACGTCCTCGCCGAGGGCCAGCGGCACGGTCGGGCAGACGTCGAAGCCGTCCATGGTCAGACCGGCCTTCTCGCGGCCCGCGCGGATGTGGCGCAGGGCCGTCTCCTCCAGGTGCTCGGCGGCCGGGAAGATCAGCAGGGCGCCGTCGGCGATCTCGCCGGTCTGCTCCAGGTTCTTCGGCCCGATGGCGGCGATGTAGAGCGGGATGTGCTCGCGCTCCGGGTGGACGGTCAGCTTGAGGGGCTTGCCCGGGCCGTCGGGGAGCGGGAGGGTCCAGTGGGCGCCGTCATAGGACAGCCGCTCGCGGGTCATCGCCTTGCGGACGATCTCCACGTACTCGCGGGTCCGGGCGAGGGGCTTGTCGAACTTCACGCCGTACCAGCCCTCGGAGACCTGGGGTCCCGAGACCCCGAGGCCGAGCCGGAAGCGGCCCTTGGTCAGCGAGTCCAGGGTGGCGGCGGTCATGGCCGTCATCGCGGGCTGGCGGGCCGGGATCTGGAAGATGGCCGAGCCGACGTCGATCCGCTCCGTCTGGGCGGCGACCCAGGCCAGCACGGTGGCCGCGTCGGAGCCGTAGGCCTCGGCTGCCCAGCAGACGTCGTAGCCGAGCCGGTCGGCCTCCTGGGCGACGGCGAGGTTGTCGGCGTCCATGCCCGCACCCCAGTAGCCGAGATTGATGCCGAGCCGCATGTGTCGTCCCCTTACGGTGAAGCCGGTTTACCGATCAGTAACGTGGGTCTGCGGGGACTGTAGCGCGCCAAGGTGCCCGGCGTCAGCGCCCCAGTAGTCTCAGCGCTCATGGAGCAGAGGCATCTCGGCCGCACCGGACTGCGCGTCTCCCGGATCGGCCTCGGCACCCTGACCTGGGGCCGCGACACCGGCGAGGAAGCCGCCGCCGAGCAGTTGAAGACGTTCTGGGAGGCGGGGGGCACGCTCGTCGACACGGCCGACGTGTACGGCGGCGGCGAGGCCGAGTACCTCCTCGGGCAGCTGGTCGCCGGGCTCGTGCCGCGCCGTGACCTGGTCATCGCGACCAAGGCGGGCAGCGTCCCCGATCCCGACCGGCGGTTCAACGGCTCGCGCGGGCACCTGCTGACCGCCCTCGACGACTCCCTGGACCGGCTGGGCACCGACTACGTGGACCTCTGGCAGGTGCACGCCTTCGATCCGCTGACCCCGCTGGAGGAGACCCTGCAAACGCTGGACCTCGCGGTCAGCAGCGGGCGGGCGCGGTACGCCGGGGTGTCCAACTTCAGCGGCTGGCAGCTGGCGAAGGCGGCGACCTGGCAGCTGGCCGTCCCGGGCGTGCGGACCCGGCTCGCCTCGACGCAGATGGAGTACTCGCTCCTCCAGCGGGGCGTGGAACGGGAGGTGCTGCCCGCCGCGCTGGACCTGGGCGTGGGCCTGCTGCCCTCCTCCCCGCTGGGGCGCGGGGTGCTCACGGGCAAGTACCGCGACGGCACGCCCGCCGACTCGCGGGGCGCTTCGGAGTCGTTGGCCGCCTTCGTGGACCCGTACCTCGACGAGGCGGCGGGGCGGATCGTGGACGCGGTGGTCACCGCCGCCCAGGGGCTGGGGGTGACACCGCTGCACGTGGCGCTGGCGTGGGTGCGGGACCGGCCGGGGGTGGTCGCCCCCATCGTCGGCGCGCGGACGTCGGCGCAGCTGGGCGCGGCGCTGTCGGTGGAGGCCCTTAGTCTTCCCGAGGAGATCTGCCGTGCGCTGGACGACGTTTCCGTCCCGGTGCACCGCTACCCCGATCAGAACTGGAGCACGCTGTGAGTACCGACCCCGAGACCACCGCCGCCGCCGCGCCCGCTGCCGCGGAGGAAGGGGCCGGGGTCGCCGGGGCCGCACCCGCGGACCCCGTTGCGCCGGAGCACGCGCCGGAACCCGCCCCGGAGGCGCCGGAGGAGACCGCCCCGGAGGACACCACGCCTGAGGACGCCGCACCTGAGGACACCGCACCGGAGGAGGACGTTCCCGCTGACGCGGAGGCTTCCCCTTCGGGTGACCCGGCCGACGGACCGGACGAGGACGCCGCAGCCGGCGCAGAGGCGGCCACCGGGGCCGACGCACCGGCCGGGGCGGACGAGGACGCCCCCGCCGGCGGGGACGCTCCGGCCGGGACCGACGGGGACGCCGCCGCGGGCACCCCGGCGGCGCCCGCGCTCACCGAGGCACAGGCCGAGCTGGCCGCGCAGAAGGTCGAGCGCGAGCGGATCGCCCGGCGCAAGGCCGAGCGGGACGCCCCGGTCGACGCGGGCGGGAAGCTGAGCGGGAAGGCCGCCGACCTGCTGGCCGCCGTCCGGGCCGTGGAGAGCGGTGCCGCACCGGCCCCCGTGTACTTCGACGAGGCCCCGGCCGCCCCGCGCAAGGCCGCGCCCGCTCCCCCGCAGCCGCCCCGGCCCGCCGTGACCGCCCCGGCGCCCGCCGCCTCCGAGATCGAGGCCGTACGGGCCGTACTGGCCCGCGGCGGCGCCCCCGAGACCCTGGCCGGGCAGGCCGCCCGGGCCCTCGGCGAGGGCGCCGCCGCACAGCTCACCGAGGACCCCTGGCGGCTGCTGGCGGTCGCCGGGGTGCGCCCCGCCCAGGCGGACGGCTTCGCGCAGGCCCTGCTGGGCCCCGCGGCCGGCCCCGCCGACGAGCGGCGCGGGGCCGCCCTGGTGGGCTGGCTGCTGGACCAGGCCGCGCTGAAGGGGCACACCGCGCTGGAGGCTCCGCTGCTGGAGAAGGCCCTGGCGCAGTACGGGGTACCGGATGCGGCCGGGGCCCTCGAACACGCCATCGGAGAGGGCGCGGTGCTGGTGTTCCACGAACCGCTGGACGGGCCCGCGCCGACCGTCGCCGCGGACGCCGCCGACGAAGGCGCCGGGGAGGCGGAGCGGCCCGTACGGGTCCTCGTCGGGCTGGAGGAGTACGCCCTGGCCGAGGAGAGCCTCGCCGACGGCCTGGCCCGGCTGGCCGCCACCTTCGCCGCCCCGGCGGACTGGACGGAGTTCGCCACCGGAACCGGCGCCGACCTGATCCGGGCCGTCGCCGGCCACGGCCTGGTGACCCACACCGGCGGCGAGGCCGCGCGCGCCGAACCGCTGGCCCTGCTGGCGGCCGCCCGGAAGCTGGGCCTGCGGGCCGTCCTCGTGGCGCACGCGCCGGGCGGGGACCGCGTCACCCCGGCCGGGCTGCTGTCGGGGGCGGAGGGGCCCGGCCGGGACGCCGACGGGCGGTTCGCGCTGGACCTCCTGGTGGTGCTGGACGCGCCGCAGCTGGACGTGGAGACGGCCGCCGCGCTGGTGGAGTCCGTACCGGACGGGGCCCGGCTGGTGCTGTCCGGTGACCCCGGGGTGCTCGGCTCGGCCGGTCCCGGGCGGGTGTTCGCCGACGTGCTGGCGGCCCGCGCCTGGCCGCAGGTCGTGTCCCGGACGCCGGACCCGGGGCCGGTGGGCGAGCTGGTGTCGGGCATCGGGATCGGGGAGCTGAACCAGGTCCGCGCGCCGGGCAAGGAGGTCGTCATCGTCCCGGTGCAGGACGCCGGGGAGGCGGTGCACCGCACCGTGCAGCTGGTGGCCGAGTCGGTGCCGCGCGCCTTCGGGATCCCGGCCGACGCCGTACAGGTCATCACCCCGGGCCACGGCGGCTCGGCGGGCACCCGGGCGCTGAACGCGGCCCTCAAGGAGCGGCTGAACCCCGGCCCCGGCCGGTTCGGCGGCTTCGACCCCGGCGACCGGGTGGTCCACGTACCGTCCCCCGGGCGGGCGCTGCCGGGCCGGGTGGTGTCGGCCGACGCGGAGGGGCTGCACCTGGAACTTTCCGGAGCCCGGATCGTCGTACCGCAGGAGCGGGTGGAGTCCCAGGTGCGGCACGGCTGGGCGGTGACGGCGCACCAGGCCGTCGGAGCGCGCTGGCCGGCGGTGGTCGTCGTCCTTCCGGGGGACGCGGCACAGGCACTGTCCCGGGACTGGGTGTACACGGCGTTCGGGCGGGCCGAACGGCACCTGTCCGTCGTCCACGGCGTCGACCAGGCGCTGCCGCACGCGGTGGCGCAGGTCCTGCCGAAGCCGCGCACGACCCGCCTGACGGGCCTCCTGGGGGCCCTGACGGCCGCCCAGGACGCCGACCAGTCGTAGCGGGACCGCGCCCGGGCGCGCCGACGCCCCCGCCCGGTGCCGGGCGGGGGCGTCGGCGTACGGGTCCGGGGTGGGTCAGGCCGGGGTGAGCCCGGGCGCCGCCGCCTCCTCGTCGTCCGCCTCGTCGTCGAACTCCTCGGGCTCCTCGTCGAAGACGGAGCTCACGTCGAAGCGGTGCAGCACGTCCTGCGGATCGGTCTGGCCGAAGGGCGCGTCGAGCCAGTCGCCCGGTTCGGCGACCTCCTCCAGTGCCGCGATCCAGAGGGTGGAGTCGCCCTCCTCCAGCCCGAACTCCTTGTAGCGGGAGGCGATCTCGTCGGGTTCGTACTCCCCGAAGAGGACGCCGAGCGCACCGGCCGTGCCGGCGTCGTCGAGGTCGGCCTCCCGGTCGTGCGCGGCGACGCGTTCCGCCTGGGCGACCAGCCGGGCCGGTTCGACGACGGCGTAGTCGCGGCGGATGAACACGCTGAAGGCGGCCGGTTCCGCCGGCCCGGTGTACGGGACTCCGTCCTCGGGGGTGGGAATCTCGAACGGGGTGACCTCGTCGTAGCGGTCGTAGAGGAGTTCGTCGTATTCCTCGGCGGCGGCGGCGAGTTCGTTGAAGGCGGCGTAGACGGCCGGATCCTCGTCCCCGATCCTGCTCTCGACCGCGGCGAGGTGGCGGTCGAGAGCGGCCTTGACCGCCTCGGCGGCGGCGCGTACCTCGGCAACAGTGGGCAGAGCGGCATCAGACATAGTGCAGACGCTATCCGTAGCAGGCCTCTGCCCGCACAATAGATGCGATGCCGGAATACGAATTCGTCGACGTGTACGTGCCTCGCGGGACCCCCCGCAAGGAGGCGACCCGACTGCTGACCGACCATGCCGAGTACGGCCACTGGGAACTGGACCGCCTGACGCTGCACCGGGACGGCAGCCGCCGCGTGCGGTTGCGCCGCCGGATCATCCGTCAGGTCCGCGCGACCTGGTGACGCGGGCCCCGGGTGCGGGGCCCGCGTCGTGAGCGGCCGTCAGGCGGCGTTGCGGGCGCGCCGGTAGAGCACCGCTCCGGCGAGCAGCAGGCCGCCCGCGAGCGGCACTCCCGCCGTGAGGGCGTCACCCGCGCCGGTGGCGGCGAGCCCTGCCCGCGGGGTCTCCTGGCCGGGGTGCGCGGCGGGGGTGACGGACCCCGCGCCGGGCCCGGTGGAGGCCCCCGGCGCACCGGGGGTGTTCCCGCCGGGCGTCTGACCGCCGGGGTTGCCGGGGGTCTGACTGCCCGGGGTACCCGGAGTCTGACCGCCGGGGTTGTGCCCACCGGGGGTGCCCGGGTTGTGACCACCCGGAGTGCCCGGGTTGTGGCCACCCGGAGTGCCCGGGTTGTGGCCACCCGGAGTGCCCGGGTTGTGCCCACCCGGAGTGCCCGGGTTGTGCCCACCCGGAGTGCCCGGGTTGTGCCCACCCGGAGTGCCCGGGTTGTGCCCACCCGGAGTTCCGGGGTTGTGCCCGCCCGGAGTTCCGGGGTTGTGGCCACCCGGGGTGCCCGGGTTGTGCCCGCCCGGAGTTCCGGGGTTGTGCCCGCCCGGGGTGCCCGGGTTGCCGGGGTGGTTCGGGTGGTCGTCGCAGGGTTCCTCGTGGCCGCCCCCGGGGTGGCCCGGGTGCTGCGGTCCGCCCTTGTCGTTGGCGCAGCCGTTCCCGAAGGCCGGGTTCAGCAGGGCGACCACGTTGACCGTGTTGCCGCAGACGTTCACCGGCGCCTCCACCGGCGCCTGCACGTTGTTCCCGGACAGGAGGCCCGGGGAGTTCGCGGCGCGGCCGGACGCTCCGGAGTCCGCCTGCGCGTGACCGCCGGCCAGTGCGAGAACACCCCCCGCGGCCGCCATGGTGATCAGCGTCTTCCTCGTGACCTGAACCGGTCGTCGCATCTGTACTCGTCCCCTGGTGTGTACGTTCCGGCCGTCGCTCGACGGCCTGGCCGTCCAGGCTCCCCCGCCTGGTACGCCGGAAAAATGAGAATCCGGGCCCGAAAGCCCGGAGGCCCCGGAGCGCTGGTACGCGCTCCGGGGCCGGGTCTTCAGACGCGTCAGGCGTTGACGCAGGTGTTGCCGAAGGCCGGGTTCAGCAGGCCGATCACGGAGATCGTGTTGCCGCAGACGTTCACGGGCACGTGGACCGGAACCTGGACGACGTTGCCGGACAGGACACCGGGGGAGCCGATGGCCGCACCCTGGGCACCCGCGTCGGCGACAGCCAGGCCCGCACCCGCGAGAACCAGACCACCGGTGGCAGCCGCAGCGGCGACAACCTTCTTGAGCATTGTTCCTCCTAGTAGGCAAGTGCGGTCCCAGCCGCGGACCGCACCACCTGTAACGAGGAGTTCTCACCGGGGCTACGAGCGTATGAGCGCATTCACTCTTCTCAGTGGAATCCGCACACCTTCCCGATTCCCCGGCGTTAGGAGTTGTCCGCCGGTCACGCGTTGTCGATGAACCGGTCGAGGACGCGCACGCCGAACTTGAGGCCGTCGACCGGCACCCGCTCGTCCACGCCGTGGAACATCCCGGCGAAGTCCAGCTCGGGCGGCAGCTGGAGCGGCGCGAAGCCGAAGCAGCGGATGCCGAGGTCGTCGAAGGACTTCGCGTCCGTTCCGCCGGACAGCATGTACGGCACGGCCCGCGCGATCGGGTCCTCCGCCTTCAGGGCGCCCTGCATGGCGTCGACGAGCTTCCCGTCGAAGTCCGTCTCCAGCGCCTTGTCGGCGTGCACGTCCTCGTACTTCACCCGCGGGCCGAGGATCCGGTCGAGGTCGGCGAAGAACTCGTCCTCGTAGCCCGGCAGGAAACGGCCGTCGACGTGGGCCGTGGCCTGGCCGGGGATGACGTTGACCTTGTAGCCGGCGCCGAGCATCGTCGGTGCGGCCGAGTTCCGCAGGGTCGCGCCGACCATCTTGGCGATGCCGCCGAGCTTGGCGAGGGTCGCGTCCATGTTGTCGGGGTCGAGCGGGGTTCCGAGCGCGTCCGAGAGTTCGTCCAGGAACGACCGTACGGTCTTGGTGACGCGCACCGGCCACTGGTGGCGGCCGAGGCGGCCCACGGCCTCGCAGAGCTCCGTGATGGCGTTGTCGTTGTTGGTCATCGAACCGTGGCCCGCGGTGCCCTCCACCGTGAGCCGCATCCAGTGCATGCCCTTCTGCGCGGTCTCCACGAGGTAGAGCCGCAGGTTCTCGTTCACGGTGAAGGAGAAGCCGCCGACCTCGCCGATCGCCTCGGTGACGCCCTCGAAGAGACCGGGGTGCTTGTCGACGAGGTGGCGGGCACCGTAGACGCCGCCCGCCTCCTCGTCGGCGAGGAAGGCGAGCACGATGTCCCGCGGGGGCTTGCGCCCGCTGCGCATGCGGTCGCGCACGACGGCCAGCGTCATCGCGTCCATGTCCTTCATGTCGACCGCGCCGCGGCCCCACACGCACCCGTCGGCGATCTCGCCCGAGAAGGGGTCGTAGGTCCAGTCGGCGGCGTTGGCCGGGACCACGTCCGTGTGCCCGTGGATCAGCAGGGCCGGCCGCGAGGGGTCCTCCCCCTCGATCCGGGCCACGGTCGAGGCGCGCCCCTTGTGGGACTCGAAGATCTGCGGTTCCAGACCCACCTCGGCCAGCTGCTCCGCGATCCACTCGGCCGCCTTGCGTTCGCCCGGGCCCGAGTGGTCCCCGTAGTTGCTGGTGTCGATCCGGATGAGGTCCCGGCAGAGGTCGACGACCTCGTCCTGGCCGGAGACGGTCTTGCCCGCGCCCGATTCGCTCACGCTGTTCCTCCCACTGATCAGTACCGGCTACCTCCCCATCCTCGCTCTCCGGGGCGCTGCGCCCAAGGGCGCTCCCCGGTCACCGGGGGGTGTGATCGAGGACCCCGGAATGTTTGGTAATGTTTTCCACGTCGGAACGGCCCGCGAGGGACGCGAGACAGACACCTTGTCCGGGTGGCGGAATGGCAGACGCGCTAGCTTGAGGTGCTAGTGCCCTTTATCGGGCGTGGGGGTTCAAGTCCCCCCTCGGACACAAGAGAGAAGGACCCCGCTCCGGCGGGGTCCTTCTTCGTTTCCGGTGTGCGGGGAACGCCGCGGGAGAACGGCAAGGGGCCCCCGGGCCGGGAGCGGATCCCGGCCCGGGGGCCCCTTCGCGTGCGCGGGCCGGTCAGCGGCGGGAGGCCGCGATCTCGGCCACCCGGCCGCGGACCAGGAACCAGCCGCCGACCAGGGCGGCGCCGATGACCGGGACGAACAGGACCGTGGTGCGGCCGACGCCGCCGTCGCACCACATCAGGACGAGGACCGTGAGCAGGAAGACGAGCGTCACGATCTGGGTGTACGGGGCCCAGGGCAGCCGGTAGGAGGGCCGCTCCAGGGTGCCCTGCTTCGCCCGGCGCCAGAAGTGGAGCGAGCAGAGCATGACCATCGCCCAGGTGCCCAGGATGCCGAGCGAGGCGAAGTTCAGGACGATCTCGAAGGCGTCCTCGGGCATCAGGTAGTTCAGGCCGACGCCGGCGATGCCGAAGGCCGCGGTGAAGAGGACCCCGCCGTAAGGGACCTTGCCCTTGTTCATGACGCCGGTGAACTTGGGCGCGGAGCCGGACATGGCCATCGAGCGCAGGATGCGGCCGGTGGAGTACAGGCCGGAGTTCAGCGAGGAGAGCGCGGCGGTCAGGACGACCAGGTTCATGACGCCGGCGGCGCCGGGGACGCCGAGCTTGTCGAAGACGGTGACGAAGGGGCTCTGGTCGCCCGAGTAGGAGGTGTACGGGAGCAGCAGCGCCAGCAGGACGACCGAGCCGACGTAGAAGACACCCACGCGCCACATGATCGAGTTGATCGCCTTCGGCATGATCTTCTCGGGGTTCTCGGTCTCGCCCGCGGCGACTCCGCAGAGCTCGACGGAGGCGTACGCGAAGACCACGCCCTGGATGACCAGGAGCATGGGGAGGACGCCGGAGGGGAAGATGCCGCCGTTGTCGGTGATGTTGGCGAGGCCCGGGGTGCTGCCGCCGATGTCGTGGCTGGTGGCGACGAGGTAGATGCCGACGAGCAGGAAGATCACCAGAGCGGCGACCTTGACCAGGGAGAACCAGAACTCCATCTCGCCGAAGTACTTCACCGAGATCAGGTTCGCGGTGAGGACGACGGCCAGGGCGATGAAGGCGAGCACCCACTGGGGGACGTCGGTGAACATCGACCAGAAGTGCGCGTAGGTCGCGGCGGCCGTGATGTCCGCCACGGTGGTGGTGGACCAGTTGAGGAAGTAGAGCCAGCCCGCCGTGTAGGCGCCCTTCTCCCCCATGAACTCGCGCGCGTAGCTGACGAAGGCGCCCGAGGAGGGGCGGTAGAGGACCAGCTCGCCGAGGGCCCGGACCACGAAGAAGGCGAAGACGCCGCACACCGCGTACGCGATGGCGAGCGAGGGGCCCGCCCCGGCGAGGCGGCCGCCGGCGCCGAGGAACAGGCCGGTGCCTATCGCCCCGCCGATCGCGATCATGTTGATGTGGCGGGACTTGAGGTCCTTGCTGTAGCCCTCGTCACCGGCGTCGACGTGGCGGGAAGACGCCTCGGCGGGGGCCTCGGTCAAGGTGCGGTCACTCATACGGGACTTCGCCTTCGTGGGTGGGACAGGCAGGGCCGGACCGCCGCGCGGGGGAGCTGGGTGGTGTCCCCCGTGCCGCGATCCGGTGGTTTTGTCGCCCCAGGAGACCATGAGGCTCCGCCCGCCGCCAAAATCGGCTCCCTGCGCACGGAAGCCCCCGGCGACCATGGAAACGGTCTCCGGGGGCTTCGCAGGGGCACGAATGCGAGGACGGGGGCTCAGTCGCCCGCGGTGGACTCCGCGGCCTGGTCGAGGCGGAAGGCCTCGTTGCCCAGGCCGATCCGGGCGTGGGCCTCGGGGCGGCGGGACTTCAGGAGCAGGCCGTGGACGAGGCCGCCGAGCGCGGCGGCGGCGATGATCGCGGGCAGGGCCCAGCTCAGCGCGGAGCCCTCCTCGGCGCCGACCAGGACGGCGAAGTCCTTGACGGTGTAGAGGGCGATCCCGACCAGGGCCAGTCCGGCCAGGCCCGCCGCGACGAGCCGCCACACCTGGGCGCCGGCGGTGCCCCGGCGGACGAAGAAGGCGATCACGGCGAAGGAGGAGGCGGCCATCAGAACGGTCACGCCGAGGGCGCCGACGCTGCCCATCCAGGTGAACAGGTGCAGGACGGGGGCGGTGGGGTCGCCCGTCGGGAGGTCGTCGGTGACCGCGAAGGCGATGACGACGAGGGCGGCGATGGCGGTCTGGAGGAGCGAGCCGGTGGCCGGGGCCCCGGTGCCGGGGTTGGTGCGGCCGAAGCGGGCCGGGAGGAGGCCCTCGCGGCCCATGGCGAAGGCGTAGCGGGCGACGACGTTGTGGAAGCTCAGCATCGCCGCGAACATGCCGGTGACGAAGAGCACGTGGAGGACGTCGGTGAAGGTGGCGCCGAGGCGGGTCTCGGTCAGTTCGAAGAGCAGGCCGGGGCCGGCCGTCGCGGCGGCGTTCGTGATCTCGCCGGGTCCGGTGGCGACGGTGAGGGCCCAGGCGCTGAAGGCGAAGAAGAGGGCGACGAAGCCGACGGCGAGGAACATCACGCGGGAGACGACGATGTGCGGCTTGCTGGTCTCCTCCGCGTACACCGGGGACTGCTCGAAGCCGACGAAGGCGGCGATGCAGAAGCACAGGGCGGTGCCGAGGCCGGCCCCGGAGAGGGTGCCGGGGTCGAAGGCGCTGAGCGAGAGGCCCTCGGGGCCGGGCTTGCCGAGGGCGGCGACGTCGAAGACGACGACGAGGGCGCACTCGATGAGGAGCAGGACGCCGAGGACCCTGGCGTTCAGGTCGATCTTCAGCCAGCCGAGGGCGCCGGTGGCGGCGACCGCGAGCAGGGCCGGGATCCACCAGGCGACCTCGGTGTCGAGGTAGGTCGCGAAGAGTCCGGATATCTCGAAGCCGAGGATGCCGTAGACGCCGACCTGCATGGCGCTGTACGCGACGAGGGCGACGAGGGAGGCGGAGGCGCCCGCGGTGGGGCCGAGGCCGCGGGCGATGTAGGCGTAGAAGGCGCCGGCGTTGTGGACGTGCCGGCTCATCTCGGCGTAGCCGACGCCGAACAGGGCGAGGACGACGCCGAGGATCACGAAGAGCAGCGGCTGGCCGACGATGCCCATGACCCCGAAGATCGTGGGCATGACCCCGGCGACGACCATCAGGGGCGCGCTGGCGGCGAGTACGGAGAGCAGCAGTCCGGCGGTGCCGAGCCGGTCGGCGCGCAGGGCGCGGTCCTGGCCCTTGTACGTGCGGATCTCGGCCGGTTCGCTGAGCGTGGTGGATCTGCCCGTCGGCATGGCGGGGCGTCCTTTCGGGGGAGCGGACTTCGGGGGTGTCTGCGGGATGTCTGCGGGGGTGTCTGCGGGGCGGGGTTAGGCGGTGCCGAGCGCGACGCCGCGCGCGGCGAGGAAGGCCTTGTGCGGGTCCCGGTCGGGGTAGGACCAGGGCGCCGGGGTGGCGTGGCTGCCGATGCGGTGGAAGAGGGCGGCGGCCTCGGCGGGGCGGCCCTCGCACAGCTTGGCGTGGGCGAGGAAGTTGAGGTCGACCCGGTTGCGGGGGTGGTCCTCGCGTTCCCACTCCAGCCACCAGTCGAAGGCGGAGCGCAGGACGGTGCGGGCGCGGCGGCCGGACCAGTGCTCGGCGGCGGCCTCGCAGGAGGCGCGGCCCTGGGCCGCGGCGAGGACGCGGTAGCGCTCGGCGTGGGCGATGACGGGCAGGACGGCGAGCGGGGAGTCGGCCGGGGACTCCTCGGCGGCCCAGGCGGCGAAGTCGTAGACCTCGTGGAGGGGGTCCTGGCCGGCGGCGGGGGTGCGTTCGGCGAGCCGGGCGACCATCAGGTGGTGGGCGTGGTGGTGCTCGCGGTGGCGGGCCCGCACCTGGTCGAAGTGGCGGCTGAACTCCTCCTCCGCGCCGAAGGCCCCCGAGAGCATGAGCAGGCCCAGCCAGGGGGTGGGGTCGGCGGGGAGCAGGAGGGCGGCGCGGCGGCAGGCCTCCTCGGCGGCCTCGGGGGTGCCCTTGCGGCGCAGGGCCGTGAAGACGGAGGCGCAGGCCAGGAGGGTGGCGGCGTCGGCGCTGTCGGGTTCGGCGAGCAGCCATTCGCGGGCCCAGGCGGTGGCGGCCGGGGTCTCGGCGAGGACGACGACGCGGTGGCCGCGGCGGTCCCAGTCGTCGCCGGTGCCGGCCAGGAGCGCACGGGCCCTGGCCCAGCGGCCCTGGGTGAACTGGGAACGTACGTCGACGAGTTCGGTGTCGCACAGGGCCGGGTCGAAGAGCTGTGCGTCCCGCTTGCGGGCGCGGCCGAGGGGCGGCGGAGGCGGGGACATCCGCGGGTTCCCTCCAGAGCGCGGGCGCGGGTGGACGACGTACGCGGGAGCGCGTACGGGGGGCGAACGGTGCGGTGGTTCGGGTGGATCATGCCGGTGAGGACTCGGATGATCACACACAGCTAAGCGGTACGCACAGCTCCACGTCAAGGTCCAGTCCACTGGGTGGCGGGTTTCAACTGGTGTTCCGGATGGCCGAGTTGGGTGCCCCGAAATGGCTCGGTACGGCCGGGGGCGCCTGGTTAGGGTGGGCGCATGACGACCCTTGACGATCTTCCGCCCTATCTCCTCGGTTTCCCCGGGCCCCTGCGCGACCGGCTGGTCGCCGCGGTGCTGAGCGGCGCGAAGACCAGTACCACCGGCCTCCTCGCGGAGTACGAGGCCGAGGAGGAGCCGCTGCCGGTACCGGGGGCGCGGGCGGTCCTCGTGGACTCGGCGGAGGCCCCGGTGGCCGTGGTCGAGGTGACGGGCGTGGAGGTGCTGCGGCTCGCGGACGTCACGCTGCGGCACGCGCTCGACGAGGGCGAGGGCTTCGCGTCGGTGGCCGAATGGCGCACGGCACACGAGGGGTTCTGGCACTCCGGACCGGTACGCGCGGCGATCGGCGACCCGGGGTTCACGGTCGACGACGACACCCTGGTCGTCGCGGAGCGGTTCCGGGTCACCGAGCGGCTGGCCTGACGCACCCGGCGGCGGGGCCGGGGCGCCGGGGCCGGGCCGGGGCGCGGGGCGGGCGCCGGGTCAGCCCACCGCCTCGGCCGCCGCGCGGCCCGCGGCGCGGCCCGAGAAGATGCAGCCGCCGAGGAAGGTGCCCTCCAGGGCGCGGTAGCCGTGGACTCCCCCGCCGCCGAAGCCGGCCGCCTCGCCGGCCGCGTACACCCCGGGGAGCGGGTCGCCGGCGGGGGTCAGGACGCGCGAGGAGAGGTCGGTCTCCAGGCCGCCCAGGGACTTGCGGGTCAGGATCGAGAGCCGGACCGCGATCAGCGGGCCCGCCTTGGGGTCGAGGATCCGGTGCGGGGCGGCGGTGCGGATCAGCTTGTCGCCGAGGTACTTGCGCGCGCCGTGGACGGCCATCACCTGGAGGTCCTTGGTGAAGGGGTTGGCGATCTCGCGGTCGCGGGCCACGATCTCGCGGCGGACGGTGGCCTCGTCGAGGAGGTTCTCCTTGGTGACGGCGTTCATTCCGCGCACCAGGGCGGACAGGTCCCGCTCGACGACGAAGTCCGCGCCGTTGTCCATGAAGGCCTTGACCGGGCCGGGGACGGCCTGGCGGGCGCGGTCGATGACGCCGCGGACCGACTTCCCGGTGAGGTCCGGGTTCTGTTCGGAGCCCGAGAGGCCGAACTCCTTGCCGATGACGCGCTGGTTGAGGACGAACCAGGTGTGGTCGTGGCCGGTCTTCATGATGTGGTCGAGGGTGCCGAGGGTGTCGAAGCCCGGGAAGAGCGGTACGGGCAGCCGCTTGCCGGTGGCGTCCAGCCAGAGCGAGGACGGGCCGGGCAGGATGCGGATGCCGTGGCGGGCCCAGATCGGGTTCCAGTTCTCGATGCCCTCGGTGTAGTGCCACATGCGGTCCTTGTTGATGTGGCTCGCTCCGGCGTCCTCGGTGATCCCGAGCATCAGCCCGTCCACGTGGGCGGGGACACCGGAGAGCATCCGCTCCGGCGGGGTGCCGAGGCGGGCGGGCCACTGCGCGCGGACCAGGTCGTGGTTGCCGCCGATGCCGCCGCTGGTCACGATCACGGCCTGGGCCCGCAGGGTGAAGGAGCCGGCGCTCTCGCGGCTGCTCGCGGTGCCCCGTACGGCGTCCGAGGGGGCGAGGACCTCGCCGGTGACGGTGTCCACGGCGCCGGCGGTGGTGGCCAGGCCGGTGACGCGGTGACGGAAGCGCAGCTGGACGAGGCCGCGGGCGACCCCGGCGCGGACGCGGCGTTCGAAGGGCTCCACCAGGCCGGGGCCGGTGCCCCAGGTGATGTGGAAGCGGGGGACGGAGTTGCCGTGGCCGTTGGCGTCGTAGCCGCCGCGCTCCGCCCAGCCGACGACGGGGAAGAAGCGGACGCCCCGGGCGTGCAGCCAGGGCCGCTTCTCCCCGGCCGCGAAGTCGACGTAGGCCTCGGCCCAGCGGCGCGGCCAGGCGTCTTCCTCCCGGTCGAAGCCGGCCGTGCCGAGCCAGTCCTGGAGCGCGAGGTCGCGGGTGTCCTTGATGCGCATGCGGCGCTGCTCGGGCGAGTCCACGAAGAACAGGCCGCCGAAGGACCAGTGGGCCTGGCCGCCGATCGACTGCTCCGGTTCCTGGTCGAGGAGGATGACCTTGCGGCCCGCGTCGACGAGCTCGGCGGTGGCCACGAGGCCGGCGAGCCCTGCTCCGATCACGATCACGTCAGCGTCGTACGTCATGCGTTGCCCGTCCTCCGGTGTCGGTGGTGGGGCAGATCCTTTGCTACGGAGCGGTAACCAGTCAACAGCGGTGCGGGGACGGACCGTGTGGGACGGACCGTGTTGGGTGGACCGTGTTGGATGGACCGCATGAGCGCCGCTGATGAAGTGCATGACGTCGTGGACCGTGACGACCGGGTCGTCGGGCGGGCCCCGCGGGGCGAGGTGTACGCCCGGGGGCTGATCCACCGGTGCGTGTTCGTACAGGCGACGGACGCGCGGGGGCGGATCTTCGTGCACCGCCGGACCGCGTCGAAGCTGGTCTTCCCCTCGTACTACGACATGTTCGTGGGCGGGGTGCTGGGCGCCGGGGAGGACTACGCCGGGGCCGCGCTGCGCGAGGCCGAGGAGGAGCTGGGGGTGCGGGGGCTGGAGCAGCCGGTCCCGCTGTTCAAGTTCCTGTACGAGGGTCCGGGCGGGACCTGGTGGTCCTCGGTGTTCGAGGTGCGGTGCGAGCTGCCGGTGTCCCCGCAGGTCTCGGAGGTGGACTGGCACACCTGGCTGACGCTCGGGGAGCTGGAGCGGCGGGTCGCGGACGGGGAGTGGCCCTGGGTGCCGGACGGGCTGGCGGCGTACGGGCGGCTGCGGGAGTTCCGGGAGGCGCGCCAGTAGATTGGCCGGGTGATCGACTTCGTCAAGGACGTGCGCCTCTGGTTCGCACCCGCGCGGCTGAGGGACGAGGGCGAGACCCCCGACTACCGCTTCTCGCTGGCCAACGAGCGGACCTTCCTCGCCTGGATCCGTACCGCCCTGGCCCTGGTGGGCGGCGGGTTCGCGGTGGACCAGTTCCTGCCGGACCTGCGGTGGGGGGTGCGGGTCGGGATGGCCTTCGCGCTGCTGGCGGTGGGCGCGGCGTGCGCGCTGCGGGCGGTGAACCACTGGGTGCGGTGCGAGCGGGCGATGCGGCGCGGCGAGGACCTGCCGCTGTCGCGGTTCCCGGTGGTGCTGAGCCTGTGCGTGGGGCTGGTCGCGGTGGTGATGGTGGTGGTCGTCCTGCTGGGCTGGACGACGGAGCGGTGAGCGCTTCCGGCGAGGTCCGCGACGCGGGGCTGCAGCCCGAGCGGACCCGGCTCGCGTGGCGGCGTACGACGCTGGCCTGCTCGGTCGTGGCGGTGCTGGCGGTGCGGCAGGCGCTGCGCGGGTCGGGCAGCCCGTCCGAGGTGGCCGGGGCGGCGGTGACCGCCCTGATCTGGCTCGCCTTCCTCGGACTGGCGCACCGGCGGATGCGGGAACTGGCGGCGGCCCGGCCCCCCGGGTTCGCGCCGCGGGCGGCCCTGGGGGTGGTGGCGTGCACGGTGGCGCTGGCGGTCTTCGCGGTCGCGGTGATCCTGTGAACGGCGCCGGCGGCCATCGGGTCGCGGCGACACGGCAGCGGACACAACGGGTGTCCAGGTACTTTCCTGGGCGAATCCCACTAGCCTCTGCGCCATGACGACGCTGCACCACGAACACCCGACGCACGAGCACACCCACGGCCAGGACTGCGGGCACCGGGCCGTCGAGCACGGCGACCACGTCGACTACGCGCACGACGGGCACCTGCACCGGGAGCACTCCGGGCACTGGGACGAGTGCGAGACCCCGGAGCACCGGACGCACGAGGCGCACCCGCACGCGCACGGATCGGGCTGCGGGCACGACGCGGTCCCCCACGGCGACCACCTGGACTACCTGCACGACGGGCACCGGCACGCCGAGCACGAGGGCCACTACGACGACCACTGAACCGCCCCCGACCGGAACCCGCCCTCCCCGGGCCCGACGGCGGCTGACAGGATGCCGACGGACCGTCACACCGACCCGGGGAGCGTCCGGATGTCCGTCGAAGAGCCCTACCTCGTCGAGCCCGCGCCCGGCGTGTACGCGTACGTCCAGCCGGACGGCGGCTGGTGCCTGAACAACGCCGGCTTCGTGAGCGACGGCGGACAGACGCTGCTCGTCGACACCGCCGCCACCGAGCGGCGGGCGCTGGCCCTGCGCGGGGCGGTCGTCGCGGCCGGGGTGCCGCTGCCCCGGACGGTGGTGAACACCCACCACCACGGCGACCACACCTACGGCAACGGTGTCTTCACCCCGGAGGCGCTGGTCATCGGGCACGAGCGGGCGCGGGCGGAGCAGCTCGCCGCCGGGCACCAGCTGGAGATGATCTGGCCGGCGACCGATTTCGGGGCGATAGAGATCACCCCGCCGGGGCTGACGTACAGCGACCGCCTGAGCCTGTACGTCGGCGGTACGGAGGTGCGGGTCGTCCACCCGGGTCCGGCGCACACCACCGGGGACTCGGTGGTGTGGCTGCCCCGGCAGAAGGTCGTGTTCACGGGCGACCTGGTCTTCGCCGGGGGGACGCCGTTCCTGGCGATGGGCTCGCTGTCGGGGTCGCTGCGGGCGCTGGAGCTGTTGCGGGAGCTGGGCGCGGAGACCGTCGTCCCGGGGCACGGGCCGCTGACCGACCCGTCGGCGTACGAGTCCACCGCGCGGTACCTGCGGTACGTGGCCGGACTCGCCCGGGAGGGGCGGGCGGAGGGGCTGACCCCGCTGGAGGCGGCGCGCCGGGCCGACCTGGGCGAGTTCGCCGCCTGGCGGGAGAGCGAGCGGCTCGTGGCGAACCTGCACCGGGCGTACGCGGAGCTGGCCGGGGAACCGGAGGGCGCGCCGCTGGACATCCTGGCCGTGCTGAGGGACATGACGGTGATGAACGGCGGGACGCCGATCCTGTGCCACGCGTGAGGTGAGCCCCGCTTGAGGTGAACCGGGGCTGGGGTGACCCGGGGCTGGGGTGACCCGGGGGCATTCCTCCGGCCCGGGCTCTGGACGGCATACCGACTGGTCGGCATGATGGCTCCGGGCGCCCGGCGCGCCCAGCCCGTCACCGTCCACTCCGTACGGAGGTGCCCAGCATGACCCCAGCCCCGGACGATCCGCGAGGCCTCGACCTGGAACGGCTGCGCGGCCGGCTCGACGCCGCGCTGCCCGGGCTCGTGAGCGGACCGCTGAGCGGCCGGCTGATCGAGGGGGGCCGGTCGAACCTGACGTACGCGGTCACCGACGGCGCCGGTCACTGGGTGGTGCGCCGCCCGCCGCTCGGCCACGTCCTGGCCACCGCCCACGACATGCGGCGCGAGCACCGGGTGATCGCGGCCCTCCACGGGACGGCCGTGCCCGTCCCCGAGGCACTGCTGCTGTGCGAGGACGAGTCCGTACTGGGGGCGCCGTTCTACGTCATGGAGTACGTGGAGGGCGTCCCGTACCGGACGGCCGGCCAGCTGGCCGGGATCGGGCCCGAGCGCACCCGGCGGGCGGTCCTCGGCCTGGTGGACACCCTGGTCGACCTGCACGCGGTCGACCCCGAGGCGGTGGGCCTGGGCGACTTCGGCCGGCCCGAGGGCTTCCTGGAACGGCAGCTGCGCCGCTGGGGCCAGCAGCTCGCGGCCTCCCGGGGCCGCGAGCTCGCCGGGATCGGGGAGCTCCACGAGGCCTTGGGCCGGACCCTGCCCCCCTCCCCCGCGCCGACCGTGGTGCACGGGGACTTCCGGCTGGACAACGTGCTGATCGGCGGACCGGACGACACGATCCGGGCGGTCCTGGACTGGGAGATGTCCACGCTGGGCGACCCGCTGACCGATCTCGGGCTGCTGGTGATGTACAGCTCGGACCTGGGCCTGACCGACTCTCCCGTCAGCACCACGAGCCGGGCCCCGGGCCATCCGGCGCCCGCCGAGCTGATCGAGCGCTACGCCCTGCGCTCCGGGCGGGACACCGGCGCCATCGCCTGGTACACGGCCTTCGCCTGGTTCAAGCTCGCGGTGATCCTCGAAGGCATCCACTACCGCTACACGCTCGGGCAGACCGTCGGCGCGGGCTTCGACCGGATCGGCGAGCTGGTCCCGGTCTTCATCGAGCACGGTCTGACCACTCTCAAGGAACTTCAGGAAGGCTGAGGCACTCACCGTGGACTTCGCATTCGACACCCGGACCGAGGAACTCCGCGAGCGGCTGCTCGCGTTCATGGAGGAGTACGTCTACCCGGCGGAACCCGTCGCCGCCGAGCAGCGCGCACGGCTGGCCTCGCCCTGGGACACCCCGGCCGTCTTCGGCGAACTGAAGGCCGAGGCGCGCCGGCAGGGCCTGTGGAACCTCTTCCTGCCGGACGCCGAGTACGGGGCGGGGCTGACCAACCTCCAGTACGCCCCGCTCGCCGAGATCACCGGGCGCAGTCCGCACCTCGCGCCGATGGCGACCAACTGCGCGGCCCCGGACACCGGGAACATGGAGCTGCTCGCGCAGTTCGGGGACGAGGCGCAGAAGAAGCAGTGGCTGGAGCCGCTGCTGGCGGGCGAGATCCGTTCCGCGTTCGCGATGACCGAGCCCGAGGTGGCCTCCTCGGACGCGACCAACGTCGAGACGCGGATCGAACGGGTGGGTGACGAGTACGTGGTCACCGGACGCAAGTGGTACATCTCCGGGGCGATGAACCCGGACTGCAAGGTCTTCATCGTCATGGGCAAGACCGACCCCGACGGCGCCGATCCGCGCCGCCAGCAGTCCATGGTCCTGGTCCCGCGCGACACCCCGGGGGTCGAGGTCCGCCGGGCGATGAAGGTGTACGGGTACGAGGACCACGACCACGGCGGGCACGCCGAGGTGGTCTTCGACGGGGCCCGGGTCCCGGCGGGGAACCTGGTCGGCGAGGAGGGCGGCGGCTTCGCCATCGCCCAGGCCCGGCTCGGCCCGGGGCGGATCCACCACTGCATGCGGCTGATCGGCATGGCGGAGCGGGCCGTCGAGCTGATGTGCCGGCGCGCGGTGGAACGTACGGCCTTCGGCAAGCCCCTCGCCGCCCAGGGGGTGGTGCAGGGCTGGATCGCGGACGCCCGGGTCACCGTCGAGCAGTTGCGGCTGCTGGTGCTGAAGACGGCCTGGCTGATGGACACGGCCGGCAACCGGGGGGCGCACACGGAGATCCAGGCCATCAAGATCGCGACCCCGCGCGCGGTCGTGGGGATCCTGGACCGCGCGGTGCAGCTGCACGGCGCGGGCGGGGTGAGCCAGGACTTCCCGCTGGCCGAACTGTGGGCCGCGGCAAGGACGTTGCAGCTGGCCGACGGACCGGACGAGGTGCACCAGCGGTCGCTGGCGCGCCGGGAGCTGAAGGGGTACGCGGCCGGGCGTAGCTGAACGTGCGGTATTCGTGCGGGAGTTCGGGTGAAGATGTGTGCATGGTGAAGGTGATGCGGGGGGCCTTTTAAGAAACCTTGTTGAATATCCCCTGAGGGCAGGGGCGATCTTGATTTGCGCCTGTCAATCGGAACAGGGTTCTCCAGAAGGTTCGACGCCCCACACGTCACCCACGAGGAGAACCCTCCACATGGCAACTCACAAGCGTTCGCGCGGTTTCCGGTACGCGGCACTCGCCACGGGAGCCGCCACCGCGGCCGCCGTGACCCTGCTCGCCACCCCCTTCGCGGGGGCGGCGGCACCGGCCGAGGGCACGGTCTACGGACTGGGCGCACCCGGTGCGATCAGCGGAAGCTACGTCGTCATCCTCGACGAATCAGCGGACAAGGCGAAGCTCGCCGGCAAGTACGGAGGCGAACTGCAACGCACCTACGGTTCGCAGGTCAACGGATTCTCGGCCTCCGGGCTGAGCGAGACCGAGGCCAAGCGGCTCGCGGCGGACCCGGCCGTCGGCAAGGTCGTGCAGAACAAGAAGTTCACCATCAAGGCCAGCCAGCCCAACCCGCCGTCATGGGGGCTGGACCGCATCGACCAGACCGCACAGGAGGGGGACAAGAAGTACGACTTCCCCGACAAGGCCGGTGAAGGCGTGACGGCGTACGTCATCGACACCGGCATACGGGTGACCCACAAGGACTTCGGCGGCCGCGCCACCCACGGCTTCGACGCCGTGGACAACGACGACAGCGCCGACGACGGCAACGGCCACGGCACGCACGTGGCCGGGACCGTCGCGGGGACCGCGCACGGCGTCGCCAAGAAGGCGAAGCTGGTCGCGGTGCGGGTGCTGGACGACAACGGCTCGGGCACCACCGAGCAGGTCGTCGCCGGCATCGACTGGGTCACCCAGAACCACTCCGGGCCGTCCGTCGCCAACATGAGCCTGGGCGGGGGCGCCGACGAGGCGCTCGACGAGGCGGTGCGCCGGGCGGTCGCCGCGGGCGTCGCCTTCTCCGTGGCGGCGGGCAACGAGTCGAGCGACGCCGGGCAGGGTTCGCCCTCCCGGGTCACGGAGGCGATGACCGTGGCGTCGAGCACCATCGACGACGCGCAGTCCTCCTTCTCCAACTTCGGCTCCGTGGTGGACCTCTACGCGCCGGGCTCGGACATCACCTCGGCCTGGAACGACAGCGACACCGGCACCAAGACCATCTCCGGCACCTCGATGGCCGCCCCGCACGTGGCGGGTGCCGCCGCCCTCTACCTCTCCGGGCACCCGTCCTCGACCCCGGCGCAGACCGCGGCGGCGCTGACCGCGGCGGCGACCGCGGGCGCGGTGACCAACCCGTCGACGGGCACGGCGAACAAGCTGCTGAAGGTGGCCCCGTAACGGGTGACCCGACGTACCGGACCGGCCCGTCCACCGGCCGCCCCCGCCAGGGGCGTGCCGGGGGGCGGGCCGGTCCGGCGTGCGGGGTCGGTGTGCGGAGGCGGTGTGCGCGGTCGGCGTGCGGGGTCGGTGTGCGGGGTCGGTGTGCGGGGTCGGTGTGCGGGGTCGCAGCGGCCGGTCGGCCCGCCGGGGACGGGACCTTCGCCCCGCGGCGTCCCGCCCGATGCGGTCGGAGGGGTCCCGCGAGGTGGGCTATATTCGGTGCATCCCCCCACCGAAGGTGCATATCGCCATGCCCAGCTCCACCCTGACCCCGGCCGCCCCCGCCCCGGCCGGTGCCGCCGCCCCGCAGGTCACCGCCCCGCAGGCGCAGGCACCCCGGCTCGCCAACCCCGGGCCGCTGGGCCTGGCCGCCTTCGCGCTGACGACCTTCGTGCTCAGCCTCTTCAACTCCGGCCTGATCGCGGACACGGCGCTGAGCACCGTCGTACTGCCGCTCGCCCTCTTCTACGGGGGTCTCGCGCAGTTCGTCGCCGGCGCGATGGAGTTCCGCCGCGGCAACACCTTCGCCACCACGGCGTTCGTCTCGTACGGCGCCTTCTGGATGTCCTTCGCGGGCTACGTGAAGTTCGTCGTCCCGGCCCTGCCGGCCGGGCAGGCGCACGTCGCGACCGGCTGGTTCCTCGTCGCCTGGTTCGTCTTCACCGCGTACATGGCCGTCGCCGCCCTGAAGCTGGACCTGGCGCACCGGCTGCTGTTCGGCGCGCTGGCGCTGACCTTCCTGTTCCTGGCGCTGGGCGACCTCACCCAGGTCACCGCCCTCGGCCGCGCCGGCGGCTTCCTCGGCCTGCTGTGCGCGGGCATCGCCTGGTACGTCTCCTTCGCCGTGGTGGCCGAGGAGACCTGGGGCCGCAAGGTCCTCCCGCTGGGCTGATCCCCCCAGCCCCCGGTCAGACGGAGCCCGCGGCGAGGTGTCCCGCGGCCGCGTCGATGACCTCGTCCAGCACCTCGCGGGAGCGCAGCAGATCGCCGATCATCCGGTCGATGCGCTCCCGCTCGGCGGTCAGTTCGGCCACCAGCTGCGGGGTGGCGCGCACCGACGGGCCGCCGTCCTCGTCCCGCATGCACGGCAGGATCCGGGCGATCCTGGCGCTGTGCAGGCCGGCCGCGTAGAGCTCCTGGATCCGGATGACCCGGTCGACGGCCCGCTCGGGGTAGTCCCGGTGGCCGCCGGGCGTCCGGTCGGACACGAGCAGGCCCTGCTGTTCGTAGTAGCGCAGCGAACGCGGGCCGACCCCGGTGCGCGCCGCCAGTTCGCCGATCCGCATGCCGCGCTCCCGGGCTTGAATCTGACATCAGTGTCAAGTTCTACGGTACCGGCATGATGACGCACACCGAGCAGGTTCCCGCCGCATCCCGCCTCTTCGCATCCGCCCGCCTCGGCGGCCTGGAGCTGCCCAGCCGCCTGGTGATGGCGCCGCTGACGCGCAACCGCGCGGACGCCGACGGCGTCCCGGGCGACCTCATGGCCGCCCACTACGCGCAGCGTGCCTCGGCCGCCCTGATCATCGCCGAGGGCACCACGCCGAACGCCGTCGGCCAGACCTACCCGCACATCCCCGGCATCCACTCCCCCGCGCAGGTCGCCGGCTGGCGCCGGGTCACCGACGCCGTGCGCGCCGCGGGCGGGCGGATGTTCCTCCAGCTCCAGCACGGCGGGAGGGTCGGCCACCCCGACACCAGCGGGCACGTCCCGCTCGCCCCGTCCGCGGTCCGCTTCCCGGAGCCGCTGCACACCCCGGGCGGGCTCCAGGACGCCCCCGTACCGCGCGAGATGACGGAGGCCGACATCCGGTCCACCATCGCCGACTTCGCGACCGCGGCCCGGAACGCCGTCGCGGCGGGCTTCGAAGGCGTCGAGGTGCACTCCGCCAACGGCCACCTGCTCCACCAGTTCCTCGCGGGGAACACCAACCGGCGCACCGACGGCTGGGGCGGCTCCGTCCAGGGGCGCGTGCGCTTCACCGTCGAGGTCGTCCGGGCCGTCGTCGAGGCGATCGGCGCCGAGCGGGTGGGCGTACGGATCTCCCCCGGGGCGAGCGTCAACGGCATCGAGGAAGGGGACACCGAGGAGATCTACCCGGCGCTGGTCGAGGCCCTGGCCGGGGTCGGCCCGGTGTACCTGCACCAGGTGCACGCCGATCCGGACCGGCCCCTCTTCGGGCGGATCCGCGCCGCCTGGCCGGGCACGCTGATCGCCAACCCCGTGCTCTCCCGCGAGGAGGCCGCGTCCGACGGCGGGAAGCTGCGGGGCGAACGGCTGCTCGCCGCCGGCGCCGACCTGATCGCGCTGGGCCGGGGCTTCCTCGCCAACCCCGACTTCGTGGAGCGGCTGCGCACCGGCGCCCCGCTCAACGAGCTCCGCCCGGAGTTCCTGATGTACGTACAGGGGGCGGAGGGGTACTCCGACTACCCGGCGCTGGCCCGGGTGTGAGCGGGGCCGCTCAGGGGCGCAGGGAGCGCAGCAGCAGGTCGGCGAGGTGGTCGGCGACCTGGTGCGGGGTGAGCGGCCCGTCCGTGCGGTACCAGGTCGACAGGTGGTGGACGGACCCGAAGTAGAAGTCGACCACCAGGTCGGCGGGCGTGGCCGTGGCGAACACCCCGGTGCGCTGGCCCTCCTCTACCAGGGCCCTGAAGCGCTCGTGGTAGCGCCTGCGCTCGGCCCGTACCTGCTTGTACTTCTCCGGGCTGAGCTGGTGCATCGACCGGAAGAAGATCATCGCGTCGTCGAGGTTCTCGATGGTGGTGACCACGACGTCGGCGGCCGCAGCCCGCAGCCGCTCCTCGACGGGGGCGTCGGATCCGGCCACCGCGTCGAGCCGCTGCTGCTGGAGGCGCAGCATCCGCGCGTACACCTCGTGGAGCAGGTCGTCCTTCGACCCGAAGTAGTGGTAGAGCGCGCCCTTGGTGACGCCGGCGGCCTCGACGATCTCCTGGACGGAGGTGCGGTCGTAGCCCCGTTCGGCGAACAGCCTGGTGGCCACGGCCAGCAGCCGCTGCGGCACCGGGGTCTCCCGGTTGCCCTCCGCTGGCTCCGTGGTGGTCCTGGCGGCCATGGCGCTCGCCTTCCTTTCCTGATCCCTCACCTGCTGCGTCGTACGACCATCCGACTGTTTTCAGCCTCGCTCGCGCAGTTCCCGTCGCAGGATCTTGCCACTGGTCGTACGGGGAAGAACAGGCAGGATCTCGACCTGGCGCGGGTACTTGTACGCGGCGATGCGCCCGGCGCAGTACGCGGACAGTTCTGCGGGCTCGGCGCGGGCTCCGGGGCGCAGGCTCACGTAGGCCTTCACGCTCTCGCCCCGGTACGGGTCGGGGACGCCGACGACGGCCGCCTCGCGCACGGCGGGGTGGGTGTAGAGGACGTCCTCCACCTCGCGCGGCCACACCTTGAAACCGGAGGCGTTGATCATGTCCTTCTTGCGGTCGACGACGTAGAGCCAGCCGTCGGGGTCCATGAAGCCGACGTCGCCGGTGCGCAGTTCGCCGTCCGGGAAGGCCATCGCGGTGTCCTCGGGCAGCCCCCAGTAGCCGGGCACGACCTGGGGGCCGCGGACGGCTATCTCGCCGGTCTCCCCGAAGGGGACCTCGGCGCCGTGCTCGTCGAGGATCCGGACGAGGGTCTGCGCGCCGGGGACGCCGACCGAGAGGGTGCCGGAGGCCGGGTCGACGGGGGCTTCGAGGTGTGCGGGGACAGAGGAGCAGGGGGCGGTGCACTCGGTGAGTCCGTAGCCGTTGCGCAGGTAGAAGCCGAGGTCGGCGCGCAGCCGCTCGACGAGGGCGGGCGGCAGTGGGGCGCCGCCGGAGGAGAGCACCTGGAAGGAGGCGAAGTGGTCCCGGGTGACGGCGGGGTGGGCGGCGAGCGCGATGAAGGCGGTGGCCGGTCCGATGGCGTAGGCGGGGCGGTGTTCGAGGAAGGCGTCCAGGACGGTCCCGGCGTCGAAGCGGTGGGCGAGGACGAGGGTGCCCGCGTTGGTGAGGCAGGCGGCGAGCTCGCAGACCATGCCGGTGATGTGGAAGAGCGGGGCGAGGGCGAAGTAGCCGGCGCCTTCGGGGAGGGGGTGTCCGGTGACCTGGCGGGTGGCGTTGTAGGTGAGCGCGCCGTGCGGGTTCAGGGCGCCCTTGGGGGTGCCGGAGGTGCCGGAGGTGTAGCTGATGAGGGCGGTGTCCGTCGCGGCCGGGCCGGGGCCGGGCGGCGCGGGGTGGCCGTGGCGGGCCTCGGTGGCGAGGTCGGCGGGGACGGGTCCGGCGCCGGCGGGGGCGGGGCCGGGGGCGGGGGCGGGGGCGGGGGCGGGGGCGGGGGCGGGCTGCGGAGGCTGCGGGGGCAGGACGCGGGGGTCGTTCCGGGTCTGGAAGTCCCGGTCGCGGGCGGTCAGGGCGGCCCGTACGCCGGTCCCCCGCACGGTCTCGCGCAGGTACTCCGCCCAGGCCCGCTCCTCGCAGACCAGCGCGACGGCGCCGCAGTCGCCGAGGACGTGCCGGACCTCGGCGGACTTGTACATGGGGTTGAGCGGGACGACCACCGCCCCGGCCTTCCAGGCGGCCAGCACGGCGAGCACGAAGTGCGGGGTGTTCTGCAGCATGACGGCGATCCGGTCGCCCCGGGCGACGCCCCGCGCGGCGAGGTGGCCGGCGAGGGAGTCGGAGAGGGCGTCGGCCTCCGCGTAGCCGATCCGGCCGTCGAAGTACGCCAGGGCCGGATGCCCGGGGGCCCGGGCGACGGCGGCACGGAAGGCGTGCAGCACGCTGGGCGGCGGCGAGACCGGCGCCAGCTGCGCGGGGCTCAGCCGGCCCAGCCAGGGCCGGGCGGCGTACGGCGAGGCGGGGGGCTCGGGGGCCGGGGTTGCGGCCGGGGCCTCGGGGATCGGAGTTGCGGCCGGGGCCTCGGGGGCCGGGGTCACGAGGACTCCCACTTCTGCTGGAGGTGGTTCATGCCGCTCAGCCAGCGGTCGGGTTCCGTGGCGCGCGCGGCGTAGTAGTCCGCCACCTCGGGGTGCGGGAGGATCAAGAACCGGCCTTTCTCCATGCCGTCGAACAGCGCGTCCGCGACCGCTCCGGGCTCGATCGCGGTCGGCGCCAGGACGAGCTCTCCCGCCGATCCCGCGGCGGTCAGCATGTCGGTGCGCACCCCCTGCGGACAGATGGCGTGGACCCGCACGCCCCGGTGGCGGTACGTCAGCGAGAGCCATTCCGCGAAGGCGAGGGCGCCGTGCTTGGTGACACTGTACGGCGCCGCTCCGATCATGGTCAGCAGCCCGGCGGCCGAGACCGTGGACACGAAGCGGCCGCTGCCCCGTTCCAGCCAGCCGGGCAGCAGGGTCCGGGCGGCGCGCACGTGGGCCATGACGTTGGTGTCCCAGGCGGCTTCCCAGACGGCCTCGTCCGCGAAGGCGTCACCGCCGGAGGCGAGGCCTGCGTTGGCGCAGTACACGTCGACCGTGCCGCCCAGGGCGTCCCGGGCCTCGGCGACGACGGTCGAGGCGTCGCCGGGCACGGCGATCGCGCGGGGGCCGATCTCCCCCGCCACGGAGGCGGCCTTGGCGGGGTCGAGGTCGTTGACGACGACGGTCGCCCCCGCCGCGGCGAAGCGGTGGGCGAGGGCCGCGCCGATGCCGCCGCCCGCGCCGGTGACGACGACTCGCTGGTCCTGGTACGCGCTCACGGGGGTCACCTTTCGTCGCTGCCCCGGGGGGCCGGTTCCCGGCAGACTAACCAGTCGGTATGCCCGGCCGGAAGGGGCGCGGGCCCTAGCGTGGCGGGATGACGCTGTCACGACGCGGGGTGCTGGGGCTGGCGGGGGCGGGAACGGCGGGGGCCGCCGGAGTCTTGGGCGGAGCGGGGGCCCTGGGCGGTACGGGCGCGGCCGCGGCCGGGGGTCCCCGGTCGGGGCGGGTGCGCACGGGCTTCGAGCAGCTCGCCGCCGAGGGGTACGCGTCGCTCGCCGGCCAGCGGGTCGGGGTCGTCACCAATCCCACCGGGATCACCGCCGACGCCCGCCACCTGGTCGACGTACTGCACGCGGACGAACGGGTCGACCTGGTCGCGGTGTTCGGGCCGGAGCACGGGTTCCGCGGGACGGCCCAGGCGGGCGGCTCCGAGGGGGCCGGGCGGGATCCGGCGACCGGGCTGCCCGTGTACGACACCTACGCCACGAGCGGACAGAAGCTGGCGGACCTGTTCACGGCGGCCGGCATCGACACCGTCGTCTTCGACATCCAGGACGTCGGCGCGCGCTTCTACACCTACGTGTGGACCCTCTACGACTGCATGCGCGCGGCCGCTCTCGCCGGCAAGGCGGTGGTGGTCCTGGACCGTCCGAACCCGGTGGGCGGGCGGCGGGCGGCCGGGCCGGTGCTGGAGCGGCCGTACGCGAGCTTCGTGGGCCGGGAGCCGATCGCGCTCGCGCACGGGATGACGGCGGCCGAGCTGGCGCTCCTGTTCAACGGCGAGTTCCTCGGCGGCGCGTCCTTTCCCCAGGGGCCGGTCCGGCTGCGGACCGTACGGATGGCCGGCTGGCGGCGGGAGTCGTTCTTCGGGGCGACCGGGCTGCCCTGGGTGCCGCCGAGCCCCAACATGCCGACTCCGGACACGGCGCTGGCGTACGCGGGGACCTGCCTGTTCGAGGGGACCAACCTGTCGGAGGGCCGGGGCACCACCACGCCGTTCGAGGTGGTGGGCGCGGAGGGCGTCGACCGGCGGTGGGCCGAGGCGGCGAACGGGCTGGAGCTGCCCGGGGTGTGGTTCCGGGAGACCTGGTTCACGCCTTCCTTCTCCAAGCACGCCGGGAAGGTCTGCGGCGGGGTGCGGCTGGTCGTGCACGACCGGGAGGCCTTCGATCCGGTACGGGCGGGGATCGGGCTGCTGGTCACGGCGCGGCGGGTGTGGTCCGGGTTCGGCTGGCGGAGCGACCACTGGATCGACCGGCTGACGGGCTCGGACCGGGTGCGCACGCTGGTGGACGCGGGGGCCGGGGTGGAGGAGATCGCGGGCGACTGGGCGGCCGGGCTGGCGCGTTTCGCGGCCGTACGGGAGAAGTACCTGCTCTACCCCTGAACGGCCGGGCGGCGGCCGCCCGATCCGGTGGCGTCCCGGGTCTGGCCGGGCGGCCCGCGCGGCGAGATGCTGCACACGCAGCACAGGCGCGGCGCGGAGGGGGACCTCATGGCGGGTGGACGGCCGGGCGGATCCGGCGGCGGAACCGGGACGGGCGCGGGAGCCGGGGCGGTGGCCGGGACCGGGATCGGAATCGGGACAGGAGCCGGGGCCGGGGCCTGGGCCGGGGCCGGGACACGGGCGGCGGTCGGTGCGGGGATCGGCGTCGGACCGTACCGGGAGCTGACCTTCGACGCGCAGGGGGACGTGGATCCGGCGACGCGGGAGGCGGTGGCCCGCATCGAGGCCACCGACCTGCTGGTGTTCGCGCACGGCTGGAACAGCGACCGGTCGGCGGCGACCCGGCTCTACGACCGCTTCTTCGCCCCCTTCCCGGACCTGGTCGGGACGGGGGTGCGGCTCGGGTACGTGGGGGTCGTCTGGCCCTCGATCCGCTTCTCCGACGAGCCGATACCCGACTTCGAGGCGCGCGGCGCCCTCGCCGCGCCGGGCTTCGGGACGGAGCTGGACCCCGCCACGCGGCGGGCGCTCGGGGAGTTCTGGCCGGGCCGGGAGGCGGAACTGGACCGGGTCGCCGAACTGCTGGAGGACCGGCCGGACACCGCGGCGGCCCTCGTCGAGTTCGGCGCGCTGGTGCGGGAGCTGGTCAGGGTGGACCGGGTGGGAACCCCGTTCACGACGGGCCCGGGCGCGGGGCCGGCCCCGGCCGCGCGGCACGACGTACCGGCCATTTTCGCCGAGGACGTGCTGGCGGTCTGCCGGGCCCTCGCCCGGGCGCTGGAGGAGGCCGGCGGGGCGCGGGCCGCCGGCGCGGACGCGGACCCGGTGCCGCCCGGAGCCCCGGGCCTGGCACTCGGCGGCGGGCTGCGGACGCTGTGGGGCGGGGCCAAGGAACTGCTGCGGCAGGCGACGTACTACGAGATGAAGAAGCGCGCCGGGGTGGTCGGGGAGCACGGCCTCGGCCCGGTACTGGCGGACCTGGCCGGACGCCGGCCCGCCCTGCGGATCCACCTGATCGGCCACAGCTTCGGCGGCCGCGTGGTGTCCTTCGCGCTGCGCGGCCTGCCGGACGGGGTGCGGACCCTGAAGTCGCTGACGCTGCTCCAAGGGGCCTTCTCGCACTACGCCTTCAGCGAGCGGCTCCCCCACGACCCGCGGCGCGGCGGCGCCCTGGGGGGACTCCAGCGCCGGGTGGACGGGCCGGTCGTGGCCTGCCATTCCCCGCACGACTCCTCGCTCGGGGTGTTCTACCCGCTGGCCTCCCGGATGGCGGGTGATTCGGCCGGACTTCTCGGTTTCGACGAGCGGTGGGGCGCGATCGGGCACGACGGGGTACGGGCGGTGCCGGGCGCGCCCCGGCTGGGCCTGGACGCCGTCCTGCGCGGCGGCCTGCCGGAGACCGGCTGCGTCAGCGTCGACGCGGGCTCCGTGGTCCGCCGGGGCGGGGCTCCGTCGGGGGCGCACAGTGACATCTGCCACGAGGAACTGGCCCGGGTCGTGGTCACCGCGGGGCGCATGGGGCGCTGAGTTCCGGCCATGTGCCACCCGCACGCCTCGACCGCCCCCGCATGCGCCCACATCCGGCAGGGCATGTTGGGCACGTCGGGGCGGGCTGCTTCGTTCGACGGAGTAGCACGGGCACGGGCACGGTGTGGGGGATGGGCACGGCGGAGGTGAAGGTGCGATGGCGGGTTTTCGAAGTCTGGCCTATCAGGTGCGCGACGCGCGCAACGACCGGGCCCTGCGGCGCCATTCGCTGCGCCGCTGCCTGGAACGGTTCGCCCCGTACGGGCACCGCGCGACGTGGTGGCACCTGTGCGACCGGCACGGGATCGCCCCCGAGGACCGGGGCGCGGATCCGCTCAGGCTGGTCGCGGCGCTGGAGGAACTGGAAGAGGCGCGGGCGGTCTGGCTGGAGTACGAGCGGCAGTTCGCGGCGCGGCGCAGACGTGAGAAGCACGACGGAGTGCGCAGGCCGGAGTGGGCCTGGGGCGGCAGCGGGGACGCGGTGGTGCGCTGCGCCGACCCCGGGGTGCGGCCGGAGGGAACGCTGGGCGAGGTACTGCGCAGGCTGGTGACCGCGCTGGAGTCGGAGCCGGGCACCTCGTGTCCGGTGTGCGGGGAGGAAGAGCTGCGCTGGCCGTCGGCGCTCTCCCGCCGCGGCGGGGACTGGGCCGGGGCGTGGGACGGGCCGGTGTGCGGGGGCTGCGGGATCGTGGTGCCCAGACCGGCCCTGGCCTACGCGGCGGTGGTGCATCCGGCGTCGGCGGGCGCGGCATGAGCGGGCCGCTCCGGGGCGCGCCGCTCCAGGTCGCGCTCAACGGTTCGCGGGACGCCGCCGACGGGGCGGCCGTACCGATGTCCCCGCGGGCGCTGGCAGAGTCGGCTCTGGCCGCCGTCGCCGCCGGGGCCGACGAGGTACTGGTGCACCCGCGGACCCCGTGCGGCCGGGAGAGCCTCTCGCCCCGGGTGGTCGGGCCCCTGCTGGAGGAGCTGCGCGGCGCGGGGGTCCGCGTACCCCTGGCGGTGCCCGCGACGATCGGTGCGGAGCCGGACCGGGCGGGGCGCCTGGAGCGGGTGCGGGACTGGTCGGTGCTGCCGGACCGGGCGACGGTGTCCTTCGCCGAGCCCGGGGCCCGCGAGCTGGGGCGGGCCCTGCTGGCGCGCGGGGTGGCGGTGGACGCGGTGGTACCGCTGGGCGGCGCGGCCGGACCGGAGCCACTGGCCCGCTTCCTCGCCTGGGCACCGCCGGACCACGGGCGGGTGCGGCTGGTGGCGGAGCTGGCGCGGGCCGATCCCGCGCTGGTGGCGGGGTTGCGCTGGCTGCCGCCCGTACCGGTGGTGCTGTACGGCCGGGAGGCCGAGGCGTGGCCGGTGCTGCGGCTGGCCGCCCGGTGCGGTGCGGGGCTGCGGATCGGGGTGGGCGAGGTGCTGCGCCTGGCGGACGGGCGGCCGGCCCGGTCGAACGCCGAACTGGTCGCCGCCGCCCGGGACATGACCGCCGAAGCCGCTCCGTGGGACGCGGGCGCGCCGGACGCCGCCGCCCGGGCCGGGCGGTGACGGCGGCACGGCCCGCTGGTACCGCTGGTGCTGCTCCCGCCTGCCGCTACTGCGACAGGCGGGAGCCCGTGAAGCGGTCGCCGAAGACGTCGTCGGGGTTCGACAGCGCGCAGGTCTTCATGGAGAGGCAGCCGCAGCCGATGCAGTCCGTCAATCGGTCGCGCAGGCTGCTGAGTTGCTCGATCCGCTGGTCGAGCTCGGCCCGCCAGGCCTCCGACAGGAGCGCCCAGTCCTCACGGTTCGGCGTGCGCCCTTCCGGCAGTTGGGCCAGCGCGTCGCGGATGTCGGCGAGCGGGATGCCCACGCGCTGGGCGGCGCGCACGAAGGCGACCCGGCGCAGGGCGTCACGGGCGTAGCGGCGCTGGTTGCCGGAGGTGCGCCGGCTACTGATCAGGCCCTTGGTCTCGTAGAAGTGGAGCGCTGAGACGGCCGCTCCGCTGCGTGCGGACAGCTGGCCGACGGTGAGTTCGTGGATCTTCTCGGGAATCTGCGGCACCCTGCCGAGCCTAGCCGGACGTCGTTGACATTCACACGCGGCGCCCAGCATGCTGAGCAAGCGCTTATTCGGCGCGGGCAGTGCAGGCGACGGCAGACAGGGGCAGGGCATGGCCGGACCGAGGATCTTCACCTCCGCCGAGGAGCTGCGCGCCGGCATCGGCGAACAGCTCGGCCCGAGCGGATGGCTGGAGGTGGACCAGAAGCGGATCGACCTCTTCGCCGACGCGACCGGCGACCACCAGTGGATCCACGTGGACCCCGAGCGCGCGGCTTCCGGCCCCTTCGGCTCCACCATCGCGCACGGCTATCTGACCCTGTCCCTGCTGCCCAGCCTGGTGCCGCAGATCATGCTGGTCGAGGGCATGCGGATGGGCATCAACTACGGCGTGGACAAGGTCCGGTTCCCGGCGACGGTGCCGGTCGGATCGCGGCTGCGCGCGACCGCCGTGATCACGTCGGTCACCGAGGCGGGCGGCGGCGTGCAGGTCGCGGCCACGGTGACGGTGGAGCGCGAGGGCGGCGAGAAGCCCGTGTGCGTGGCGGAGTCGGTGTCCCGCTACTACTTCTGAGCCGGCCCCGCTCCGGTCACCGCTCGCGGGCCGCGCCCCCGACGACGCCGGGGCCGGCGCCCACCATGCGGAGCACGAGGTCGGCGTAGAGCGCGCCGACCTCGTCGGGCGTACGCGGTCCGGCCGCACTGAACCAGCGGGCCACGTCGATGCACAGGGACAGCACGGCGAGGGTGGTGCCCGGCACGTCCGGGACCTCGAACTCCCCCGCCCGCACGCCCTCGGCGACGATGCGCCGCACGGCCGCGTCGCTCCGCCGGCGCAGGGCCACGATCTCGGAGCGGTGCTCCGGCGCGAGCGCGTCGAGCTCGTACTGGACCACGCGCGCGGTGGTGTGGTGCGCGGCGTGCCAGCCCACGAAGGAGCGCACGGCGCCGTCGAGCCGCTCGGCGGCCGTACCCGGACCGGAGGCGGCGGTCTCCAGGATCTCCAGCGCCTTGTCGTGGCCGATGCGGCTGATCCGGTGGAGCAGTTCTTCCTTGGTCTTGTAGTGGATGTAGAGCGCGGCTGGACTCATTCCGGCACGGCCGGCGATGTCGCGCGTGGTGGTCGCGTGGTAGCCGCGCTCCGCGAAGGCCTCGACGGCGGCGACGAGCAGCCGTCGCGCGGCGTCGGGGGTGACCTCCGACCACGGCTGGTATCCGCCGGTCTCCGCCGCGCTGTCCATGCCCCGCCCACCTCTTCCGCTTGTAGGAAGGAACACCCTACCGGAGGGTGAGCAAGCGCTTAGCGCAGCGGACTCCCGGGCAGGCCGGCGTCAGCGGTCCTGCGCGGTGGGCTTCGGCGCGAAGGGGTCGTAGCCCGTCATGATCTTCTCCATCCGGGCCTGGTCGACCCGGGTGACGATCTGGGTCACCTCCTGGCGGTCGCGGATCACCTTGGCGAGGGTGAACGCCGAGGTGGTGAGGTAGAGCACCGCGATGCCGAGGAAGGCGCGCACCCAGCCGTCGGCGTCCATGTTGTAGATCCCGAGCGCGACCGCGGCGATGGCGACGCCGAAGGAGGCGACGGCCTGGCCGTAGTAGGCCCCCGTGTTCTGCTGCTTGACCGGTGTCTCGTTCATGGGTCCAGCATCGGGCGCCGCCGCCGGGCGCACATGGGCGCACGTACTCACGTACGTACTCAGAACGCGGAAACTCCCGTACGGGCGCGCCCGATCAGCAGCTTCTGGATCTGGCTGGTGCCCTCGTACAGGGTCATGACGCGGGCGTCGCGCAGCAGTTTGCCGACCGGGTACTCGTCGATGTAGCCGTAGCCGCCGTGCACCTGGAGGGCGTTGCCGGCGGCGCGCACGGCGGCCTCGGAGGCGAAGAGCTTGGCGGTGGAGGACTCGGTGGCGAAGGGCCGGCCGCGGTCGATGAGGTCGGCCACGCGCCAGGTCAGCAGCCGGGCGGCGTCCACGTCGACGGAGATGTCGGCGATGAGCTCCTGGACGAGCTGGTGGTGGGCGATCGGCCTGCCGAACTGCTCGCGCTGGGCGGCGTACGAGACGGCCGCGTCCAGGGCCGCCTGGGCGATGCCGACGCAGCCGGCGGCCACCGACATCCGGCCCTTGGCCAGGGCGGACATCGCGACGGAGAAGCCCTTGCCCTCGGGGCCGAGCATCGCGGAGGCGGGCACGCGGACGCCGTCGAGGGTGAGTTCGGCGGTGGCCTGGCCGCGCAGGCCGAGCTTGCCGTGGACCTCGCGCCGGGTCAGGCCGGGGGCGTCGGCGGGCACGAGGAAGGCGGAGATCCCGCGGTGGCCGGGGGTGTCGTTGGTCCGGGCGAAGAGGAGGACGACGTCGGCCCAGGTGCCGTTGGTGATGAACATCTTGCTGCCGGTGACGACGTACGCGTCCCCCTCGCGCACGGCGCGGGTGGTGAGGCTGCCCGCGTCGGAGCCGGTGCCGGGTTCGGTCAGGCCGAAGCAGCCGAGCGCTTCGCCGGAGCACAGCCGGGGCAGCCAGGCCCGCTTCTGCTCCTCGTCGCCCCAGGCGGCGATGGTCTTGGCGACGAGGCCGAGGGAGACGGAGACGATGCCGCGCACGGCGGAGTCGCCGCGCCCGAGCTCTTCGGTGACCAGGGCGTAGGAGAGGTGGTCCCCGCCGGAGCCGCCGTACTCCTCGGGGACGGTGAGACCGAGGAATCCGAGGTCGCCGAGCTTCTTCACGATGCCCCGGTCCACGCTCTCGGCCCGGTCCCACTCGGCGGCGTACGGGACGATCTCGCGCTCGGTGAACGCGCGGGCCAGCCGGCGTACGGCGCTCTGCTCCTCGCTCGGCTCCAGGTTCACCGGGCACCTCCGGGGCGGGTCGACCGGCCTTTAACTAGCACCGGTAGTTTATGGCGGGCAGGCCCTACTATGTGGCGCATGGCCAGACCGCGCAAGCCCCTCCTCAGCCGTGCCCGCATCGTCGAGGCGGCGGGTGCGCTGGTGGACGCCGAGGGGCTGGAGGCGGTGTCGACGCGTCGGCTGGCCGCCGCGCTCGGGGTCAGCGGGCCTTCCCTGTACAACCACTTCCGCACGAAGGACGAGATCCTGGAGGCGGTGGCGGACGCGGTGAGCGCGCGGGTCGACTTGTCGATGTTCGAGGGCTGCACGGACTGGCGCCGGGCCCTGCACGCCTGGGCGCACTCGTACCGCGACGCGCTGTCGGACCATCCGAACATCGTCCCGGTGCTGGCGCGGGGGCCGGGCCGGCGCCCGGCGGGACTGCGGCTGGCGGACTCGGTCTTCGGCGCGATGACGGAGGCGGGCTGGCCACCGGCGCACGCGACCCGGATCGGGGCGCTGATGCGGTACTTCATCCTGGGCTCGGCGGTGGCCTCCTTCGCCGGCGGGTTCGTGGACGACGAGGCGGCCTACAACCCGGCGGACTACCCCCACCTGGGCCAGGCCCATCTGCTGGCGGAGCGGCGGCGCGAGGTGGACGAGGGCGCCTTCGAGACCGGCCTCGCGGCCCTGCTGGACGGCCTGGCCCTGCAGTTCGAGGCCCTTCACGACGAGGCCCTTCACGACCCGACGGCCTGACGGCCCGACCGCCTGGCCGCCCGACGACCTGGCCGCCGGCCGGACGCCCCGGCCTGCGGGGCCGGGCCGGGCAGGGACCGGGGTCAGAAGACGACCAGCGAGCGGCCTCCCTTGCCCGCGAGCATCGCGTCGAAGGCCGCCGGGATGCCGTCGAGGGTGATGCGGTCGGTGACCATGGACCCGAGGTCCAGGCGGCCCGCGAGGACGTGGTCGGCGATCACCGGGAGGTCGCGGGCGGGGTCGCTGTTGCCGTAGACGCAGCCGCTGAGGGTACGGGCGAAGTGGAAGATCTCCAGGGCGTGGAAGGTGACCTGCTGTTCCTTGCCCCCGATCCCGACGACCGTCGTCCGTCCGCCCCGGCGCGTCGACTCCCAGGCTCCGCGGATGCTCTCCGCCCGGCCCACGCATTCGACGGCGACGTCCACGCCCTGCCCGCCGGTGAGCGCGCGGACCTGCTTGGCGGTGGTGTCGGAGGCGAGCACGAACTCGGTGGCTCCGGCCGCCCGCGCGAGCTCCTCCTTGGCCGGGGAGACGTCCACGGCGACGATGGGACCGGCCTGCGCGATCCGGGCCGCCTGGAGCGCGGCGAGGCCGACCCCGCCGACGCCGAACACGGCCACCGATTCGCCCGGGAAGACCTGCGCGCTGTGGTGGACGGCGCCGTAGCCGGTGAGGACGGCGCAGCCGAGGAGGGCTGCCTCGGTGAGCGGGATCCCCGCGGGCGCGGGCAGGACGCAGTTGGCCGCGACGACGGTCTCCTCGGCGAAGGCCGCGACGTTGAGCCCGGGGTGCAGTTCGGTGCCCTCTGCGTCGTGGGCGTGGACCGCGCCGACGCCCGCCAGGGCCTTGGCGCAGAGCCAGACCTCGCCGATGCGGCAGTGGTGGCACTCTCCGCAGGACGGCGCCCAGTTGAGCACCACCCCGTCCCCCGGGGCGACGTGCGTGACGCCCTCCCCGACGGCGAGGACCGTGCCCGCGCCCTCGTGCCCGAGGATCGCGGGGACGGGCACCCTCATGGTGCCGTTGGTGAGGGAGAGGTCGGAGTGGCAGACCCCGGCTGCGGCGAGCCGCACCCGGACCTGGCCGGGGCCGGGCTCGGGCAGCACGATCTCCCGTATCTCCAGCGGGGCTCCGACGGCGGGCAGGACGGCGGCGCGGACCATGGTGTTCTTCTCCGTCTCGGTGCGGCTAGAACTGCAGGGACTTGGTCTGGAGGTACTCCCCCAGGCCGTGCGGGCCCAGCTCGCGGCCGACGCCCGACTGCTTGTACCCGCCGAACGGGGCGCGCACGTTGAAGCGGCCGCCGTTGATGTCCACCTGGCCGGTGTCCATGCGGCGGGCGAAGGCCACGGCCGTCTCCTCGTCGGCGGCCCACACCGCGCCGCCCAGGCCGTAGACGGTGCCGTTGGCGATGGCGAGGGCGTCGTCCTCGTCGGCGTAGGGGAGGATCGCCAGTACCGGGCCGAAGATCTCCTCCTGGGCGATCGTCATCTCGGGGGTGACGTCGGCGAAGACGGTCGGGGCGATGAAGTACCCCTGCTCGTGCGGGCTGTCGGGCCCGCCCGCGACGAGGCGCGCGCCTTCCTCGACGCCCTTGGCGATGTACGCGCGGACGCGGTCGCGCTGGGTCGCGTTGACGACCGGGCCGAGGCGGGTGCCCGGGTCGCGCGGGTCGCCGGAGGGGTACTTGGTGACGGCGGTGGCCGCGAGGGCGACGGCCTCCTCGTACTGGTCCCGGTGCACGAGCATGCGCGTGAGGGCGTTGCAGCTCTGGCCGGAGTTGTTCATGACGTGGCCGACGCCCACCGCGACGGCCTTGGCGAGGTCCGCCCCGGGCAGGATGACGTTGGCCGACTTGCCGCCCAGTTCGAGGGCGACGCGCTTGATCGCGGCGCCGGCTATCGCGCCGATCTTCTTTCCGACGGCGGTCGAGCCGGTGAAGGAGACGAGGTCGACTCCTTCGTGCTCGGCCAGCGCCTGCCCGGCGACCGGTCCGGTTCCGGTCACCAGGTTGAAGACTCCGGCCGGCACGCCCGCCTCGTGCACGGCTTCGGCGAAGAGCTGTGCGGTCAGCGGGGTGTCCTCGGCCGGCTTGAGGACGACGGTGCAGCCGGCGGCGAGTGCGGGTGCCACCTTGGCAACGATCTGGTGCAGCGGGTAGTTCCAGGGGGTGATCGCGCCGACCACGCCGACGGGCTCCAGCAGCACGGTGGAGTTCCCGATCCGCTCCTCGAAGCCGTACGAGGCCCCCAGTTCGGCGTACGAGCCGGCCACGGCGATGGGCGAGCCGACGTGCACGGCCTCCGCGAAGCCGAGCGGGGAACCGAGTTCGGCCGTGATCGTCTCGGCCATCTCGGCCTTGCGGGCGGCCAGTACGTCGCGGAGGGCACCGATCAGGGCCGCCCGTTCGGCCGGGGCGGTGGCCGCCCAGCCGGGGAACGCCGCGCGGGCGGCGCGTACGGCCGCGTCCACGTCCTCGGCGCTGCCGGCCGGGACCTCGGCGATGACCTGCTCGTCCGCCGGGTTGACGACCTCGATCCGGCCGGTTCCGGCGGCGGGCACCCACGCCCCGCCGATGTACATCCCGTCGTGGGCCTTCATGGCATTCCTCCCGAGCACGCACGAGCGCGTAGACCTGTAGACCTGACGTCGCCGACAGCCTACAAACTAGCGCCGGTAGTTTTCTGGGCGCCAGGGGCGGACCGGATCAGATGATGCCGAAAAGCATCCCCGCCCCGAGGACCACGAGGGAGGTGAGGGCCGCCCACTTCACGGTGAAGCGGGTGTGGTCGCCGAACTCGACCTTGGCCATGCCGACGAGGACGTAGACGGCCGGAACCAGCGGGCTGGACATGTGGAGGGCCTGGCCGACCAGGGAGGCGCGGGCGATCTCCAACGGCGACACGCCGTGGGCGGCACCCGCCTCGGCCAGCACCGGCAGGACGCCGAAGTAGAAGCCGTCGTTCGACATAAAGTAGGTCAGCGGCAGGCTGAGCAGTCCGGTGACCAGGGCCATGTGCGGCCCCATGCCCTCCGGGATGGCCCCGACCAGCCAGTCGGCCATGTCCTTGACCATGCCCGTTCCGGTGAGGACCCCGGTGAAGACTGCGGCGGCGAAGACCATGCCCGCCACGTTGAGGACGTTGTCCGCGTGCGCGGCGATCCGGGCCTTCTGGTCGGGCATGTGGGGGAAGTTCACGGTCAGGGCGAGGGCCGCGCCGAGGAGGAAGAGCACCGGGATCGGCAGCAGCTCCGTGATCATGGCGGTGAGCAGGGCGACGGTCAGGCCCGCGTTGAACCAGTAGAGGCGGGGGCGGAGCGTCGGGCGGTGGGGGTCCAGGCCCTGGAAGCCGTCCTCGTCCGGCGAACCGGCGGCGTCGACGCGCCCGGCCGGCTCCCCGGCGGGCCCGGCGGGGTCCGAGGCCCGCGGGCCGGGGACGGAACCGGAGGCCGGCGAGGTGGCGCCGGTACCTGCGCCGGTGCCGCTGCCGCTGCCCGGACGCTTGCCGCCGTCGGCGCGGGCACCCGCCGGGACCAGGACCTCCGCGGCGCTCTCCTCGCCTTCCCCGCCGGGCATCACCAGGGAACCGACCCGGCGGCGCTCCTTGACGCCCAGGACGTAGGCCAGCACGAAGACGAAGAGCAGACCGGCGGCGAGCGCGGGGATCATCGGGACGAAGATGTCGGCCGCGTCGAGCTTGAGGGCGGTGGCCGCGCGGGCCGTGGGGCCGCCCCAGGGCAGGGTGTTCATGACGCCGTTGGCGGTCGCGGCGACGCCGGTCATGACCACCAGGCTCAGGCCCAGCCGCTTGTACAGCGGATACATCGCCGAAACCGTGATCATGAAGGTGGTCGAGCCGTCCCCGTCGAGCGAGACGATCGCGGCGAGCACGGCCGTGCCCACCACCACGCGCATCGGGTCGGCCTTGCAGAACCGCAGGATGCCGCGCACGATCGGGTCGAAGAGACCGACGTCGATCATCACGCCGAAGTAGACGATGGCGAACATCAGCATCGCGGCGGTCGGCGCGAGTTTGCCGACCCCGTCGATGACGTAGTCCCCGAGGTGTGCGCCCTTGCCGGCGAACACGCAGAAGAGCGCGGGGATGAGCACGAGCGCCGCGATGGGCGACATTTTCTTCAGCATGATCAGGACCAGGAAAGTCGCGATCATGGCGAAGCCGAGGAAGGTCAGCATGCAGGGAACGTAGGTGCCGCCTCCTGGACCCAACAAGATGTCCGCGCGTGAGCAATACGAGCAAAACCCCAGCTCAGGGCAGGGGTGCCAGCTGGACCGGGAAGGCGTTGAGCACCGCCGTGCCGGACAGGGGGTCCAGCAGGCTGCCGTCGAGCAGCTGGTTCACGTTGGCTCCGGGGTCGGCGGCGGCCACCGTGAGGCGGGTGCCGGCCCGGTCGTGGCCCCAGCCGTGCGGGAGGCTGACGACGCCCGCGCGGACGGCGTCGGTGATCTCCACGGGTACGTCCAGACTGCCGCCGTCCGCGGTGAGCCTGGCGCGGCCGCCGTCGGTGAGGCCGTGCCGGGCCGCGTCCTCGGGGTGGACCTGAAGGGTGCAGCGGTTGGAACCTCCGACGAGGGCCGGGACGTTGTGCAACCAGCTGTTGTTGGACCGCAGGTGGCGGCGGCCCACGAGCACCAGGGCGGCGGGGCGTTCGGCGAGCGCCGCGCGGAGCCTGGGGAGCTCGGCCGCGATCGGGTCCGGGAGCAGCTCGATCCTGCCGCTGCGGGTCCTGAGCACGCCCGGAAGCCGGGGCCTCAGCGGGCCCAGGTCGATGCCGTGCGGGTGGGCGAGCAGCCGTTCCAGGCTGAGCCCGGCCCCGGGCTCAGCCGCGTCCGGGCCGCCGTCCGCCCGGTGGCCGGCGCTCGTGGCGGCGTCGTTCCCGGCCGCCCCGAACCGGTCCCCGTACGGGCCGAGCCGGAGCATCAGGTCGAGCCGCCGCTCGGGGCCGTTCTCACCGGTGAGGAGGCCGGCGAGGCGCGCCGGGTCGGCTCCGTGCAGCGGGGAGTGCCGGTCGGCGGTTTCCTTGGCGAGGGCGGCCCGGATGGCGAGGTCGTCGACCGCGGAGGGCTCGGCGGAGCCGTGCGTGCCGGAGACGGCCAGGACGAGACGGGCGTGGATCTCGCACTCGTCCAGCCGGTCCGCTTCGAGGGGAACGGCCGGGCGGGTGTAGCGGACCTGGTTGTGTACGGCGAAGCCGTTGAAGGCGAAGTCGTGGTGCGCGCTCTGGGAGGGCGGCGGCGGGGGCAGGACGACGTGGGCGTGCCGCGAGGTCTCGTTGAGGTAGGGATCGACGCTGACCATGAAGTCGAGTCCGGCGAGGGCGGCGTCGAGCCGGCGGCCGTCGGGGGCGGACAGCACCGGGTTGGCCGCGATGGAGATGAGGGCACGGATCCGCCCCTCGCCGGGGGTCTGGATCTCCTCGGCCAGGGCCGCGATGGGCAGTTCGCTCTTCGCCTCGGGGTGGCCGCTGACCCGGCTGTGCCAGCGTCCGAGGGCGAACCCGCGGCCCGGCCCGGCGGGACGGGGCCGCGGGCCGGCCGCGGCGAGCGGGAAGAGGGCTCCGCCCGGGCGGTCGAGGTTGCCGGTGAGGATGTTCAGCACGTCGACCAGCCAGCTGGCGAGGGTTCCGTACTCCACGGTGCAGCTGCCGATCCGGCCGTAGACGGCGGCGGTCGGCGCGGCCGCGAGTTCGCGGGCGAGGGCGCGGATCTCGGCGGCCGGGAGGTCGCAGGCGGGGGCTGCTGCCTCAGGGGTGAAACTCCCGAGGGCGTCGCCGAGTTCCCGGAGCCCTTCGAGGTGCTCGGTGAGCGGGCCGGGATCCGCGAGCTTCTCCGTGAGCAGGGTGTGCGCGAGCGCGGCCAGCAGCAGGGCGTCGCTGCCGGGGCGCGGGGCGAGGTGCCGGTCGGCGAGGCGGGCGGTGCGCGTGCGGCGCGGGTCGACGACGACGAGCGTGCCGCCGCGGGCGCGCAGCGCCTTGAGGCGGCCGGGGAAGTCGGGGGCGGTGCAGAGGGATCCGTTCGACTCGACCGGGTTGGCGCCGAGGACCAGGAGGAAGTCCGTACGGTCCAGGTCGGGGACGGGGATGGCGAAGGGGTCGCCGAACAGGAGCCCGCTGGAAACGTGCTTGGGCATCTGGTCCAGGGTGCTGGCCGTGAACAGGTTGCGGGTGCCGAGGGCGTTGACGAGGAGCGGCGGGTAGAGGGCGCCGGCCATGGTGTGGACGTTCGGATTGCCGAGGACGACGCCGACGGACTGGGCCCCGTACTCCGCGACGAGGGCCGGCACCGCGGCGGCGACGGCCTCGTACGCCTCGTCCCAGCCGGCCTCGCGCAGGCGTCCGCCGCGGCGGACGAGGGGGGTGCGCAGCCGGTCGGGGTCGGCGTCGAGCGCGCCGAAGGCGGCGCCCTTGGGGCAGATGAAGCCGCGGCTGAAGACGTCGTCGCGGTCGCCCCGGGCGCCGGTGACGGTGGTGCCCTCGATGGTGAGGGTGAGGCCGCACGTGGCTTCGCAGAGGGGGCAGATGCGCGGGGCGGTGCGGGGCATGGACGCTCCTGTAGGGCGGCGGGCTGCAGCGCGGGCACGGGCCGGGCCCTGCCTCCGGAGGGGCTGGGCGGCGGGCGCACCGAGCATACCGACCGGTAGGCACGGCGGGGAGGGGTCTGCGGCCGCCTGTTCGACGCGGAGTCCGGGGGGGATCCGGTTGGGCGGGAGGCCGGCGCGGGGCGGAAGCCGGTTCAGTCGAGGACGCGGGCCAGGTAGGCCTGCATCATGGCCCGGGTCTCGACGACGATTCCGGGGTCTCCGGCCGGGTCCGTCCGGAAGGCGAGCTGGATCAGCGCGTCGGTCGCCTCCACCGCCACCAGGACCGCCCTGCGGAGCTCGGCACCGGGGGTCAGGCCGAGGTGCGCGCAGAGCAGTTCGGTCAGGCGGGCGGCGACGAGGTTGTTCGGGTCGGCGGCCGGGCCGTCGGCGGGCGGCGCGGGCACCCCGAAGTCGACCAGGGCGAACCCGGGGACGCTGCGCTTCATGGCCAGGTACTCGTCCAGCACCGCGTCGACCGCCGGCCGCCAGTCGGCGGCGGGGAGTGCGGCGAGGCGTTCCTGGATGCCGTCGGCGTAGCGGTCGAGGTTGCGGTGGGCCAGGGCGATGGCCATCGCCCGCTTGTTGCCGAAGAAGCGGTAGACGGAGCCGATGGGCACTCCGGCGCGCAGGGCGACGGCCCGGGTACTGAGGTTCTCGTACCCGGTCTCGTCGAGGAGTTCGGCGCAGGCGTCGAGGATCCGGACGAGGCGGTCGGCGCTGCGCTGCTGGACGGGGGTCCGGCGCAGGGGGTGGGCGGGAGGCACGGGGTCCATCATGCCGCTCCTGGCTTTTCGGTCCAGCGTTCCCGGCCCCGCCCCTCGTGAATCGTCCCCCTCCCCCGCAGTCCCCCCTTCCGCCTCCGGCGGGCGGTCAGTTCAGCAGGAGGGCAAGTCCGCCGACGGTGTACGCGATCATCAGCGCGAGCAGCGGGAGTTGGCCGGCGACCGCCTTGGCGGGCGGGAAGAGACGTACGGAACGGTCGTGGGCGGCGATCACTCCGAGTACGTGCCCGGTGACGACGGCGAGGACCTGGAGGGTGGCCAGACCGCCAGGACCCAAGGGGGGACTGGGTTCGGGGCCGTTGTCAGTGCCGAGTGCGATGCTCACTGTGCGTGGCCCTTCGGTGACGAGGAGGGAGAAGTAGTGGGCGATGAGATAGCCGACGGCGATCGGCACGAGTGAGTGCGCGAAGGCGGTCAGCGGGCCGGGGTGAGGACCGGCGACGAGGCGGGTGGCCGCCGCGCACAGGCAGTAGAGGGTGGCGACGAGGGCGATGGAAGCGAGCAGTCCGAGCGTGGCCGTGGGGGTACGGCCGAGGGGGGAGGTCTGAACGGCGTTGATCCAGGAGGGGTTGTCGCTGAAGCCGTCGTAGGCGGTGGAACCGAGGAGGACGCAGACGGTGGCGACGAGTCCGGGCCGCTCGGGCGTCGCGTCGAGTCCGTGGAAGGGGTTGCGCAGGACCAGGCGGCCGTCGCTGCGGCGGCCGAGCGGGGCGAGCCGGGCCAGGAGGCCGGAGTAGGCCTCGAAGGCGTCGGCGTCGGTGAACCAGCGCTCGCCGAAGCGGGCGGCGAGGAGCAGGTGGACGGCGGCGTAGCCGGTGAGAGCGATCAGGAGGGTGGTGGTGGATGCGGGATCGGGGGCGACGAGCTCCAGCCAGGTGAAGCCGAACAGGCCTGCGGCGGCGGGCCATTGGCCGAGCCGGGCGGGCAGCGGGCGGCCGGGTCCGGGCGGGCGGCCCCGGAGCCGGGCTCGTCCCCGGGAGAGCAGGAGGTGCAGGGTGCGCAGCGGGTTGATCAGGCGCCAGACGGGGCCGAGGAGGAGGGAGGCGGGGACGAGGCCGACCCAGAGCAGGACGTAGACGGCCCCCGGTGCGGGGTTGCGGGCGGGGTCGTCGGGACCGAGGAGGAGGTGGAGGAGGACGGCGAGGGCTGCGGCGAGACCGAGTCCGCGCAGGGTGAGGCGGGTGGCCGGCGCGTCGGCCACCCGCTGGAGCCCGGCGGGCAGGGCGAGGCCGGAGCGGTCGCCGCGGAAGCGGGAGGCGGACCAGAGCAGGCCGAGTGCCAGGAAGGAGACGAACAGTGCGGTGAAGGCGCCGGCGAAGGCGTAGAAGGGGGAGATGGGCAGGTCGTGCTGGGATCCGATCCCGTGCGCGAGCAGGGTCGACGGGTCGGCCGGGTGAAGGACCACGCCCTGGCCGGCCCCGCCGGCCGGGCCCTCGCCGGGACCGGGGGCGAATCCGGGGGCGAGGCCGGTGGCGAGGCCGGAGCCGGGTTCGCCGGGGGGCCAGGGCCAAGCCCCCGGCGCGCTTTCCGACGACGTCCGGCCGCCCGGCGTCATCGGACGAGGAGCTGGGTCAGGAGCAGCTCGGACTCGTGGGTTTCGACCTCGAAGAGGCCTGCGCGGTCTGCCGTCAGAACGAGGGTCGCCTCCTGTCCTGCGGGCAGGGCGAGTTCCTTGTCGTAGCCGTGGACGTGGAGGGTGTCCGCGCGGTCGCTGGTGACGCGCAGGGCCACGCGCTCGCCGCGCTTGAGCTCGGTGCGGCCGGGGGCGGGGTGCACCTTGCCGTCCCGGACGGTGAGGGTGACGGCCCGGTCGGCCGGCGGGGTTCCGGTGGGTGTCGCGGCTCCGGTCGGGGTGCCGGTGGCGCTGCCGCTCGGGGCGTCTGCCGGGTGGCTGTGGGCGGCCTGTGCCCCTGGGCCGGCGGTCAGGGGGAGGCCGGCCTCGACCGCCTTGCCGGCGACGGCCCAGGCGGTGTGGTCGTCGGCGTAGAGGCGGACCGTCAGGGTGTGCGCGCCCTCCGGCACCTGCGCCGCGGGCAGGTGGAACCAGGGGCCGTACAGCCGGGCCAGCTTGCGGCCGTCGAGCTCCAGGTGGGCGTGGCCGGCGCCCGGGAGGGCGCCTCCGCCGGTGCTGTCGGGGGTGAAGCGGAAGTTGGTCACGGCCAGTTGGAGGTTCCAGCCGTCCTCGGAGTCGGGGCGTGCGGTGAGCCGGACCTCCGGCGCGCCCCGCGCGGGGACCTCGCGTAGTCGGTGTCCCGTGCCGTCCTGTGCCTCCAGGAGGGTCCCGACTCCTCCGGAGGCCTCTTCGTGGGTGGTGCCGGGTTTGTGGTGGGTGGTGGCCCGGCCCCCGCAGCCGGTCACTGCGCCGCCCGCGAGGACCAGGAGGACGGCCACCAGTGCGGCGACGCGGGTGCGCCTGCGGGGCGGCCGGGTGGCGCGGGGCGGTATCCCGCAGGCGTCACAGCGGACGCGGTCTTCGGGGCGGACACTCACTGCGGACCTCCGGTCAGGGGACGGGCCGTATCGAAATTCCGCCCACGCGGGCCCCCGCCACGGCCGGCCCGCCGGTCCATGACGCCCCGGTACCCGGCGGGCCACGGGCGCGGCCTCACACACCCCCGCCGCGGACCGTGGGCCCGGCCGGGGGCGGGGGCCGGGTGGGCGGGGGTCATGGGGTGGGGGCGGTCGTGGTCAGGGGTGGGGACGGGGGTGGCGGGGTGGGGGCGCGGTCGCCTTCCGGGTCGGCGCCGGGGCCCGCGGGATGGGCCGGGGTGGGCGGGCCGGGGCGGGCCGAGGCGACGACGGCCCACAGCACCCACACCACCGCGAGCAGGGCCCGTACCCAGGCGGGGCTCAGCGGGATCCACGGGATCATCAGGACGGCCTTGTCGAAGGCGTCCAGCAGGGTCAGGGCTCCCAGGAGCAGGGTGAGGCGGGCCAGCCAGGGGCGTTCCGCGCGCAGGACCAGTCCGGCGCCCGTCCACCACAGGCCCAGCAGGAGCAGGGCGAGGGCCGGGACGAAGGTGTCCACCAGGGGCATGGTGGATCCGGCCACGTCCAGGGCGAGGCCGGCGAGGCCGAGGAGGGACGCCGCCGCGCCCAGCCGGGAGCCGCGCAGCCGGCGCCGCCACAGCACCCCGCCGACCAGCAGCAGCACGGCGGCCGCCCCCAGGGCGATCTGGGTCTCGACCCGCTCCAGGCCGCGGGCTCCGTACCAGTCGCAGCCCGCCGGGAGCTTGCGCGCCTGGACGCTGTAGTCGGCGCAGACCAGCAGCTGGGCGAGTTTCACCGGTTCGCCCACCAGGCGGGCCGACGCGCCGGACACCGCGCCCCGGCGGTCACCGCACTGCGGGAGCGTGCCGGGGGTGGAGCCGTCGGGTCCGTCCTGCCAGCAGTTGCCCTTGCCCTGGCCGTCCCACCACACGTCCGTGCCGTTGGGGCGGGAGGCCCCGGACTTGTCCTTGCCGAGCACGTTGCCCGCGTAGCGGTTGTGGTGGGAGGTGTCGGTCTGCTTCGACCACTCCTCCTCGCCGCGGATGAAGGCGGGCACGGCACTGAGGAAGAAGCCCGCGCGGCGGTGCCCGTACACCCAGTTGTCCTCGTAGAGGTTCCAGTTGCCGCCCGCGGTGATGATGCCGGTGCCCGGGGGCATGGAGATCTGGGGGCAGACGACGCCCTGCTCGTAGCCGCGTTCTGCGGGCGGTTTGGCGCAGGTGCCGTCGGCGACGTACCGGTAGTAGTCCTGGTTGTTGTCGTGGATGAGGTTGCGTTCGAACCGGGCGTGGTTCTGCGGGAGTCCGGGGTGGCCGGGGAAGGCGCTGTCCATCGAGGCGCCGCCCATGTTCTGGTCGAACTCGTTGTCGTGGACCCAGACGGAGTCTCCCGCGGTGCCGGAGTAGCCGACCATGTTGTGGTGGCTGCGGCAGCCGGTGATCTCGATGGAGTAGCGGGGGACGTCGTAGCCGCGGCCGTCGTTGATGTCGGAGGCGCTGCCGGGGTAGATGCCGGAGTCGCCGTTGCCGTACGACTCGCAGTTCTTGTAGAGGCCGTGGTCGCTGGCGAAGGTGAGGAAGCCGTACTCGTCGTTCCAGCGGGTCAGTACGTCGTCGATGACGAAGCCGTCGCCCGCGAGGACGTACAGCGAGTTGAAGGTGGTGCGCTGGGCGGTGAAGTTGCGGAAGTAGATGCCGTTGGACCGGTCGGCGCGCAGTGCGTTCAGCTTCCGGTACTTGGCGTCGATGACGACGTCCGTGCGGGAGGCTCCGGTGCCCTCGATCTGGAGGTCGGTCTTGCCGAGGATCGCGACGAGGTTCTGGTTGTGGCGGCACTGCTCCTGCTGCTCGTAGGACAGGATCTGGTAGCCGAAGGAGGAGTTGGGGGCCTTGAGCGCGGCGCACTCCCCGGTGGGCGGGGGCAGCGAGGGTTCCTCCTCGTAGAGGCCGGGGAGGATCGCGATGTTCATCCCGGGCCGGTCGACGGCGTCGACGGCTTCCTGGAGGTGGCGGTAGCCGCTCTTCTCGCACCGCTCGTACAGGGCGAGGTTGCGTTGTCTGAGGGCGTCGGGGAAGCCGGACGTGCGGCGTTCGAAGGCGGCCCGGTCGGTCTTGCAGACCAGCAGGTCGGGTTCGGCGGAACGGTACTGCGGGACGGATCCGGTGCCGTCGGGGAGGGCGACGGGGCGCTCCTCGTGCGCGCGGGCGGCGGGCGCGGCGGCGAGGAGGGACAGGAGCGCGAGGAGGGCGGCGAGGAGCGCCGCCGGCACGGCAGGGAACCTGCGGGTCCACGACATGCGCGAGAGAGTAGAGCAATGTTCATCTTTTCGGATCCCCCTCTGCGGGAATCCGTACGTCCGGCAGAACATCGACCCCGCTGAAGACCCGCCGAAGATCCGCCGAAGGCCCGCCCGAGGCCCGCCGGGGCCCCGGCCGACACCCGCCGGATCGAGCCAGGCGGGCGACGCGGCCGCCGGGCACCGTTGACGGGCGGGTCGCGGAATCCTACTGTCGACCATAGGATTCCTTCGACGGAGCGGGAGCAGCACATGAGTGAGCAGGCCAGGAAGACGGCGGAGGCGCTGGAGTACCTCACCGGCTTCGGAAACGAGCACAGCTCGGAGGCCGTGCCCGGCGCTCTCCCGCACGGCCGGAACTCGCCCCAGCGCGCCCCGCTCGGCCTGTACGCCGAGCAGCTCAGCGGCAGCGCCTTCACCGAGCCGCGGGCCCAGAACCGCCGCTCCTGGCTCTACCGGATCCGCCCCTCGGCCGCGCACCCGGCCTTCACCCGCGTCGACAACGGCGCCCTGCGCACGGCGCCCTTCACCGAGACGGTCCCCGACCCGAACCGGCTGCGCTGGAACCCGCTGCCCGACCCGGCCCCCGGCACCGACTTCCTGGCCGGCCTGTGGACCCTGGGCGGCAACGGCGACGCGGCCCAGCGCACCGGCATGGCCATCCACCTCTACGCCGCGAACGCCCCCATGACGGACCGGGTGTTCAGCAGCTCGGACGGGGAGCTGCTGATCGTCCCCGAGCGCGGCGGCCTGCTGCTGCGCACCGAGCTCGGCCTGCTGAGCGCCGGTCCGGGCGAGGTGGCGCTGATCCCGCGCGGCGTCCGCTTCCGCGTCGAGCCGCTGGACGCCGGCGACGGCCCCGCGCGCGGCTACGTCTGCGAGAACTACGGCCAGCCCTTCGAGCTGCCCGGCCTCGGCCCGATCGGCGCCAACGGCCTGGCCTCGGCGCGCGACTTCCGGGCCCCGGTGGCCGCGTACGAGGACAGCGAGCGCCCGACCGAGGTGGTCAACAAGTTCTGCGGCAACCTCTGGTCGGCGACGTACGACCACTCGCCGCTCGACGTGGTCGCCTGGCACGGCACGCACGTCCCGTACGTGTACGACCTGCGCCGGTTCAACGTCATCGGCTCGATCAGCTACGACCACCCGGACCCGTCGATCTTCACGGTGCTGACCTCGCCCTCCGACACCCCCGGTCTCGCGGGCGTGGACTTCGTGGTGTTCGCGCCGCGCTGGCTGGTCGGCGAGGACACCTTCCGTCCGCCGTACTTCCACCGGAACGTGATGAGCGAGTACATGGGCCTGATCGAGGGCGCCTACGACGCCAAGGCCGAGGGCTTCGTCCCGGGCGGCGGCTCGCTGCACAACATGATGTCCGCGCACGGTCCGGACCGGGAGACCTTCGACAGGGCGAGCGCCGCCGAGCTGAAGCCGCAGAAGATCGACGACGGACTGGCCTTCATGTTCGAGACCCGCTGGCCGATCACCGCCACCCCCCAGGCGGCGGACGCCGACCACCTCCAGCGCGGATACGACGACGTATGGCAGGGTCTCCAGCGCCACTTCCGCGCCTAACATGCGCATGCGCGGGCGGGAGTCCGCTCGCGCCGCGCACCGCACGACGTCCGGCCAGCCCTACGGAGAACCACCCGTGACCGCCTTCGCCCCCGACTCCCTCGTACTGAACCGGAAGCTGCCGCTCTGGTATCAGGTGTCGCAGTCCCTGCGCGCCTCGATACTCGGGCGCACCCCGGACGCCTCCCTGCGGCTGCCGACCGAGGAACAGCTCGCCGAGCACTACGGGGTGAGCGTGCTGACGATGCGCCAGGCGCTCAAGGAGCTGGAGGGCGAGGGCCTGATCAGCCGCCACCGGCGGCGCGGGACCTTCATCGAGCCGGGGGCGCGGCGCGGCGCCCCCGTGCGGCTGCTGGGCTCGGTCGACGCGATCGTGGCGCAGCAGTCGGGCGAGCGGACGACGATTCTCGGCCATGAGCGCACGCCGGTGTCCGGGGAGCTGCTGGAGCACTTCCCGGACACGGCGGAGGTCGTCACGTACCGCAGGCTCCGGTACGACGGCGAGAGCGACGAGCCCTCGAACTGGGCGGAGAACGCGGTGCGCCCGGAGCTCGCCGAGGCGGTGGACCTGGCGGACCTGGTGCGCTGGCCGATGACGAAGGTGCTGCGCGACGTGGTCGGCGTACGGATCAGCCGGATCACGGACACGGTCGAGGCGCGGCTGGCCGACCCGGTGACGGCCGAACTGCTGCGGGTCCCGCTGCTGAGCCCGATCCTGCACTACACGGGGGTGACCTACGACGAGGACGGGCGGGTGGCCGACGTGGCCCGGATCCGGTACCGGGGCGACCGGTTCTCCTTCACGGTCACCGTCGACGCGCCCTGAGCCCCGGACGCTGCTACTTCGTCTCGTCGTCCTCGGCGCTGCGCTCGCCCTCGGCCTGCGAGGGGGTGGTGCGCACGGTCTGCGGGTGGTGGCGCTGCTCGCGCTGCTTGTCGTCCATGTCCTCGTCGAGGCGTTCGCCCTCGGCCTGCGAGGGCGTCGAGTACTCGTCGTACTGGCTCATGGCCGGCTCCTCCGTCGGTACGGATGGGTGCACACGTCACATATGCGTCCATAAGGAGCGTAACGCTTCGGCCAGGACGCGGCCCGCCCCCGGCGGGCGTCGCTACCATCTGCCGGGTGAGCGCTGAGACACCGCCGCCGAACCCGCTGCTGGACGATCTGATGCCCTGGGCCGTGGGCGGCCTGCGCCTGGGCCGGGACTGGGTCGCTGCGCCCGACCCGGCCACGCTGCGCACCCGCTGGAGCGCCCTGACGGGCGCCGAAGGGGCCGAACGGGAGCGGCTGTTCCGCCCGTCCCGGGCGCGTACGACCGCCTCCGGCGCCGCCGCCCTGCCGGGGCAGCGTTCCGCGACGGCCCGGTTCGCCGACGCGCCCGGCCCGTTCCCCGAACCCGTACGGGTGCTCCGGGCCCCCTTCGACGAGCAGTGGCTGCTGCCCGACCAGCGGCTCATCGACTCGGCGCGGCCGGAGCTGTGGCGGGTCCGCGACGGGTACCAGCTGTTCGTGGTGGAGATGCCGGAGCTGCTGGTCACGGCGCACCTCCCGGCGGGCCGGCTCGGCCGGATCCGGCCGCTGCACCGGCGCCCCGGCGGCGCCGAGCCGAACCTCGCGCCGGGCCTGCTGCCGTTGCTGGGCGAGCGCCTCGGCGGCTGGGTCACCGCGGAGGACGTGCTGTGCTGGATCCTCGCCGCGGGCCGCCCGGGGCCCCGGGGCCACGAGGTCCCGCTCACGGCCGACCCGGAGCGCTGGCGGGCCGGGCTGGAGCTGGGGCACCGGCTGCTGGCCGTCCAGCTGCGCGGGGCGCGGGGCGGGGAGCCGCCCCGGCTGCCCGGCGGCCGGCGGCCGTACGTCCGGGCGGCGGTCACGGGGTGGCCGGACGGCATCGGGTACGACGCGGAGAGCGAGACGCTGACCCTCGGGGACGGGGCCGTGTCGCCGGTCCCGGCGGCGGCCTGGGAGTACGAGGCCCAGGGCGTCCGGGTGCTGGAGGCCTGGTTCGCCGCCCGCTGCGCGCACCGGGCGGCGGACGCGGACGGGCTGGCCGCGCTGGGCCCGGCCGGCTGGCCGCAGGCCTGGACCTCGGAGCTGCCGGCGCTGGTGACGACCCTGGCGCTGCTGGCCGCGCTGGCCCCGGAGCGGGCGGCGTTCGTCCCGGGGCCGCCGTTGCCCGCCTCCGAGCTCACGGCCGCCGGGGTGCTGCCGCCGCCGCGCTGGGCCCGGCGGCCCGCCTCGGTGCTGGACCACCAGGAGGAGGGTCCGGGCGGCCAGTTCGCCCTGCTCTGACCTCCGCGCTCCGCAGCGCGTCGTCCCCTCCGGGGGGTGACAGACCGGGGCGCGCCGGGATAGGGATCGGTGTCATGGACACCGACACCGAGCCCCTTCCCCTCGCCGGCCTCACCGTCATCGCCGTCGAACAGGCCGTCTCCGCCCCCTTCGCGACCCGTCAGCTCGCCGACCTCGGCGCCCGGGTCATCAAGGTCGAGCGCCCCGACGGCGGGGACTTCGCCCGCGCCTACGACACCGCCGCCCACGGTCTGGCCTCCCACTTCGTCTGGGCCAACCGCGGGAAGGAGTCCCTCACGCTCGACCTGAAGGACCCGCGCGGTCTGGAGGTGCTGCACCGGCTGCTCGACGACGCCGACGTCTTCGTCCAGAACCTCGCCCACGGCGCCGCCGCCCGGCTCGGGCTGGACGCGGCGACGCTGTGCGCCCGCTACCCGCGGCTGATCGCCGTGGACGTCTCGGGTTACGGTCCGCAGGGCCCGTACGCCCACAAGCGCGCCTACGACATGCTCGTGCAGTGCGAGGCGGGTCTGGTGTCGGTGACCGGCACTCGCGACGAGCCGGTGAAGGCGGGGATCCCGGCGGCCGACATCGCGGCGGCCATGTACGCCTTCTCGGGGGTCCTCGCCGCGCTGCTGCGCCGCGGGACCACCGGGCGCGGCGGTCCGGTCGAGGTGTCGATGCTGGACTCGCTCGCCGAGTGGATGGGGCACCCGCTGCACCACACGATGCACGACGGGGAGCAGCCCGTCCGCACCGGACTCGCGCACGCGGTGATCGCTCCGTACGACGCGTACGCGACGGCCGACGGGGACCGGGTGCTGCTGTCGGTGCAGAACGACCGGGAGTGGCAGCGGCTCGCGCGGCAGGTGCTGGACCGGCCGGACCTGGCCGCGGATCCGGCGTTCGCGACGAACGCGGCGCGCACCCGAAACCGGGAGAAGACCGACGCGGTGGTGGCCGCGGCGCTCGGGGGGCTGGGCGCGGAGGAGGCGGTCCGGCGGCTGGAGGAGGCGGGGATCGCCTGCGCGCGGCTGAACTCGGTGGCCCAGCTGGCCGGGCACCCGCAGCTGGCGGCACGGGACCGCTGGCGGGAGGTGGGTTCTCCGGTGGGCCCGCTGCGGGCGCTGCTGCCGCCGATCGGGCTGCCGGGCGGCGCGGCACCGCGGATGGGAGCGGTGCCCGCGCTCGGCCAGCACGACGATGCCCTGCTGCGCGCCCTGGGGATGACGGGCGCGCAGATCGCGGCACTGCGCCGGGACGGTGTGATCGCCGGAGGCCGGGGAGACGCCGGCGAGTAGGGACGTGGGCCGGGGTGCAGCCGGAGCGGCCGGCTGCGCGACGGGGTCGGTTTACGAGCGGCGGCTGCCGAAGAGCGTGCGCCGCAGCCTGCGCAGCGGGGCGAAGAGGGCGACGCGCGCGCTCCGGCTCCGCTGGACGTGCGTGTGGTCGCGGGACGTGAGCTCACGCATCAGCAGGGTCGCCTCGGCGGACTCGTGGCGCGGGACGGCGGGGCCGCCCAGCACTGCGAGGTGGCGGTCGAGGCGCGAGCTGGTCGCGTTGCTGCCGCAGGTGATGGCAGGCACGCGAGGCGGCCTGCTGCGCATTGCTATCTGTTCCATGTCTCTCCCCACCCGTACGAGGGCACCCGGCCCGGGCAGGGTAACCCTATCGCCCCCGCGTCGCGCTCGGGTATCCCGGTGGTGTGAATTACCCCTGTCCTTACGGGTAGTTGACGATTACTCAGCGGAGTCGGCCGTCACTCTCCGCACAAATCGGCCCACTTGGGGAGCCCCGCAGGGAGTGACGTCACGGCAGGGGCCACGGAAGCCTTCCTGCGCTAACTTGGAGTGATCGCCCGGTGACGCATGGGGGTACGCGTGAGTGGGAACGAAAGTGACGACGCCGCGCGTGTCGTCGCGGGCCGGTACCGGCTGCTCGGCCCGCTCGGCCGCGGGGGCATGGGGATCGTCTGGCGGGCCCGGGACGAGGTACTGGGCCGCGAGGTCGCCGTCAAGGAGGTGCGGGCGCCCGCCGGTCTGGACGCGGCGGAGGTGGCCCGGATGTACCGGCGCCTGGAGCGGGAGGCCTGGGCCGCGGCCCGCGTCTCGCACCGCGGGGTCGTCACGGTCTACGACGTGGCGAGCGAGGACGGCCGCCCCTGGATCGTGATGGAGCTGGTGCGCGGGCTCTCCCTGGCCGAGGTACTGGAGGGCGAGGGGCCGATGACCCCGCAGCGGGCGGCGCACGTCGGCGAGCAGGTCCTCGCCGCGCTGCGGTCCGCGCACGGGTCGGGGGTGCTGCACCGCGACGTCAAGCCGGCCAACGTGCTGATCGCCAACGACGGCCGGGTGGTGCTGGGCGACTTCGGGATCGCGAGCCTGGAGGGTTCGTCGGCGATCACGATGACCGGCGAGGTCGTCGGCTCCCCCGAGTTCCTGGCTCCGGAACGGGCGCTCGGGCGCGATCCGGGACCGGAGTCGGACCTGTGGTCGCTCGGGGTGCTGCTGTACGCGGCCGTGGAGGGGGTCTCGCCGTTCCGGCAGGACACCGCGCTGTCGACGCTCCGGGCCGTGGTGGAAGGGGAGTTGCCGCCGCCGCGCCGGGCCGGCCCCCTGGAACCGGTCCTGGAAGGGCTGCTGCGCAAGGATCCGGACCGGCGCCTCGACGCGGCGGAGGCCTCCCGGATGCTGCGGATCATCGGTGCGGGCGGCGCCGTACGGGCCGCCGGCGGACCGGTGTCGGAGCCCGGCGCCCCTGCGGTGACGGCGCGGTTCGGGCAGGACGAGGGCGGCGGGCCGTACGGGGCGGCGACCCCGCCGGTGCCGGTGCCGGTACGGGGCCCCGCGCCGGGGCCGGGTGCGCGGCAGGGGAACGCGGGCACGGTGCTGACCCTCGGCATCGTGGTCCTGCTGGTGGCCCTGGGCCTGCTGGGGTGGCTGCTGCTGAAGGACCGCCAGAGCGGGGGCGGCCGGGGCGCCGGGGCTCCGGGTACGGGTCCGGACTCCCCGGCTCCGGCGTCCGCGTCCCCCTCCCCTTCCCCGTCCGCGCCGGCCTCCGCTTCGGCCTCCGCGTCCGCCTCGGCCTCGGCTTCGGGGAGCGCGGAGCCCGCCCAGAGCGTCACCGTGTACGTCCACACCCTGCGCGCGGTCTACAGCGGCAGCTGTCCGCCGCCCGCCGTGGGCGCGCCCGCCTTCACCGCCACCCTCGAAGTCGCCCGTACTCCCGTCGTGCTGGAGTACCGCTGGGCCACGCGCGGCGGGGACGCCGCGGACCGGGGCTGGGAGAGCGTCTCGTACGAGGAGGGCGGACCGCGGACCCGTCAGGTCCTGCACACCGCGTCCGGGTACCGGCCGGGGGCGACCCTGGACGACGCGGTCCGGCTGGAGGTGCGGCAGCCGGTACGGACGGAGTCCGCGTGGCTGGAGTTCTCGGTCACCTGCTCGGCGCCGCCGACCCCGACGGGCGGAGCCTCCTCCTCCCCGCCCGCTTCGCCGGAGCCCTCCGGGTCACCGGACCCGGCGCCCCCGTCCACGGGGGCGCCGGACCCGGAACCCGCTCCCTGAAGCCCGGGCCCCAGGACCCGGGCTCAGGGCCGGGACTCAGGCCTTGGAGGTGAAGGCCGGCAGGTAGCCGCCGGACTGTCCGGCGGCGGTGGGGTGGTACGACTCGCCGATGTTGAGCCAGTTGACGCTGTGCAGCCACGCGTTGCCGGAGCAGATCTCGTGGCCCGTGAAGGCGCCGGCGACCGAGGCGAAGGTGAAGCCGTGGTCGGCGGCGCGCTTGGCGATGGCGGCGTTGAGGTGGTCCGCCGCGCCGTTGATGGCGGAGCGTTCGCCCTCGGTGAGGCCGGTGGCGCAGGTTCCGTTCAGCTTGTAGAAGCGGGGATAGCCGAGGACGACCACCTTGGCGCCGGAGGCCCGGCCGCGGATGGAGTCGTACACCTGGTCGAGCCGGCCGGGGAGGGTGGAGTCGACGTACGCCTTGGCCTGGTTGACGCGGTTGACGCAGGTGGACTCGGACTGGAGCACACAGGTCGTCATGACGTCGGAGAATCCGGCGTCGTTGCCGCCGATGGTGATGCTGACGAGGTCGGTGCCGGAGTTGAGCGGGCCGAGCTGGCCGGCGAGGACGTCACCGGTACGGGCGCCCGAGCACGCGGTGAAGGAGAAGGTCTGCGGGGCGTGGGCGGCCGCCCACAGCGCGGGGTAGGCGCGGGCGGTGCGCTTGCAGTCGCCGCTCCCGCTGTCGTAGTTGCCGGCGCCGACGCCGGAGGAGTACGAGTCGCCGAGGGCGACGTAGCCGAAGTCGGCCTGGGCGGCGGCCGCCTGGCCGGCGCCGAACAGGGCGGCACCCGCGGCGAGGACCAGGGAGGAGGTGAGGGCTGCGAAGCGCGACATTCTCTTGCTCATGTGTGCGGCTCCTAGTGGGGGTTACTCCTGAGTCCGTGGTACAAGCAGCCGGGGGATTCTGTAAGTGTTCATGCCAAGAATGTTCGGGGTGGGAACGGGCCGGAATCTTCACTCCCGATGCGTTTGAAGAGGGAATTCGGGCACCCGATCCGGCGAAACACAGGTGCACGGGGCCAGTTCGTGCCGGATCATGGGCGCCATGCCAGCAGACCCGCATGACGCGCTGCCGATCCGGCTCAATGTCGACGACAGCGATTCACCGTCGGACGTAGTCGACGCGCTGTTCCTGGGCCGGTTCGCCTCCGGCGAGCAGCCGTACTCGCAGAGCGTGTCGATCGAACGGGTCAAGGCGGAGGCGACGCTGCTGCCCCCGCGGGCGGTCGTGCTCCGCTCGGCGCGCGACACCGACCGCAGCGCCACCCTCGCCGAGGGGGAGGGCTGGACCCTGCTGATCTCGCGCTGGAGCCGGGGCGCGGACGTGACGGTGACGGCGGTCACCGACGAAGTCGCGGCGCGGGTGCTCGGCGAGGCCACGGACGGGGCGCAGGACGAGCCCGAACCGCAGCCGGAGAACGTCACGATGGGCTTCTGGTACGTCTCCCCGCGGCGCGGCCCGTACCGCACGACGCGGCAGATCTCCGCCGGCACCTGGGAAGAGGTCCGCCCCAACTACACGGCGCCGGTGGCCGGGGCGTTGGACCGGCTGATGAAGGTCACCCCGGACGACATCGCGGGGCGGCTGCTCCTGCTGCACGGCCCGCCGGGCACCGGCAAGACGTCCGCGCTGCGCACGCTGGCCCGGTCCTGGCGGGACTGGTGCCAGGTGGACTGCGTCCTGGACCCGGAGCGGCTGTTCAACGACGTCGGCTACCTGATGGACATCGCGATCGGCGAGGACGAGGGCACGGCGAAGGGCCGCTGGCGGCTGCTGCTGCTGGAGGACTGCGACGAGCTGATCCGCGGCGAGGCCCGGCACACGGCCGGCCAGGCCCTGTCACGGCTGCTGAACCTGACGGACGGTCTGCTGGGGCAGGGCCGCAACGTCCTGGTCGGCGTCACCACCAACGAGGACCTGGAGCGGCTGCACCCCGCGGTGGTACGGCCGGGCCGCTGCCTGGCCCGCATCGAGGTCGGACGGCTGACGCACGGGGAGGCGGTGGACTGGCTCGGGACGGACGAGGGCGTGTCCCGCGAGGGCGCCACCCTCGCCGAACTGTTCGCCCTCCGGCGCGGCACGGGCCCGGCCGCCGTCCTCCCGGCCCAGCCGCACAGCCCGGAGGGCCTCTACCTCTGAGCTGGGGGTCCCGCCGTCGGGCCGGGGGTACCCGGTCAACGGGGGCAGGGGTACCCGGTCCACCGGAGCCGGGGGTACCCGGTCAACCGGGCCGGGCCCCGGTGCGGGCCCCGCGCCCGCTGCCGGAACGGGCCGCCCGGGCTACTGCGCGTACCGGGCCCGGAGGGCGTCCGCGGCCGCCTCCAGGGCCTGCGCCTGGGTCAGGCCCAGCCGGTGCGCGCGCTCCGCGTACGTCTGCGCGGCTCCCGCGGCCTCGCGGGCGGCGCCCTCCGCTGCCGCCGCGACGTAGGTGCCGTTGCGGCCCCGGGTCTCGATCACCCCGTCGGCCTCCAGCGCCCGGTAGGCCTTCGCGACGGTGTTCGCGGCCAGCCCCAGCTCCTCCGCCAGGCCCCGCACGGTGGGCAGCTTGAAGCCGGCCGGCAGCCTCCCCGACCGGGCCCGGTCGGCGATCTGCGCGCGCAACTGCTCGTACGGGGCGGCCGAGCCCGCCCCGTCGTCGATGGTGATCTTCAGGTTCGTCGGGGTCACCTGACGGATTCTCCCCCATCGGCCGTAATTCGGAGGCGGCCCGCACCCGGCCGCCCGTAGCGTCGGCCGCATGACCACCATCACCATCCGCGACCTGCGCCCGGGCGACACCGCCGATGCCGGATCCGCCGTCCGGGTGCGCCGCGCGGCGCTGCCCTTCATGGTCACCACGGCCGCGGCCGTGACCTACGAACTCGCCCGCGCCCATCCCGACGGCCACCGCCGCGTCCTGCTCGCCGAGACCCCGGAGGGCCTGGCCGTCGGCACCGCCGAGGTGGGCGTGGCCCACGGAAGCACCGAGCCCGGGCAGGCGTACGTCAACGTGTACGTCGACCCCGAGCACCGCGGCCTCGGCACCGGGGGCGCGCTCGTGCGGGCGGCCGAGGCGCACCTGGCGCGGCCGGACGTGACGGACACGTACAGCTGGGTACTGGACGAGCCGGAGCACCGGGCCTTCGCCGAGCGGCGCGGGTACCGCGCCGGCCGTTCGGCCCACTTCCTGCGCCTGGACCTGACGGCGGCCGCGCTGCCGCCGCTGCCCGAGCTTCCCGCCGGAGTGGAGCTGCGGCCCGGCAGCGCCTTCGCCGCCGACCCGCGCCCGTTCCACCGCGCGGACTGCGAGGCCTCGGCCGACGAGCCGGGTGACGTACCCGTCGAGCTGGACGACTACGAGGACTGGCTGCGCGACGTCTGGCACAACCCGGCCCTCGACCACGAGCTGACCACGGCCGTCCTCGTCGACGGGGTCGTGGCGGCCTTCTCCGCGGCGCGGACCGACGGCGCCGGCCGCTACTCCTCGGCGATGACCGGCACCCTGCGCGCCTTCCGCGGACGCGGGCTGGCCAAGCTCGCCAAGACCGACTCCCTGCTGCGGGCCCGCGCGGCCGGCTACCGGGAGGCGTTCACCGGAAACGACGCCGGGAACGAACCGATGCTCGCCATCAACAGGTGGTTCGGGTACGAGATCTGCGCGACCGAGACGCGGTACGCGAAGAAGACGGGAGCCGCACAGTGAGCAGCCGATGGACCGTCACCCTGACGAAGGCGGGCCGCACCAAGATCCGCTATCCGGCGGTGGAGGTCGCCGACGACGGCGACCGGATCTCCGTCCGCGCCCCCTGGGCGGCCGAGGCGGTGAAGGACTTCGGCTTCGTGCGCTTCGAGCCGGGTGACGTGTTCGTCGAGCACTTCTGGCGCACGCGCTGGTACGCGGTCAAGGAGGTGTGGACCGGCGAGGGGGTCCTCAAGGGCTGGTACTGCGACGTCACGCGCCCGGCGGTGGTCCGCGAGGGCGAGATCCTGGTGGAGGACCTGGACCTCGACCTGTGGGTCTCCGCGGACCGGACGTCGGTACTGCGCCTGGACGAGGACGAGTTCGCGGCGAGCGGGCTGACCGCGACGGACCCGGAGGCCGCCGCCCAGGCGGTCCGCGCCCTGGACGCCCTGGACGACCAGGCCAGGACCCCGTCCGGCCTGGCGGCCCTGCTCCCGTAGCGCGGTCCGGCCGGGGGCGCGGATATTCGCTGTCCGGAGACCACGGGGAAGGCGAGGATGGCCGGATGGAAGACTTCTACGCTCACAGCCCCGAAGAGAAGGACCTGGACTTGGCCCTGGGCTTCATGGTCAGGAATTCGGCAGCGACCGAATTCGCCCTGTTCCAGACGATGGAGAGGATGGTCGCCGGTCCGTTCGCTTCCGTGGTGGCGGCAAGGGCGTCGGGACCGGACGCCCTCGACACCGTCAAGCAGATCCTCGACACCGGCGCGTACGACGCGGAGGCCTCCCGTGAGCTCCGCGAGGTCCTCGACGACTGCGTGGCGGCGTTCCGGAAGCGGAACAGGCACATCTACGGCCTGCGGAAGCCGGCGGGGGAAGCGGCCGTGGCCGTCCAGGATCCGGCGAACGACCGCCCCCAGGAGGGATCCAGCGCGTACGAGTCCCTCCCGGAGGAGCTCGTACAGCTGGGCGTCGACCTCTCCGAGCTGGCCGTGACGCTCCTGAAGTGGTCCGACGAGCACGTCGAGGCCCGTTCCTGAGGTGCCGCTTTCCTCTGCCTTAACCGGACCCTAAGGATCGGCTCCGGGGGCTCCGTCAGGGGAAAACGCGGGGTCCGGGGGGCTAGCTTGGCGGGGCCAGGGAGGGCCGGTCGCGGCGTCGGGACCCCGATTCGGGGGCGGCGCCGCACGGCCCCGGCCCGCTGGCGCACCCTGCCCCGTGCCCGAAGGAGTTCCCCCATGCCCGTACGCCGCACCGCCACCCGAATCGCCGCCGTCGGTCTCGCCCCGCTCGCGGTGGCCGCGTACGCCGCCGTGCCCGCGGCCGCCCACGGGTCGATGACGGACCCGGTCAGCCGGGTGGCGGCGTGCTACGCGGAAGGGCCGGAGTCCCCGAAGTCGGCGGCGTGCAAGGCGGCCGTCGCGGCGAGCGGGGCGCAGGCGTTCTACGACTGGAACGCGGTGAACATCGCCAACGCCGCGGGCCAGAGCAAGTCCCTGATCCCGGACGGGCAGCTGTGCTCGGCCGGCAACGCGAAATACAAGGGCCTGGACCTGCCGCGCGCCGACTGGCCGGCCAGCCCGATGACGGCCGGGGCGCACACCTTCCGCTACAAGGGCACCGCCCCGCACAAGGGTTCCTTCGAGCTGTACGTCACGAAGGACGGGTACGACCCGACGAAGCCGCTGAAGTGGTCCGACCTGGAGCCGGCGCCGTTCGCGAAGGTCACCGACCCGGGCATGCAGAACGGCGACTACGTCTTCAGCGGGACCGTCCCGAAGAAGACCGGCCGCCACCTCGTCTACAGCGTCTGGCAGCGTTCGGACAGCCCGGAGGCCTTCTACACCTGCTCCGACGTCGTCTTCGGCAAGGACGGCGGGGGCACCGGCGGCGGCACGGGAACGACCGCTCCGGGCACCGGGCCGAGCGCGTCGGCGAGCGTCCCCGCGGGGACGAAGCCCGGCTCGAAGCCGGGAGCGGGCACCTCCGCGCCCGCCACGCCCACCACCGCGCCCGTCGGCGGTGACGGCCCGAAGGCCGAGGCCCCGACGGACCGGCAGATCGCGGACGGCGCGGCCAAGTCCTCGGTGGAGCACAACGGCCACGGTGACGACGACCCGAAGACGAACGGCCACGCCGGCGGCCCCGCGCCGCTCGCGTCCTCGACCCCGTTCGCTGTCAAGGGCGACAACCTCGCGGAGACGGGCGGCAGCGGCGCCACCCCGGCGCTCGCGATCGCCGGTGCGGGCGCGCTGGCCGCCGGTGCGGCCGTGCTGTTCGGCCTGGCCCGCCGCCGGGCGACGACGGGCCGCCACGGCCGCTAGTCCGGCCGGACCGAACAGACCCGGCAGCCTGGGCGGACCGGGCAGACCTCACCGACCACGGCGCCGCCCCAACGGCGCCCTCCCGCCGCGGACCACCTGCGCGTCAGTCGAAGACCGACGCGCAGGTGGTCCGTTCGGCGTTGGCCGGGTCGAGGGCGTTGAGCGCCTCGTGCCAGGCGAGCCGGTCGGTCAGGCCGATGGTGACGTGCTCGGAGAAGTCCAGGACGCACAGGTCCTGGAGGAGGACGTTGCGGACGTTCGGCCCGTCGAGGAACTGGCTCCGGTACGGGGTGACGACCTGGTCGTACCTGGTGGAGATCACCGTGTACTTGACGCCGGGGACGGTGTCCCCGCCCTCGTTGAGGCGGGTGATGAAGGGGGACCCGGCGATCTGGTCGGCGAGGCCCGGGGTCGCGGTGCTGATCAGGTCCTCGGCTCCGGGGAAGTACGGGAGCAGCTGGGTGAGGCCGAGGAGGGTGGTGCCGTGGTTGTCGGGGGCGATCCCGACGAGCGCGTTGACCTTGGGGGCGCCGCCGAGGAACTTCAGGTAGTGGCGCGGCATCATGCCGCCCTGGGAGTGGCCGACGATGTCGGTCTTGGAGGCTCCGGTGGCGGCGAGGACCTTGTCGACGAAGACGTCGAGCTGGGCGGCCGACTTGTCGATGGGGCCGAGGCCGTTGAAGAAGGGCACGCCGGGGAGCTGGCCGTAGTCCAGGGAGTAGACGCAGTAGCCGCGGTGGACCAGGTAGGGGGCGAACCCGAGCCAGTTGTCGACGGAGTTGCCGAAGGTGCCGTGGACGAGGACCACGGGCCGGGGGTGTGCGGCGGACGGTTTGCAGGACCAGTTGTTCCAGCCGCTGCTGGGGGCGGCCGCGGCCTGTGCGGTGCCGGTGGGGGCGACGAGGGCCGCGGCGGCGAGGGTGAGGACGGCCAGCGGGCGGAGCAGGCGTCTCCAGGGCAGCATCGTGTGATCTCCTCGCGGGTCAAGGGGAATGTTCGTGGGGGTTCGTCCCGTGATCCGGATCACAAGGGGGCTGCTCCGGCCAAATTACGGGCGAGTAGCAAGACAGGGAAGTTACGCGTCGGTAAAAACTCGCGTGTCGAGTCCGTCTCCAGTGCCGCTCAGGAACAATGGACGCCCCCGAACCCCCAGTTGAGGTGAGCGCGGCCATGCAGAGGGCTCCTGGCGCCGGTACCGACCTGGCCGCCCCGGCGGCCCTGGCGGCCGATCCGCTCGTCGCGGCCGTCACGGAGGCCGCCGTACGCGTCCTGCGGCCCGAGGCGGAGCGGACGGCCGAGGCGGGGGTGCCCGTCACGCACCTGGAAACCCTCGCCGGTTGTGGCGCGTACGGGCTGATCGGATACGAACCGGCGCCGCGGAGCGGTCTCACGCCGCGTCAGGTGACCCGGGAGGTGCACGAGGTGCTGGCGGCGGTGGACCCCTCGACGTGGTTCGTCTGGACCCAGCACGTTCCGCTGGCCAAGGCCCTGCTCGCGGCCCGGGACCCGGCGGGCACGGCCCTGCGCGAGGAGTGGCTGCCCGCGCTGGCGGCCGGTGAGCGGCGGGCGACGGCCGGTTTCGCCTTCTTGCGGCACCCGCGCCCGCCCGTCACCGCGGAACGGGTTCCGGGCGGGTGGCGGCTGGCGGGCCGGGTGCCGTGGGTGACGGGGTGGGCGCTGGCCGACTCCCTGTTCGTCGGCGCCGCCACCGCGTCCGACGAGGTGGTCCTCGCCCTGGTGGACCGCGTGCCGGGGGACGGTCTGACCGCGGTCGCGGGGGCCCCGCTGTGGGCGATGGGCGGTACGCACACGGCCTCCGTCGAGCTGCGCGACGTCCACGTGCCGGACGCGCGGGTGCTGGGCCGGGCGGCGCGGGCGGACTGGATCCGGGCGTACGACCTGGAGAACGCCGATGCGCAGCCCGCGGTCTTCGGCCAGCTGCGGGCCACGGCGGACTTCCTGCTCGCCTCGCCCCCGTACGAGGACCTCGGCCTGCGGGTCGCCCGGCGGGCCGCCCGGCTGCGCGCGGAGGCGTACGCGCTGCGGGACGAACTCCCGCCGGGGGAACGGGCGCAGGACCGCCTCGCGCTGCGGGCCGCCGCCCTGGACCTGGCCGTCCGGGCGGCCGCGACCTGCGTGGCGGTGGCCGGCGGCCGCGCGGTCCAGTACGGGCACACCGCGGGCCGCCTCTCCCGCGAGGCCCAGTTCCACCTGATCCAGGCCCAGACCACCGCCCTGAAGGCGGAGACAGCCCGGCGGATGCTGGAGGACCTCTGAGGGTCCCGTCCCGCCCCCCTGGGGAAAGGGGTCAGGCCGCGAGCGTCCCGGAGGCGGAGGCGCCCCCGGAAAGAAGGGTCGCGGCGGGTCTGACGGTGCCCGGGCCGAAGCGGGCGTTGGCGCGGTCGACGGCGGCTTCGACGGTGAGGCGGGATTCGCGGACGGGGTCGAGGGAGATCTGCCGGGTGGCGGCTGCCGCGCCGGTGAGGTCTTCGGCGCGGAGCGTCATGCCGGTGAGGCGGGCCCGCTGGAGTCCCGCGGCGTCCATGAGGCGGTAGGCGAGGGTGCGGAGGTCTTCGTCGTGCGCGGAGGGTTCGGGGAGGCGGCGGGTCTTCTCCCACCGGGTGCCGCCCGCGAAGTGGAGAGTGAGGTGGAGCGAGCGGGCGGCCTGGTGGCGTCCGCGCAGGGTCGCGCCGAGCCGGACCACGAGGGTGAGCAGGGCGGCCCGGGTGTGGGGGCCGTCGAGTTCCTGGCGGGTGAAGCGGGTGCGGACGGCGGTGGAGGCGGGCAGGTCCCGCGGGGTGACGGGGCGGGGGTCGATGCCGCGGGCGCGGTCGGCGACGGTGCGGCCGGCCCGTTTGCCGAGGATCCGTTCCAGGACCCCGGGCGGGACCCGGGTGAGGGCTCCGACGGTGTGGAGCCCGTACCGGCGCAGTGCGTCGGCCTGCCGGGCGCCGAGTCCGTGCAGGGTTTCGACGGGGAGGGGGGCGAGGAAGGCGGTGACGGATTCCCCGGGGACGGAGAGGACTCCGCCGGGTTCGGGGACGCGCGCGGAGGCCATGGCGGCGACGGCCCAGGTGGTGGAGACGCCGATGCGGACGTCGGTGCCCAGCCGGGCCACGGCGCGGAGCCGGACGACCTCGGCGATGCGGGTGGGGCCGGAGCCGAAGTACCGCTGGGCACCGCGGGCCTGGACGAGGGCGGCGCGGGGCGGCAGGGCCTGGACGAACGGGGAGAACTCCCGGAGCAGGTCGAGGAGTTCGCGGTAGCCGTCTTCGGGGAGCCCGGGGGCGCAGCGGACGTGGAGGATCGCGGTCATCCGGCGCTCCCGGGGCTGGAGTGCCACAGCTTGCGGCCGGTCGCGGCGCGTTCGCCGGGCGGCTGGAGGTCGGCCCAGGGGTTCATCTCGTAGCCGGTCGGCAGGTGGATGCGGCGGCCGGAGTCGCCGGGGCCGGGGGCGGCCGGGGGTTCGGCGAGCCGGGTGGTGACGGCTTCGAGGCCGCTGTCGGCGCGCAGTTCGGCGAGGGCGGCGAGGTCCCAGGCGGCCGCTCCGACCACGCTCAGGCTCTGCGGTCCGCGTCGCTGCACGACGCCTCGTACGAGGAGCAGGAAGGAGTGGAAGACGGTGTGGGCGCAGGCTTCCTGGCTGTCGTCGAAGAAGGCGAGGTCGACGAGTCCGGTGCCGTCGTCGAGGGTGGTGAAGATGACGCGGCGGCCGGAGCGGATCGGCGGGGTCTGGGTGGCGGCCTTGGCGCCGGCGACGAGGACGGTCCGGCCGTGCGCGGTGTCCCGGAGCCGGTGTGCCGGGGTGACGCCGAGTTCGGTGAGGAAGGCGTGGTGGTCGCCCATGAGGTGGCGCGAGGCGTCCATGCCGAGGATGCCGAGTTCGGCGCTGAGCCGTTCGGCGCCGGTGAGGTCGGGCAGTCCGACGCGGGCGGTGGAACGGCCTCCGCCCAGGGGGAGTTGGGTGGCCGAGGCGCGCTGGGCGCCGTGGAGTTCCGTCAGGTGGAGCAGCAGGTCACGGCGGTTGGTGCCGAAGGAGTCCAGGGCGCCGACCTGGGCGAGGCGTTCGGCGACGGGGCGGCCGGGGTGGGCGCGGTCCCAGAAGTCGCGCAGGGAGGCGTAGGGCTGGCCGGTCTCGATGCGGCGGGCTTCGGTCTCGCTGATGCCGTGGACGTCGGCGAGGGCGAGCCGCAGCCCCCAGCGCTCCGGAGTACCGGACACCAGTTCGATGCGGTGGGCGACCGCAGAGCGGTTCACGTCGAGCGGCAGCACGGGCACTCCCCTGCGGCGGGCGTCGGCCAGCAGCAGGCGCTTGGGGTACATGCCGGGGTCGTGGGTCAGCAGTCCGGCGTAGAAGGCCGCCGGGTGGTGGGCCTTGAGCCAGGCCGACTGGTAGGTGGGTACGGCGAAGGCCACCGCGTGCGCCTTGCAGAAGCCGTAGCTGCCGAAGGCCTCGACGATCTCCCAGGTGCGGGCGGTCACCTCCGGGGAGTAGCCGCGCGCCGCGGCGGCCGCCGCGAACCAGACCTTGATCCGGGCCTGCGAGCCGGGGTCGGACAGCCCGCGCCGGACGCGGTCCGCCTCGTCGCGGCCGCAGCCGGTCATGACGTGCACGATCTCGATGATCTGCTCGTGGAAGACCACCACCCCGTACGTTTCCCGCAGCGCCCCGGCCAGGTCCTCGTGCGGGAAGCGGACGGGGGCCCGCCCGTGCCGGGCCTCGATGAAGGGCCGCACCATGTCGGCGGCGACCGGTCCCGGGCGGAACAGCGAGATGTCGACCACGAGGTCGTGGAAGGTGGCGGGCTGGAGCCGCCCCACCAGGTCGCGCTGGCCCGGGGACTCGATCTGGAAGCAGCCCAGCGTCTCGGCGGAGCGGATCAGTTCGTACGTCGCCGCGTCACCGGGCGGCAGCTGCGCCGGGTCGTCCAGGTCGAGTTCCCGCCCGGTCGCCCGGCGCAGTTCCGCGACCGCGTGGGCCATCGCGGACTGCATGCGGACGCCGAGCACGTCGAGTTTGAGCAGGCCGAGGTCCTCCACGTCCTCCTTGTCGAACTGGGACATGGGGAAGCCCTCGCCGCTGGTGGGGACGACGGGGGTGCGGGCGAGGAGCGAGGCGTCGGAGAGGAGCACCCCGCACGGGTGCATGGCGATGCCGCGCGGCAGTGCGTCCAGCGCCTCGACGAGGTCCCACAGCCGCCCGTACGACTCCCCCCGTACGTCGCGCAGTTCGGGCAGTTCCTCCAGGGCGGCACGGGCGTCGCGGGCGCGGATGTGCGGGAAGGCCTTGGCGAGCCGGTCGACGGCGGCGGGGTCCATGGACAGGGCGGCGCCGACGTCGCGGATGGCGTGCCGGACCCGGTAGGTCTCGGGCATGGAGACGGTGGCGACGCGTTCGGTTCCGAAGCGGGTGATGATCCGGCGGTAGACCTCCAGGCGGCGGGCGGACTCCACGTCGATGTCGATGTCGGGCAGGACGCGGCGGCGTTTGGACAGGAATCGTTCCATCAGCAGGCCGTGGGCGACGGGGTCGGCGTGCGCGATGCCGAGGAGGTGGTTGACGAGGGAGCCGGCGCCGGAGCCGCGGGCGGTCACGCGGATGCCCATGTCCCGCACGTCGTCCACGACCCGGGCGACGGTCAGGAAGTAGGAGGCGTAGCCGTGGTGGGCGATGACGTCGAGTTCCTGGTGCATCCGGTCCCAGTACGCGCGGTCGCCGGCGTAGCCGCGCAGCACCATGCCGGCCGAGGCGCGGGAGGTGAGGACCCGCTGGGCGGTGCGGTGGGCGGCGCCGACGAGGCGGGCCTCGGGGAAGTGCACGGAGCCGATGCCGAGGTCCTCCTCGGGATCGACGGAGCAGGCCCCGGCGGTCTCCCGGGTACGGGCGAGCAGGCGCCGGGCGTCGGCGGGGCGCAGCCCGGCGGCTTCGGCGATCCGGTCGGCGGTCTCGGCCATGGCGGCGGGGGCCTTGAGCCAGCGCTCGCCGGTGTCGAGGGGGCCGCGGGGGTCGAGGGGGACGAGCCGGCGGGCGGAGTCGAGGACGTCGGCGACGGGGCCCTGGCCGGGGTCGGCGTACCGGACGGCGTTGGTCAGTACGGCCGGGACCCCCTGTTCGGCGGCGAAGCCGACCGTACGGGCGGCCAGCCGCAGCGAGCCGGGGCCGGTGCCGGGGCGGCCGTGGTGGACGGCCTCCAGGCGCAGGGCGTCCCCGTAGACCTCCCGCCAGGGTGCGAGCAGCCGGGCGGCCAGGTCGGGGCGGCCGGCGGCGAGGGCCCGGCCGACTTCGGAGCCGGGGCCGAGCAGGACGAACACGCCGTCGGCGCGCAGGGCCTCCCAGGGCAGCAGCGGCTGTCCGGTGCGGACGCGGATGCCGGGCGCGCCGGACCCGTCGGGCCGGGGCCCGCCGGACGCTCCGTCGGCCCCGTCCGTACCGTCGGCCCCGTCCGCCCCGCCAGCCCCGACGCCCCAGGCTCCGGTCGTGCCCGGCTCCGCGCCCGGGTGGGTCGCGTGCGCGGCGGTGACCATCCGGCACAGCGCGGCCCATCCGGCGGCCCCGTCCCGGGCCAGGAAGACGGCCCGCGCGGCGGACTCGTCCACGAAGGCCCCGCCCTTGACGGGCACCCGGCGCCGGCGGGAGGCCTCGCCCGCGGCGACGGCGGGCCGGCCGGCCGGCCCGGAAACCGCCGGGGCCACGGCCAGGTCCACTCCGAACAGGGGCCGGATCCCGGCGCCGGCGGCCGCCTTCGCGAACCGCACCGCGCCCGCGAGGGTGTCGCGGTCGGTCAGGGCGAGGGCGTCCATGCCCCGCTCGACGGCACGTTCCGCCAGTTGTTCCGGGTGGGAGGCTCCGTAGCGCGCGGAGAACCCCGAAACGGTGTGCAGATGCGTAAAACCAGGCACCCGCGGCCTCCTGCTTCGCTCGATGCCCCCCGGCTCCTTCGGTCTCCCCCCGGTCTCCACCATAGAGCAATTCGAATACCCGTGCGAAACACTTGTTCGATCATCCGTTCGGCCCTCCCCTGCTGCGCCCCGTCCCCGGCGCGCCGAGCGTGGGAGGCATGACCCAGCCCACCCAGAGCACCGACCCAGGTCCGCCCGGCGGCTTCCTCGCCGAGATCAAGGACGCCGTGACCACCCGGGCAGCCCTGCTGGTCCTGGGCGTACTGGCCCTCCAGCTGGCCTTCATCACCTCCTACATCGGGGCCTTCCACCACCCCAAGCCCAGCGAGATCCCGCTCGCCGTGGCCGCCCCCACGGCCCCGCTCGCCGACCGGACCGCGCAGCAGCTGGGCAAGCTGCCCGGCGAGCCGCTCGACACCCGGGTCGCCGAGAACGAGGTCGACGCCGTCCGGCTGATCCAGAACCGCGAGGTGGACGGCGCCCTGGTCGTCGACCCCGAGGGCACCACCGACCGGCTGCTCGTCGCGGGCGGCGCCGGAGCCTCCCTCTCCCAGGCCATCGAGGAGGTCGTCGGCCGCGCCGAGAAGAGCCAGGGCCGCACCGTCCGGGTCACCGACGTGGCCCCGGCCGCAGCCGGCGACGGGCGCGGCCTGAGCTCCTTCTACCTCGTCGTCGGCTGGTGCGTGGGCGGGTACCTGTGCGCCGCGATCCTCGCGATCAGCGCCGGCGCCCGGCCCGCGAACTCCGCCCGCGCCGTCATCCGGCTCGGCGCGCTGCTCGTGTACGCGATCGTCGCCGGCCTGCTCGGCGCGGTCATCGCGGGCCCGGTCCTGGACGCGCTGCCCGGCTCGCTCATGGCCCTGTGGGGCCTCGGCGCCCTGGTCGTCTTCGCGGTCGGCGCGATCACCCTGGCCCTCCAGGGGCTGGCGGGCGTCGTCGGCATCGGCCTGGCGATCCTGCTGGTCGTGGTGCTCGGCAACCCGAGCGCGGGCGGCGCCTACCCGTACCCGCTGCTGCCGCCGTTCTGGAGCACCATCGGCCCGGCCCTGCCGCCGGGCGCCGGTACGTACGCCGGGCGCTCCATCGCGTACTTCAGTGGCAACGGCGCGGGCGGTCCGATGCTGGTGCTCGCCGGCTGGGCGGTGCTCGGTTCCGCCGTCACGATCGCCTGCGCGGCCTTCCGCAAGGGCAAGCCGGGAGCCGCCGTCGGCAGCGGGCTCCCCGACGACTCCCCCTCGGTCGCCCGGTTCGCCGGCGAGGGAACGGCCGGGCGGTGAACACCCCCGTCTTCCACGACCGGCCGGGCCCGCGGGTGCTCCCGAGGGGCCGTTCCCTCGCTCCCGAGGAGCACCCCGAGACGTGATCACCACCCTGGCCGTGGAGAACTACCGCTCGCTGCGCAGGCTGATCGTGCCGCTGGGCCGGCTGACCGTGGTCACGGGGGCGAACGGCACCGGCAAGTCCAGCCTCTACCGTTCGCTGCGGCTCCTCGCCGACTCCGCGCGCGGCGGGGCGGTCGCCGCGCTGGCCCGGGAGGGCGGTCTGCCCTCCACCCTGTGGGCGGGTCCGGAGAAACTGTCCCGGGACGTCCGGGACGGGCACCGGCCGCTCCAGGGGACGGTGCGCGCCGAGCCGGTCAGCCTGCGGCTGGGCTTCGCCGGTGACGAGTTCGGGTACGCGGTGGACTTCGGGCACCCGGCGCCCGTACCGGACTCGCTCTTCTCCCTGGACCCGGAGATCAAGCGCGAGTGCACCTGGGCCGGGCCCGTGCTGCGCCCCGCGGCGCTGCTGTGCGACCGGGCGGGGCCGGCCGTGCGGACGCGCACGGCGGACGGCGGCTGGCACCGCACCCAGAACGCGCTGCGCCCCTACGACTCCATGCTCGGCGAACTCGCCGACCCGCAGCTGGCGCCCGACCTGCTCGCCCTGCGCGAGCTGATCCGGTCGTGGCGGTTCTACGACCACGTCCGCACCGACGCCGAGGCGCCCGCCCGGACCGCGCGCGTCGGCACCCGTACGCCGGTGCTCGGCGCCGACGGCTCGGACCTGCCGGCGGCGCTGCAGACGATCCGGGAGACCGGGGACGGCGCGGCGCTGGACGCCGCCGTCGACGCGGCGTTCCCCGGGACGCGGGTCACCGTCACCGACCGGGACGGCCGGTTCGGGCTGGAGCTCCACCAGCACGGCCTGCTGCGTCCGCTGGGCGCGGCCGAACTCTCCGACGGCACCCTGCGCTACCTGCTGTGGACGGCGGCCCTGCTGACGCCCCGGCCGCCGTCCCTGATGGTCCTCAACGAGCCGGAGACCAGCCTCCACCCGGACCTGCTGGCCCCCCTCGCCGACCTGATCCTGACCGCGGCCCGGGACACCCAGACGGTGGTGGTCACCCACGCGGCCCCGCTGGCCGAGGCCCTGGCGGCGGGCACCCGCCGGCACCGGGTGGACCTGCGGACGATCACCCTGTTCAAGGAGTTCGGCCGCACCGAGGTGGCGGGCCGTGAGGGTCCCCTGGACGAACCCCTCTGGTACTGGCCCCAGCGCTGACGGCCGGTTCCGGTCCGGGTCAGGGCGCCCGGTGGACGACCTCGCCCCCGACCACCACGGTTTCCGCCACGGTGCCGGGGATGCGTTCCGGGGCGATGGCGAGGATGTCGCGGGACAGGACGACGAAGTCGGCGACCTTGCCGACCGTGAGGGAACCGCGTTCCCGCTCCAGGAAGTTGGCGTAGGCGGAGCCCATCGTGTAGCCGTGCACGGCCGTCGCCACGTCGACCGTCTCGGACGGCTGCCACGGGTCGCCGCCGTCCAGCGGGCGGCGGGTGACCGCCGTGTAGATGCCGATCATCGGGTCCATCTCGGCCACGTTCCAGTCGCTGGAGAAGGCCAGGACCGCGCCGGCCTCGTGCAGGCTGCGCATGGGCCAGGCCTTGTGCCAGCGGTCCTCGCCGACGTTCTCCGCCCAGTCCTGGCCGGGGCCCGCGATCTCCGGGGCGCAGTGCCGGGGCTGCATGCAGGCGACCACGCCGAGTTCCGCGAAGCGCGGGACGTCGGCCGGGTCCAGGCACTCCACGTGCACGACCTGGTGGCGGGCGTCGCGCGGGCCGTTGACCGTACGGGCGTGTTCGACGGCGTCCAGGACGGTGCGGATGCCCCGGTCTCCGGTGGCGTGGACGAAGCACTGGAAGCCCCGCGCGTCCAGCCCGGCCAGGAGTTCCGCGAACTCCTCGGCCGGGTAGAAGGTCTCGCCCCGGTGCTTGCCGCAGCCGGTGTACGGCTCCAGCAGGGCGGCCGTGCGCGGCTCCACCACGTCGTCGATGTACAGCTTGAGCGGGCCCACCCGCAGCCGGTCCCCGGCGTACCTGCGGGCGGCGTCGGCGAAGGCGTCGAGTTCCTCCTCGGTGGTGCCGCGCGGGTGGAACAGGGCGGCGACGATGCGCGAGCGCAGCCGGCCCTCGGCGCGGGCCCGTTCGTAGAGTTCCAGGTCGTCGAGGGAGTTCTGGGGTTCCACGACGGTGGTGATGCCGAAGCCGATGGCGTCGTCGAGGCTCTTGGCGAGGCGCCCGTACTGCCGGTCCGTCGAGGCCCACGGCACTCCGAGGTCGCGCAGGGCCCGGTGGCCGTCGCGGGAGAGCCCCTTGATCGCGAAGTCCTTGACGAAGCCGGTGGGCTCGCCGGTCTCCGGGTCGACGGCGGCGGTGCCGAAGGGCAGGTCGGTGTGGTCCCGGGTGACGCCGAGGCGGCGCAGGGCGGCCGTGTTCAGCCAGGCCGTGTGCACGTCGTACGAGAGGACGATCGCGGGGGTGTCCCCGGTGACCGGGTCCAGGTCGGCGGCGCAGGGCATCCGCCCGCCGGGGATGGCGGAGTAGTCGAAGGCCTCGGCCTCGATCCACGCGGCGTCCGGGTGGGCCTCGCGCCAGGTGCCGATGCGGTCGAGGATGGCCTCCAGGGTCCGGACCCCGGCGAGCTGGACGCAGGCGTCGTCGGAGCCGAGCCGGACGTGGTTGTGGGCGTCGACGAAGCCGGGCAGCACCAGCTTCCCGCCCGCGTCGATCCGCTCGGTGTCCGGTCCGGCCCAGGCCTCCGCGCCGGTGTCGGGGCCGACCCAGACGATCCGGCCGTCGTGGACGGCGAGGGCCTCGGCCTCGGGCAGCTCCGGGTCCACGGTGTGGATGCGGGCTCCGGTGAGCAGCAGGTCGGCGGGGAAGGGCTGTGCGGTGCCGGGCATGGGGTGGTGCTCCTGTGCGGTGGGGTGACGGTGGATGTGGGGCGGGGGGCGGGGTCAGACGGCCGGGGCGTACGCGGGGACGCGCCGGACCAGGGCCGCGTACGCGAGTCCGGAGACGACCGCGCCGAGCAGGGTGAGGTCGGCGCCGCCGAGCGGGGCGACCAGCGGCCCGGTCCACAGGGCGGAGTCGCAGGTCAGGGCGGAGAAGACCATGCCTGCGAGGAGGGCGGCGAGGCCGGCGGGGTGGTAGCCGGCGCGGTACCAGTAGGCACCCGCGCTCCCGGCGTGCAGCGCGTCGGCGTCGTAGTGGCAGCGGCGCAGCAGCATGTCGGCGAGGAAGACCCCGCCCCAGGGGGCGAACACGATGATCAGCAGCGAGAGGAAGGAGAGGAGGGAGGTGGTGAAGTCGGTGAGGAAGAGGGCGGCGAGCGAGCCCGCGGCGGTGACCGCGGCGCTGATCACGATGGCCCGGGCGCGGCTCCAGGGGATGCCGAGGACCTGGAGGTTCAGGCTGGAGGAGTAGAGGGTGATGATCGAGTTGGTGACGGAGCCGCCGAGCACGAGGGCCAGGAACAGCGGCTGGAACCAGCCGGGCAGCAGGCCCTCGGCCCCGGCGACGGCGTCGGTCATGTCGGTCTGGGTGGCGGCGGCGACGCCCGCGACGCCCAGGGCCACGGAGGAGACAAAGCCGCCGAGCGCTCCGCTCCAGGTGATCGACTTGAGCGTGGTGGTCCGGGGCAGGTAGCGGGTGTAGTCGGCGGGCATCGGCAGGTACGAGAACGGCCCGGCGAGCATGACGACGAAGGCGAGGCTCCAGCCGGACAGGCCGGGGGCGGCGGCCGGGGCGGAGGTGTCGGCGCCGGGCAGCACGAAGAGGAGCAGGACGCCGAAGCCGGCGGCGAGGACGTAGGCCATCCAGCGTTCGGCGAACTGCACGGTGGCGTGGCCCCACATGGCGACGGCGAAGGTCAGGGCGAGGGTGACGGTCAGCGCGAGGGCGCGGACGGCGGTGCCGCCGCCGAGGCCGGCCTCGGCGAGGAAGACCTCCAGGGCCAGCGTGCCGACCACGGTGTTGACGATGGTGTAGCCGATGCTCACCACCCAGTTGAGGACGCCGGCCGGGAAGTTCCCGCGGACTCCGAAGGCGGCGCGGGAGATGACCAGGGTGGCGGTGCCGGTGCGGATGCCGCTGAGTCCGGCGGCGCTGACGGCGAAGAAGGACAGCCCGCTGACCACGACCACGGCGGTGGCCTGCCAGAAGGACAGTCCGAAGGCCACGGCGAGGGCGCCGTTGATCACGTAGGTGAAGGTGAGGTTGGAGCCGAACCAGAGCCAGAAGAGGTCCTTGGCGCTGCCGTGGCGCTCGGCGTCGGGGATGGGGTCGATCCCGTGGGTCTCGACCCGGAACACCTCGTCGACGTCGGCTGTCTCCTGCTGCCCCATGGCGGACCCCTGACTCTGGACGCAAACCTTGAATGACGTTCTAGGTTCTTGAATGGCATTCAAGATGCGCCGCCGAAGCGGACCTCGTCAAGACCCTGTCCGGGATAAGGTCTGGCCAGGGAAGATCGGGAAGGCGGGGACCGGTGGCGGGAGCGGCACGGCGGCGGGACGGGCAGATCGCCCAGGAACGCATGCTCGAAGAGGCCATGGCGGCGATCGCCGAGGACGGACTCGCCACCCTCACGATGTCCGCGCTGGCCGAGCGGCTCGGCACCAGCGGCGGCCACATCCTGTACTACTTCGGCAGCAAGGACCGGCTCCTGCTGGAGGCCCTGCGATGGAGCGAGGACCAGCTGGCCGTCGAACGCCGCGCGCTGCTCGCGCGCCGGTCGCCCGCCCCTCGCAAACTCGCCCTCTACCTGGAGCTCTACCTCCCCGAGGGCCCGCGCGACCCCCGCTGGACCCTGTGGATCGAGCTGTGGGCCCGCACCGCCTCCAACGAGCCGCTCAAGGCCGCCCAGGAGGAGATCGACGAGGGCTGGCAACAGGACCTGGAGGCGCTGCTGACCCGGGGCGTGGAGCAGGGCCGCTTCGCCCCGCTGGACGTGCCCGCCCGCGCCTCGGAGCTGCTCGCCCTGCTGGACGGGCTGAGCACCCGCGTGGTGCTCGGCCAGCGCGGCGCGGACCGCGCCCGGGCGCTGGAACAGGCCCGCTCGGCGGCGGCCCTGCTGATCCCGGCCCCGCTGCGGGTGCCGCCCGCGTAGGCGCGCGTACGGGAGCGGCCCGCCCGGGCCCCGCGGGCCCGGACGGGCCGTCCTCCTGCCGCCCCCGGCGGGGGGCGGGTGGCGTCATTCCTTCCCGGCGGGAGCGCCCTCGGCGTTGCCGTAGTACGCCTGCCGCATCAGCCGCTCCATGTCGTCGATCATCGGCATCCGCGGGTTGGCGGGGGCGCACTGGTCGGCGTACGCGTTCATGGCCTGGGCCGGCAGGGCCTCGATGAAGGCCCGCTCGTCCACGCCCTCCTCGGCGAAGGAGGCGGGGATCCCGCACCGGGTGCGCAGGTCCTCGACGGCACGGGCGTAGGACTCGACGCCCTCGGCCGGGGTGGCGGCCGGCAGGCCGAGCATCCTCGCGATCTCCTGGTAGCGCTCCGGCGCCCGGTAGACCTCGGCCTTGGGCCACGGGGTGGCCTTGTGCGAGACGGTTCCGTTGTGGCGGATCACGTGGGGCAGCAGGATCGCGTTGGTCCGGCCGTGGGCGACCTTGAAGGTGTTGCCGAGGGTGTGGGCCATGGCGTGCACGAGGCCGAGGAAGGCGTTGGCGAAGGCCATGCCCGCGACCGTCGAGGCGTTGTGCATCTTCTCGCGGGCCTCGGGGTCGTTCGGGCCGTCGACGACGCACCGCTGGAGGTTCTCGAAGATCAGCCTGACGGCCTGGAGGCAGAGGCCGTCGGTGTAGTCGTTGGAGTAGGCGGACACGTACGCCTCGGTGGCGTGGGTCAGGGCGTCGAAGCCGGAGTCCGCGGTGACGGTCGGCGGCAGCCCCATGGGCAGGACCGGGTCGACGATGGCCACGTCCGGGGTCAGCGCGTAGTCGGCCAGCGGGTACTTCTGGGCGGCGGCCGGGTCGGAGATGACGGCGAAGGGGGTGACCTCGGAGCCGGTGCCGGAGGTGGTCGGGATGGCGACCATCCTGGCCTTCCCGCCCAGTGGGGGGAAGGTGTAGGCGCGCTTGCGGACGTCGAAGAACTTCTCCTTGGTGTCCGCGAACTCGACTTCCGGGTGCTCGTACATCAGCCACATGATCTTCGCGGCGTCCATCGGGGAGCCGCCGCCGAGGCCGATGATCGTGTCGGGCCGGAAGTCCCGCATCAGCGCCGCGCCGGCCCGGACGGTGGAGAGCTCCGGGTTGGGTTCGACGTCGTCGATCACCTGGACGGCGACGGCGCCTTCGCGGGCGTGCAGGATGTCGGTGACCTTCCGGACGAAGCCGAGGGCGACCATCGTCTTGTCGGTGACGATCGAGACCCGGCCGATGCCCTCCATCTCGCCGAGGTAGCGGATGGAGTTGCGCTCGAAGTAGATCTTGGGCGGGACCTTGAACCACTGCATGTTGTTGTTGCGCCGTCCGATCCGCTTGACGTTGACCAGGTTCACCGCGGTGACGTTGGCGGACACGGAGTTGTGGCCGTACGAGCCGCAGCCGAGGGTCAGCGAGGGGAGGAAGGCGTTGTAGACGTCGCCGATGCCGCCGAAGGTGGAGGGCGCGTTGGCGATGACGCGGACCGCCTTGACCTTGCGGCCGAACTCCTCGACGAGGGCCTCGTCCTCGGCGTGGATGGCGGCGCTGTGGCCGAGACCGTGGAACTCGACCATGGCGGCGGCCAGTTCGAGCCCGTGCGCGGTGTCCGAGGCCTTGAGGGCGGCCAGCACCGGAGAGAGCTTCTCGCGGGTCAGCGGCTCGCCCTCGCCGACCTCGCCGCACTCCGCGAGGAGGATCGAAGTGCCTTCGGGGACGGTGAACCCGGCCTGCTCGGCGATCCACCGCGGGGACTTGCCGACGACCGCCGGGTTGAGCCTGGCGGCCGGGCAGTCGGCGGCGTGGGCCGTCGTGCCGAAGACGAACTGCTCCAGCTTGGTCTTCTCGGCGGCGCTCACCACGTGGGCGCCCAGCCGCCGGAACTCGGCGATGCCCTGCTCGTAGATCTCCGCGTCCAGGATGACGGCCTGCTCGGAGGCGCAGATCATGCCGTTGTCGAAGGCCTTGGAGAGCACGATGTCGTGGATCGCGCGGCCCAGCTTGGCGCTCTTGTGGACGTACGCCGGGACGTTGCCCGCGCCGACGCCGAGGGCCGGCTTCCCGCAGGAGTAGGCGGCCTTGACCATGGCGTTGCCGCCGGTGGCGAGGATGGTGGAGACCCCCGGGTGGTTCATCAGGGCGCCGGTGGCCTCCATGGAGGGCTGCTCGACCCACTGCACGCAGTCCTCCGGTGCCCCGGCGGCCACGGCGGCGTCGCGCACGATGCGGGCGGCCTCGGCGGAGCAGTTCTGCGCGGAGGGGTGGAAGGCGAAGATGATGGGGTTGCGGGTCTTCAGGGCGATCAGCGCCTTGAAGACCGTGGTCGAGGTCGGGTTGGTGACCGGGGTCATCGCGCAGACGACGCCGACGGGTTCGGCGATCTCGGTGATGCCGTTCAGCTCGTCGCGGCGGATGACGCCGGCGGTCTTCAGCCCGCGCATCGAGTTCACGACGTGTTCGCAGGCGAAGAGGTTCTTGACGGCCTTGTCCTCGAAGAGACCGCGGCCGGTCTCCTCGACCGCGAGCCCGGCGAGGTCGCCGTGCCGGCTCAGCGCGGCGAGGGAGGCCTTCTTGACGATGTGGTCGACCTGCTCCTGGTTGAACGACTCGAACCGGCCGAGCGCCCGGAGCGCCCTTTGGACCAGTCCGTCCACCGTCTCGTTGGCCCGCATGGCACGACTCCTTCGTTTCGGCCTTTTCCTGATGTCTCAATTCGACACCCGAAAGCGGAAGCGGTGGCGCCGAAAAAGCCCTGCCCAGGCGGGCCGAAGGACCCTTCACCCCCGCCCGCTCCCTCGCCAACAGGTGCGTGACCTGCGGAAATGGCGAGGGACCTAGGACCCCTGCGCGCTTGTGAAAACTTTCACAAGAAATTCCCGGAGTGCACCCTATGGCCGTCCCAGACGGCCCCCGCGCACACGGGCCCCTGGACGCCCTCCCGGAAGGCGGGAGGACGTCCAGGGGCGTGACGGGGGGCGCGTGGATCAGTAGACGCTGACCCCGTAGGCGTTCAGGGCCTCCACGACGGGCTGGAAGTAGGTGGTTCCACCCGAGGAGCAGTTGCCGCTGCCGCCGGAGGTGAGACCGACGGCGCGGGTGCCGGAGTAGAGCGGGCCGCCGCTGTCGCCGGGTTCGGCGCACACGTTGGTCTTGATCATTCCGTAGACCACGTCGCCGCCGCCGTAGTTGACGGTGGCGTTGAGGCCGGTCACCCGGCCGCTGTGGATGCCGGTGGTGGAGCCGCGCCGGGTGACGGACATGTTCACGGTGGCGTTGACCGCGCTGGTGATGTCCTGGCTGCCGACGGTGCCCGGCGGTACGGGCGAGTTGCTGGCGTACTTGATCAGGCCGTAGTCGTTGGTCGGGAAGCTGGAGCCGGTGGTGGAGCCGAGCACGTTGGTCTTGGCGGAGTTGGTCCACCAGGTGCCGGCGCCGTCGGTGCAGTGGCCGGCGGTGAGGGCGTAGTAGTTGCTGCCGCTGCGCACGTTGAAGCCGAGCGAGCAGCGCCAGCTGCTGGCGTAGATGGCGTCGCCGCCGGAGGCCAGCTTCGTCAGCTTGCCCGGGGTGCGCTCGATGCGCAGGGCTTGCGCGTCGGCTCCGGCCCCGCGGCGGATTCTGGTCAGGTCGGCGGCGCTGACGGTGGAGTCGGCGGTGACCACGAGGGTGCCGGTGGCGGGGTCGGTGTGCCAGGCGGTACCGGCCACGTCGGCGCGCAGCACCGAGGCCTCGGCGGCGGCGAGCCGGGCGGCGCTGAAGCCGTTGTCGGTGGGGTCGGGTGCGGCGGCGCTGGCGGCCGTGGGGGCGGCGAGTGCGGCGACGGCGGCCAGGCCGGTGGCCGCCGCGAGCAGCCTGACACGGGTGATGCGGTTGATCCTCACTGCACGTCCTCCCGATGGGGGGTCGGGGGCCCGGCGGTCGTGGGGGTGCCGGAGCCCGTGAGCGGCGGTGGGGGCAGGGCCTGGGCGCGGGGTTCCGCCCCGCACACTTTCGCCGTGCCCCTGACAAGTCCGCCGGATGACGCTGACGGGAGTGTCCTGGCGTCAGTTACCGGCGGCAAGGGCGCCTTTCAGCCGTCGCTCGCCCGCCGCGACCGCGAAGGGCAGGGTGTTGCCGGGCGGCGGGAACGGGCAGACGAAGTGGTCCGCGAAGGCGCAGGGCGGGAGCAGGGCCCGGTTGAGGTCGACGGTGACGGCCCCGTCGGCGGCCGGGGTTCCGGGCCGCAGGAAGCGGAAGCGGTAGCTGGAACGGCCGCCGGTGGTGTCGGCGAAGACGGCCCAGAGGCTGCCGTCCTCGCCGTCCACGGCGACCTGGAGGGTGTGGGGGCTCCCTTCGTACGAGAAGCTCAGCTCGCCCCCGAGTCCGAGCCCGCGTTCCCGCCCGTCGGCGTTCTCCACCTGGACGGTCCGGTCCTCGCCGTACGGGCGGAAGCGGCCGGGCAGCGCGAAGGCGGGGTCGTACGGGGTGGCTTCGATCCCGGCGAAGGCCCGCCGGGCGGGCGAGGCGGGATCGTAGACGCGCAGCGCCCATTCCCCCTCCCGGCGGATCACGACGAGCCGTACGTCCCCGGCACCGACCCGGGAGTCCGCGGGCCGGCCCTCGTCGGCGCCGAGGACGGCGTCCCCCGTGAACGGCTCGCCGTCGAGCGTGAGGCCGTCCTCGGCGGCGGCGCTCAGCAGGACGCCGCCGTCGGTGGCGCGCCAGCGCCCCGGAACGGCCGGAATTCGACCTTCCGGGTGCTCGTCGCCCGCCTCGGAGAGCCAGTGGGTCCCGGTCAGGGCGAGGGGTCCGTAGGGGCCGGAAACGGTGGCCACCCGGTGCTCGTGCCACTCCTGCCAGGCCGTGGCGGCGTCATCGTCACTCATGCCGCTCAACCCTTCCACACGGGCCCGGACGGGAATCCACCGGTACGCCGTCCGGGCGCGCGGACCTGAAAGGGGCTCAGCAGCCGTCGCAGGGACAGCAGCAGCAGTCGTCGCAGCCGCAATTGCTACAGCAGTCGCAGCCGTCGCAGCAGTCACCGGCATCGCACCACGGGTCGCGCTTCTCCCGCGACCAGGGGCCGTCGTGCTCGGTGCAGCACAGCTGGCAGGTGCAGAACAGCCCGATCGCCACCGCGCAGCCGGCGAGCAGCCCGCGGCGCGGCCGCTGCGGGGGCAGGCCGCCGCCACCGCCGCCGCCACCGGGCCAGATGGGCGGCGGCCCGCCCGGCCCGCCCGGTGCCTGCGGAGCCTGCGGGGCTCCGGGGGCGTAGGGATTGCTGCCGTAGGGACCGCCCCCGTAGGGGTTCCCGCCCACCTCCGGGCCGCCCGCGTACGGGCCTGCCCCGTACGGGCCGCCGTCCTGGCCGGCGGAGGCGGTCGCGGTGTGCCCGCAGGCGCTGGTCCCGAAGGCGCGGTCCACCGAGGTGCGCAGCTCGTGCACCAGCAACCGGTGGGCGAGGCCCGCGTCGGCGAACTCCGCCTCGCGCAGCGCCAGGCGTATCCCGTGCAGCGCGTCGTCGCACAGCCGCCGCGCCTCGGCCAGGGAGGTCCCGGTGGCGGTGAGCGGGTTCCAGGCGCCCGCCGCGGCGTCGGCGGCCTGGTCCTCGACCGCGTCCAGCAGGTGCGCGAGCCGCCCGAAGTACCGGCCGGCCTCGGCGAGCGCGGGGCCGTTGCCTGGCCGGCCCGCGAGGACCGCGGTATGCGCGAAGGCGGCCGCGGTCGCGGTCTCCGTCGGCTCGGTCACCACCAGCACGGACGTGCCGGTCCCGGCCAGGGTCTCGATGCCGCCCTGCCGGTCCACGGCGTCCACGAGCACGGCCGTGTCGAAGCCGAGCGAGGCCCCGGTGCGGGCGCCGGCCCGGTCCCAGCCCCGGGCCACCTTGCGCGCGGCGGCGGCGATCGGGGCCCGCGCCAACAGCCCGTCGCGGTCGGCCACGTGGTCGCGCACCTTCGCGGACGCCAGTACGAGCGAGACCGCGGCCGCGAGCCTGGCCCCCTCGCCGTTCGCCACGGGGGCGGTCCGCATGCCGCGCAGCGGGCAGGGCCCCGCGGTGCGCCGCGCACCGGGCAGCGGTCCGGACTGAGCCTCCGTCAGGACGGAGACGAGCAGCCCGTCGTAGTTGGTGACGATGCGGGCGAACTGTCCGTGGTCGCCGCGAAGTGCCAGGCAGAGCCCGCACAGATGGGCCATCCACTCCGTTTTGAACCGCTCGCCGAGCCGGTGCGTGCAAGGTCTGACGATGCCGAACAATCCGTTTCCCCCGTGTGTGATCCGCGCGTTTCCGGGGCATCGTATCCAGCCAGGTCGTTCACTCGTCCGCCCCAACCGCTCACCCGGACGGCGGCGGCGGTCGTATTTTCACTCAGACAGCAGCGGCAGCCGCTCTGAATCCTTGACCGTGCAACGGATGTTCTGCACCAGTCCCGTCACGAAACCCCTGCGCGGCGACTATCCACTTGGCGCGTTGTCAGCATCATGGACGACCATAGGGGCAGCGGAGAAGAAGACAGACTGGCCACGGTGAAAGGAGGCGTCCATGGGTTCGGTACGCAAGGCGAGTGCCTGGTTGGGTCTCGTAGAGGACAGCGACGACGAGCGGTACTACGACGACGACTACGCGGAGGCGGTGGAGCGCCAGCAGGGCACGGTCTCCGGCCCCGGTGACCAGTGGGTCACCGACCCCCGTGTGAAGGTGGCCTCCGAGTCCGCCGTCGAGCAGGGCCGGCGCATCGCGACCGTGACCCCGGACGGCTTCCGTGACGCCCGCGGCATCGGCGAGCTGTTCCGCGAGGGCGTCCCGGTCATCGTGAACCTGTCGTCGATGGACCCGGGCGACGCGAAGCGGGTCGTCGACTTCGCGGCGGGCCTGACCTTCGGACTGCGCGGTTCGATCGAGCGGGTGGCGACCAGGGTCTTCCTCCTGACCCCGGCCGACACCCAGATCGTCAACGGTGAAGCGGGCGGCCGCTCGCGCGACTTCTTCAACCAGAGCTGAGCGGGGCTCTCACCGGAAGGCGTCCAGCCCGGTGAGCGCCTTGCCCAGCACCAGCTGGTGCATCTCCACGGTGCCCTCGTAGGTGAGCACCGATTCGAGGTTGGTGGCGTGCCGCATGACGGGGTACTCCAGGGAGATCCCGTTGGCCCCGAGGACGGTCCGCGCGGTGCGGCAGATGTCGATGGCCTCGCGGACGTTGTTGAGCTTGCCGAAGCTGATCTGCTCCGGCCGCAGAGTGCCCGCGTCCATGCGCCGGCCCAGGTGGTGGGCGAGCAGGATGCCCTTGTGGAGTTCCAGCGCCATGTCCGCGAGCTTGGCCTGGGTGAGCTGGAAGCCGCCGATCGGCTTGCCGAACTGCTCCCGCGTCCTCGCGTAGTCGAGCGCCGACTCGAAGCTGGCGCGCGCCGCGCCCATGGAACCCCAGATGATCCCGTACCGCGCGTGGCTGAGGCAGCCCAGCGGCCCCTTGAGCCCGGTGACGCCCGGCAGGACCGCGTCCGCGGGCAGCCGTACGTCGTCCATGACGAGTTCACTGGTCACCGAGGCGCGCAGGGACCACTTGTGCTTGATCTCCGGCGCCGAAAAGCCTGCCGAGTCCGTGGGGACGGCGAAGCCGCGGATCCCCTCGTCGGTCTGCGCCCAGACCACGGCGACGGAGGCCACCGAGCCGTTGGTGATCCACATCTTGCGGCCGTTCAGCACCCAGTCGGTGCCGTCCCGCTTCGCGTACGTGCGCATGGCCGCCGGGTCGGAGCCCACGTCGGGCTCGGTCAGCCCGAAGCAGCCGATCAGCTCGCCGGCCGCCATGCCGGGCAGCCAGCGCTGCTTCTGCTCCTCGGAGCCGTACTTCCAGATCGCGTACATGGCCAGCGAGCCCTGTACGGAGACCAGCGAGCGGATCCCGGAGTCGGCGGCCTCCAGCTCCAGGCAGGCCAGGCCGTACTGGACGGCGCTGGAGCCGGCGCACCCGTAGCCCTCCAGGGACATCCCGAGGGCGCCGATCGAGCCGAGCTCACGGGCCAGCTCGCGGATGCCGGGGAGCTCGCCGTCCTCGTACCACTGCGCGATGTGCGGCAGGACCCGGTCGGCGGCCCAGGAGCGGACCGTGTCGCGGACGGCGAGGTCCTCGGGGCCGAGCAGCTCGTCGAGCCCGAGCGGATCGGTGGGGACGAAGGGGGTCTTCGACGCGGAGGACGCAGACGAGGCGGACAAGAGGGGCCTCCCGGCAGGCACGTGGGCGAAACCTAGCGGTGCAAGTTTGTCGCCGGTCGGGCCCCGGGTCCACCCCCGTCTTCGGGGCGGGCCGTCAGGCGGTGCGGCCGGACGCCCCGCCGACGGCCCGGTCGCACTCGGCCTGCGCCGGACCGGGGATCCGCGCGCCGGCGGGAGCGGCCGGGCCGGATGCCTGCGCGGGGAGGCGTACGGACTGCTCGGCGGGCTCGTCGGCCGCCGGCGCGGTGTCCATGGTGCGCGGCAGCTTGAGCGCCATGACGGCGCCCGCGAGCAGCAGGCCGGCGCTGACGACGAGGGTGACGTGCAGCCCGTGGACGAAGGAGTGCCGGGCGGCGGCGTACAGGGACTCCCCCGCCGGGCCGCCGAGCTGCGCGGCGATCTGGTAGGCCTCGCCGAGGGAGTGCGCGGCGCCCGCCGACTCGGCGGCGGAGACTCCGGGGATCCCGAGGAGACCGGGCGCGTAGGCGGCGTTCATGACGCTGCCGAGCAGGGCGATGCCCATGCCCGCGCCGAGCTGGTACGAGGTCTCGCCTATGGAGGCCGCGCCGCCGGCGGTGGCCGCCGGGGCCTCGCTCAGCATGGACTCGTAGGCGGCGAACAGCGTGGTCTGGAGGCCGAAGCCGAGCAGGATGAAGCCCGCGGTCAGCAGCACGGGCCGGTCCTGCTGGCCCATCAGCGTCAGCAGCAGCACGGCGCCGGCGGTGAGCAGGAAGCCCAGCGAGACCATCGTGCGGGGCCCGACGCGCTGGAGGGTGTACGAGCCGGTGGCGCCCGCGGCCATCGCGGCGAAGGTGAGCGGCAGCAGCCGCAGGCCGGTCTCCAGCGGGGTCAGGTGCAGCACCAGCTGGAGGTACTGGACGGCGATGAGCTCCAGGCCGACCAGGGCCAGCATGGCCAGCACGATGCAGCCGACGGAGGTGGAGAAGGCGGCCCGGGAGAACATCCGCATGTCGATCAGCGGGTGCTCGCGCCGCTTCTGGCGGCGTACGAAGAGGATCAGCAGGGTCACGCCGATCACCAGCGGGACCAGCGCCTGGGGGTCCGCGAGGTGGCGTTCGGCGCCGATCCGCTTGATGCCGAGGACCGATCCGAGCACACCGGCGGCGGCCATCAGGGCGCCGAGGACGTCCCAGGGTCCGTCCGAGGAGCCCTTGGACTCGGGGAGCAGCCAGCGGCCGAGCGGCAGGATCAGGGCCATCAGCGGGATGTTGATCAGGAAGACGGAGCCCCACCAGAAGTGCTGGACGAGGAATCCGCCGAGTACGGGGCCGCTGGCCGCGCCGATCGCGGCGACGGCGGTCCAGATGCCGATGGCCAGCGCCCGCTCGCGCCGGTCGGGGAAGACCTGGCGCAGGATCGACAGGGTGGCGGGCATGATCATCGCGCCGCCGATGCCGAGCAGGGCGCGCGCGGCGATCAGGACCTGCGCGTTGTCGGCGAGGGCCGCGATGGCGGAGGCCACGCCGAAGAGCCCGTAGCCGAGGAGCAGGATCCTGCGGCGGCCGACGCGGTCTCCGAGGGTGCCGAAGAGGATCAGGAGCGCGGCGCAGACCAGCGGGTAGGCGTCGACGATCCACAGGAGCTCGATCGGGCCGGGGCGCAGGTCCTCGGTGACGGAGGGGACGGCGACGTGCAGGATCGTCGCGTCGAGCGCGACGAGCACCAGGCTGACGCACAGGACCGCGAGGACCAGCCAGCGGTTCGCCCCACCGGAGGCCGCGCCGATCCGCTGCCGGAGGGAAGGGGTCCTGTCGCCGGTCATGTTCGTCCCCGACATGCATGTACCTCCCAGGTGATCCCTCGCACTCGGCGGACCTGCGTCGTCGGCCCGCCGCGGGTGGTGCGCTTGCGGCGTCCAACGGGGTCCGGCATCGACACGCGAGTGAAGGGTCAGCGTACGCGAGTTCGCGTGTCCGACACGTGGTCAAGCTCTCATCGCGGCGGCGGCCGCCGTGTGGTGTGCGCCACTCGCTCCCCTCCTCCCTCCGGCCGTCCTCCGTCCGCCTTCCCTCCGTGTACACGGCCGTTCACTTTGCGTGGTTCCGTCCGGTCCGGTCCGGCCGGGCGGCGGAGCCGCCGACGGCCGGGCCCGCGAGACTGTGCGGGTGAGAGACGCGCCCCTGATCCCTGAGAACGATGTGAACGACGTGCCGGTGGCGGCCCCCGGGCTGCGGCGGGCCGCGCCGGCGCTGGCGGTCTTCGCGGCGGTCCGGCTGCTCGGCCTCGCCGTCCTCTCGGTGTGGGGGGCGGTGGCGGACAGCAGTCCCCACACCCTGCTCTCGGCCCGCTGGGATTCGCTCTGGTACGCCCGGATCGCCGCCGAGGGGTACGGGTACGAGGTGGTCCTGCCGAGCGGGGCCGTCCATTCCAACCTGGCCTTCTTCCCGCTGCTGCCGTGGCTGGAGCGGCTGGTGGCGGCGGTCACGGGGCTCTCGTACGGCTCGGCGGGCCTGGTGGTCTCGGTGCTGGCGGGGCTCGCCGCCGCCTGGGGGATCTTCGCGGTGGCCGCACTGCTGTACGGGCGCCGCGCCGGGATCCTCGCGGTCGCGCTCTGGGCGGCGCTGCCCGTCGCCGTCGTGCAGTCCATGGCCTACAGCGAGGCCCTCTTCACGGCCCTGGCCGCCTGGGCGCTGTACGGGGTGCTGCGCGGGCACTGGATCACGGCGGGCCTGCTCGCGGCCGCGGCCGGACTGACCCGCCCGGTCGGCGCCGCCGTCGTCGCGGCGCTCTGGGTGGCGGCCGCCCTGGCGTGGCGGCGCGGGGAGCGGTCCTGGCGGACGGCCGCCGGGGTGCTGCTGGCCCCGCTGGGCGCGGCGGCGTACGTGCTGTGGGTGGGACACCGGACCGGCGGCGGCCTGCTGGGGTACCTGGACGTGCAGGCCGGCTGGGGCAACGGCTTCGACGGGGGCTGGGCCTTCGCCCGCTTCGTCGGGGCGCGGCTGGCCTCCCCGGCCTTCCTCGCCGGGGTCGGGCTGATCGTCGGGGTGCTGCTGGTGCTGTGGCTGTACCGGCTGTGCGTACGGCAGCGGCAGCCCGCCGCGCTGCTCGTGTACTGCGGGATCGTGGTGGCGCTGGCCCTGTGCGCCTCCGGGTACTTCGGCTCCAAGCCCCGGCTGCTGCTGCCGGCGTTCCCGCTGCTGCTGCCGGTGGCGGTGGCGCTGGGCCGGTGGCGGACCCGGCGGGCGGCGGCGGTGCTGGGGGCGCTGGCCCTGTGCTCGGCGGTGTACGGGGCCTTCTGGCTGAACGGGTCGGGGCCTCCGTAGGGAGGGCCGCGGGAAGGGCGCGGGAAGGGCGCGGGAAGGGGCCGCCGGAGGACCGCCGGGGCCGCGATCACGGAACGGATCATTCCAATCCATGATTGGGCAAAGGAATTGACCTGCGGCAATAAGACTCCCGTAAGTATGCAGATAATTACGGGGCCGGAGCCACGGGAGTTGAATCCACGGAGTTCCAACCGGTGCCGGAATAACGGGAATTAAGTACTGCGTGAGACGCACTCCACATCACATGGTCATCACAAAGCCCGCGATTCGACCGGGCCGCGCTTCGACGCGCGGTAACGTCGATTGAGTGCGTACCGACCAATTGCTGACCCGTCTGGAGCCGGTGTTCGCCCGGCTGGACCGGGAACCAGAGCGACCGGCTCATCTGCAAACGCCGCAGATGAGCCGGCACCGCGTCGTGCTCCTCGCCTCGACCCTCGCCTTCTACCTCGCGATCGTCGTGGCCGTGCTGATGACGTCCTGGCTCGTCCGGCTGGACTGGCAGATCATGTTCTTCCGGCCCTACGAGCAGTGGCCGCAGCTGCACGCCTTCCTCGACTACCTCGTCGTGCTCGGCCAGCGCGGACCCACCGCGGTGATGGTCGCGGCCTGGCTCGGCTGGCGTTCCTGGCGCCAGCACACCCTCCGGCCGCTGATCACGCTCGGCGTGGCCCTGCTGCTCCTGAACGTCACCGTCGGCGCCGTCAAGCTCGGCCTCGGCCGGCTCGGCCCCCACTACGCCACCCAGATCGGCTCGGCCGAGCTCTTCGCGGGCGGCGATATATTTCCTTCCGGCCACACCGCCAACGCCGTCGTGACCTGGGGAATCCTGGCCTACCTGGCCTCCACCTCGGTCACCCGGCGGGTGCTGTCCATCGTCTCCGCGGTCGTCTCGCTGAGCGTCGGCGCCACCACCGTGTACCTCGGTACGCACTGGGTCTCCGACGTCCTGCTCGGCTGGACGGCCGGCATCCTGATCATGCTGGCGCTGCCGTGGTTCGAGCCGCTGATCGCCCGCGCCGAGGCCTACGTCTTCGAGCTGCGCGAGATGCTGCGGCGCCGGCTGGAGGAGGGCCGGATCTCCGAACCGGTCGCGGCGGCGCTCACCCCGCTGCTCTCCGCGGGCGGGAAGTGGCAGCCGCGACGCGCCACCGGGACCGGGGCCCAGGCTCCCGCGCCCGCCGCCGCTGCAGCCACCGCCGCGGCCGCGGCCACCGCCGGGCACTCCCCCGCGCCGCGTCCCGCGGCGCACCCCGCGGCCCGGCCGCACCTGATCCGCTCCGAGCGCACCCCGGTCACCCCCGCCGGCAGCCGCCGGCCGGCGCACACCGAGCGGACCGCCGCCCGGGGGGCCGCGGCCCGGCCCGCCACCGGCGGCTGAGGCACCCCGCGCGGGAGGCGGTACGCACACCCCCTGCCCCGCGCACACGAGGCGGGCCGGTTCACCTGACCGGCCCGCCTTCGTCGTTCATATGCCCGGCGCGTCAGCGTCACGCCAGGAGGTTCCTCCGTACCGGGTCACGCTTGTGTCACGGGTTGTCGACAGCCGATTGGCCGAGCCGCCCCGCCCGGGATCCGCCGTCGGGGAGCGCGCGCGGCATTGTTTCCGGCCCCCGCACAACGCGGTCGGAGTCCCTTTCGAATTCCGGTCGAGAACCGTCGAATTCCCCCGGGTATTGCCGGGCTCCCGCCGCTCGGAGAGCCGCCGGACCCCCTCACCTTTTGTCCGTTGTGCCTTCCAGTGCGCGGCCGAGAAGGTCTCTCGCGGCCCGGAGCCGGCCGGTCAGCTCGGCCGGCTCCACCACCTCGAACTCACAGCCGAGCAGCATGAGGTGAATCACCAGAACGTCGAGGCTGACGGCCCCGGTGCGCAGCAGGCAGCTGTGCGCGTCGAGCGGTTCCAGCGCGCCGTCCGAGGGGCCGATGACCCGCGCCGCCTCCTGCGCCGGCATCCGCAGCCGCACCACCGCCTGGGCCGCGTACGCCCGTTGCGACACCCCCCGGGAGACGTACGCCGCCAGGTCCTCGGCGGGCGCCGGGCGCGGGGTGAAGCGCGGGCCGTGCGGCGGCCGGGGCTCGATCCGGTCCGCCCGGAACGTGCGCCAGTCCTCCCGGTCCACGTCCCAGGCGACGAGGTACCAGCGCCGCTCGGTGCACACCAGCCGGTGCGGTTCGACGGTGCGGCGGCTGACGTTGCCCTCGTGGTCGCGGTAGCCGAAGCGCAGCCGCTCGCCGTCCCGGCACACGGCGGCCAGCTCGGTCAGCACCGACGGGTCGACGGCCGAGGGGGCGGGCCCGCGCAGCATCGGCACGGTGAACTCGTTGAGGGCCGACACCCGTCGCCGCAGCCGCGACGGCAGCACCTGCTCCAGCTTGGCGAGCGCCCGTACGGAGGCCTCCCCGATCCCCTCGACGCCGTTGCCCGCCGCCGTCCGCAGGCCCACGGCCACCGCGACGGCCTCGTCGTCGTCGAGGAGCAGCGGCGGCAGCTCGGCCCCCGCCCCCAGCTGGTACCCGCCACCCGTCCCGGGACTGGCGTTCACCGGGTACCCCAGCTCGCGCAGCCGGTCCACGTCGCGGCGCACGGTGCGCGGCGTGACGCCGAGCCGGTCGGCCAGGTCGGCCCCGGTCCATTCGCGGTGGGCCTGCAACAGGGACAGCAGGCGCAGCAGTCGTGCGGAGGTCTCCAGCATCCCCGTAGTCTCGCCGACCGCCGGGGCGCCCCCGGTCCAGCCCCCGGCGCCGCGGCTCAGCGCGCGTTCGCCGGTCCGGGTACGGGCGCGGGTGCGAGTGCGGGCGCGGGTCCAGGAGGCGCCGCGGTCGGCGCAGCGGGGGTGGGTACCGGCGCCGGAGCGGGCTGCGTCTGCGGCTCGGGGGCGGGCGCTGGCCCGGGCGGCAGGGCCAGCAGGGTCCCCACCACGAGGCGCTGCGGCCGTTCCCCGATCACCTTCCGGTTGGCCTCGTAGAGCGCCCGCCAGCCCCCCGGCACCCGGCGCTTGCCCGCGATCGCGGCGAGCGTGTCCCCGGGCCGCACCACGTGCATCCGGCCGGCCAGGCCGTACCGCTTCGAGCACACCGGCCAGGCATCCCACCCCTGGGTGCCGAGCAGGTCCTCGGCCACCCGGATCTGCTGGGTCCGGGTGGCGAGGTCCGCTCGGGGCGCGTAGGCGAGCCCGCCGTGGTCCTCCCAGGTCGGCTGCCAGAACTGCAGTCCCCCGTAGAAGCCGTTGCCGGTGTTGACCGCCCAGCGTCCGCCGCTCTCGCAGTCGGCCACGCAGTCCCAGGGCCATTCCCCGCCCGGTCCGCAGTCCCCCGGACCGCTGCCGATCATCCCGGGCGATCCCGGGTGCGCGGCGCCCGCGGGTCCCGGTGCCGGGGGCGGCGGTGCGAGGGGGGCGGGGGCCGGGGCGGCCGCCGCGGCGCCCGACGGGAGAACGAGCGCCAGCGCGGCGGCGGCCCGGACCGCGGCCCACCGGATCCGGAGACGGAGGTCGGGCATCGGCTCACGCTACGCAGCCCCCGCCCGCCCCCCGCCCCGCCACGCGGCGCGCCCGCGCGGCCCACCCGTACGGCGCACCGCCCGCCACCACTCAAACGGCCATCGGCAGCCACCAACTGCGCACAACCAGGCAACAGTTGACACGAACACGAAGCGGCCGCCGGACGGTTCACTCTTCCGGGTGTCAGGTTCGATTCCGTTCCCTCAAACGGCGTGACCCCGGCCGCCGCTCCCGCGTTGAGCCCGGCGAGCCGGGAGCCTCCCGGCCTCCGCACGAATGAGGAGCCACCCCGTGCCGCGCATGCTCGACGTCAGTCTTGAGGTACGTGCCGAGATCGGTGACGAAGAAGCCGACAGGCTGCTCACCGGCGACGACGCCCCGCGCAGTTACGACTGCACCTCCTGCCGTACCCCCGGCGACCCCGAGAGAGACCCCACCAGCACGGTGCTGTTCGTCGGCGAGGAGACCGCCGTCCTCGCGTTCGCCCACGCCAACTGCATTCCCTCGCAGGTCGTCTCCGTGTCCGAGGAGCAGTTGCAGGGCGCGGTCCGCAGCATCACCGGCGACAGCCCGGCCCCCGCCCCGGCGCCCGCCGGCGAGGTGCCGCAGGCCGTCCCCGGCGGCCAGGCCGTCCTCGGCATCACCAGCGGTCTGGTCCTGATCAACGGAGACCTGCACCCCGCGCTGGTCGTCGAGCCGACCGCCCCGATCGCCCGCCCCGGCACCACCGGCCCGGGCGACGACTTCCTGCCGCTCCTCATCGAGCAGGGCTTCATCCCCGTCACCGACACCGACGAGGTTCCCTCCGCGCTCGCCGGCTGGTCCGTCCTGCTCGCGGGCGGCCAGCTGCACGCCGTCCTCCAGCCGGGCGTCGACGGCGGGGCCCAGGTGGCCTGGTGGCAGGCGCACCAGGCGCTGAGCGTCACCGACGGCTGGCGGGCCGCCGTCAACAAGACCCAGCGCGTGCTGATCTACGCCGCCCCCGTGGGCTCCATCGGCCAGCAGCCCCGTGAGGACCTGCTCCGCGACGCCCTGGACAAGGCCGCGAGCAACGGCAAGCTGGTCGCCGCCTCCATGCCCCTGGCCGGTACGCCGGGCGCCTGATCCCCCTTCCAGCCAGCTCCAGACTTCCCTCCGGAAGACGGCCGCCCGCCCCTCACGAGGGGGCCGGGAGGCATGCGCCGGGGGTGCGCGGTCCGTCCCGCGCACCCCCGGCGATCTGCGTTTTCCGCCCCGTCACCCCGCATCCGCAGGGCCTCGGGTTCGTTGGCTGATACGTGCATTCATACGACCCATCCCGCGCCCCGTCCTATCCGAGCAGCGTCCCCCCGATGCGCCCTTCACGGGACCGGGACCACGCTCCGGCCGCCTCGCACACCCCGATCTACGACACGCTCTACTCGGAGTACCTGCGCGCCTTCCGGGCCCTGCCGGGAGACCGGACGGGCGAGGAGGACCTCGGCTTCACGGCGTTCTCGCAGGGGAGCCCGTACAGCTCCTACAGCAGCGGATGGAACGGTTCCGCATGGCAGAGCGACCCCTGGCAGCCCTCGTACGCCCCGGTGCCGCCCGCACCCGCCCCGCAGCCCTCGTACGCCCACGCCGGCACCACCGGGTCCGGATACGGCGGCGGGCGGCAGCACCAGACCGGGATGCAGCACATCCCGGCGGCCCTGCCGCCCGCTCCGCGCCGGGGCTACTGACCCCGCGCCGGTACCGCTGCTACTTCTTCTTCTTGTACTGCGCGCCGCGCTTCTCGCGCACCCGCACCGAGATGTGGATCGGGGTGCCCTCGAAGCCGAACTCCTCGCGGAGGCGGCGTTCGATGAAGCGGCGGTAGCCGTGCTCCAGGAAGCCGGAGGCGAAGAGGACGAACCGCGGCGGCTTGCTGCCCGCCTGGGTGCCGAACAGGATGCGGGGCTGCTTGCCGCCGCGGATCGGGTGCGGGTGCGCGGCCACGACCTCGCCGAGGAAGGCGTTCAGCCGGCCGGTGGGGACACGGGTCTCCCAGCCGGCGAGTGCGGTCTCGATGGCCGGGACCAGCTTCTCCATGTGGCGGCCGGTGAGCGCCGAGACGTTCACCCGGGGCGCCCAGGCGACCTGCTGCATCTCGGTCTCGATCTCGCGCTCGAGGTAGTAGCGGCGCTCCTCGTCGAGCTCGTCCCACTTGTTGTAGGCGATGACGATCGCGCGCCCGGCCTCGACGGCCATGGTGATGATGCGCTGGTCCTGGACGCTGATGCTCTCGGTCGTGTCGATCAGGATGACCGCGACCTCCGCCTTCTCGACGGCGGCGGCCGTGCGCAGGGAGGCGTAGTAGTCGGCGCCCTGCTGGAGGTGCACCTTCTTGCGGATGCCGGCGGTGTCGACGAACTTCCAGGTGACGCCACCGAGCTCGATCAGCTCGTCGACCGGGTCGCGGGTGGTGCCGGCCAGCTCGTTGACGACGACCCGGTCCTCCTTCGCGACCTTGTTCAGGAGGGAGGACTTGCCGACGTTCGGGCGGCCGATCAGCGCGATCCGGCGCGGGCCGCCGAGGGGGGCCCCGCCGAAGGTCTGCTCGGGGGCCTCCGGCAGCGCTTCCAGCACGGCGTCGAGCATGTCGCCCGTGCCGCGGCCGTGCAGCGAGGAGACCGGGTGCGGCATGCCGAGGCCCAGGGACCACAGGGAGGCCGCGTCGGCCTCGCCGCTCTGGCCGTCGACCTTGTTGGCGCACAGCACGACGGGCTTGCCGGCCCGGCGCAGCAGCTTGACGACGGCCTCGTCGGTGTCGGTGGCGCCGACCTTGGCGTCCACGACGAAGACGACCGCGTCGGCGGCCTCGATGGCGTACTCGGCCTGGGCGGCGACGGAGGCGTCGATGCCGAGGACGTCCTGCTCCCAGCCGCCGGTGTCGACGACCTTGAAGCGGCGGCCTGCCCACTCCGCCTCGTAGGTCACGCGGTCGCGGGTCACGCCCGGCTTGTCCTCGACGACTGCCTCGCGGCGGCCGATGATGCGGTTCACCAGGGTCGACTTGCCGACGTTCGGGCGGCCGACGACGGCGAGCACGGGCAGCGGGCCGTGGCCCGCCTCCTGGATCGCGCCCTCGACGTCCTCGACGTCGAAGCCTTCCTCCGCGGCGAGCTCCATGAACTCCGCGTACTCGGCGTCGCCAAGTGCTCCGTGGTCGTGCTGGTCGTTCATGAAGTCCGTTCCTCGTCGTTCGTGGTGATCGGTGGCACCCGCGCAGCGCGGTTCCACTACTAGGTCAAGTCTCGCTCAGCGCCCGGTGAGGCGCTTGGCGTCGGCCAGGTGGGCGGTCAGCCGGTCCTGGATGCGTACGGTGGCCGCGTCCAGCGCGGTCCGCGTACGGCGGCCCGTGCCGTCCCCGGCGTCGAAGGCGGAGCCGAAGACCACGTCGACGCGGCTGCGCAGCGGCGGCAGCCCCTTGACGACGCGGCCCTTGGCCTCGGTGCTGCCCAGGACGGCGACGGGCACTATCGGGGCGCCGCTGCGGACCGCGAAGTACGCGAGTCCGGCGCGCAGGGACGCGAATTCGCCGTCGCCGCGGGTGCCCTCGGGGAAGATCCCCAGGGCGCCTCCGTTGTCCAGGACGCCGAGGGCGCGGGTGATGGCGGTCCGGTCCGCGCCGGTGCGGTCCACCTTGACCTGCCCGATCCCTTCCAGGAAGGGGCCGAGCGGGCCCACGTAGGCTTCCTTCTTGATCAGGAAGTGCAGCGGGCGCGGGGCGGTGCCCATGACCATGGGCCCGTCGATGTTGTGGGAGTGGTTCACCGCCAGGATGACGGGGCCGGAGGCGGGCACCTTCCAGGCACCCAGCACGCGCGGCTTCCACAGCCCGTACATGAGCCCGATGCCGATGCGCCTGCCGACCGCCGCACCCTTGGAGGAGGGCGTTGAGGTCACCTGGCGCGCCGCTCTTCGACCAGGGTCACGACGCATTCGACGACCTGGTCGAGGGTGAGCTCGGTGGTGTCCACCTCGACGGCGTCGTCGGCCTTGGCCAGCGGGGACGTCTTGCGGCCGGAGTCGGCGGCGTCCCGCTTGATCAGGGCTTCCCTGGTGGCCGCGAGGTCCGCGGCCTCCTTGCCGCGCAGTTCCCCGCTGCGGCGGGCGGCGCGGGCCTCGGCCGAGGCCGTCAGGAACACCTTGAGGTCGGCGGCGGGCAGGACGGTGGTGCCGATGTCCCGGCCCTCGACGACGATCCCGGCGCCCGCCTCCGCCGCCTCGGCGGCGATGGAGCGCTGGAGGTCCGTGATCAGGGTGCGCACCTCGGGGACGGCGCTGACGGCGCTGACCTTGGAGGTGACCTCCCTGGAGCGGATGGGGCCGGCGGCGTCCAGGCCGTCCACGGTGATCGTGGGCGCGGCCGGATCCGTACCGGACACGAGGGAGGGCTTGCCGGCGGCGACCGCGATGGCCTGCGGGTCGTCGGTGTCGACGCCGTTGGTGATCATCCACCAGGTGATGGCCCGGTACTGGGCGCCGGTGTCCAGGTAGCGGAGTCCGAGCTTGGCTGCCACGGCCTTGGAGGTGCTGGACTTGCCCGTGCCGGAGGGACCGTCGATGGCGACGATCACGGCGGACGGAGCTGCGGTTTCCACGGTGCGGGCACCTTCCTGGTTGCGCGTACGTGTCCGGGCGCGCCAAAAGCGCCCCTCCCCCAGGTTACCGGCCCCCGGCACCCGCTGATTCCGCCCGTGCCGCGGCCGGTCTTACGGCCCGTCCCGCCGCCCGTCCCGCGGCCGGTTCCGGCGGCTACTGCTGGCGCAGCGCCCAGCCCCGCTCGCGCAGCTCGGCCTCCAGGCCGGGAACGGCGCGCGGCTCGACCATGAGCTGGACCAGGCCGGCCTGCTGGCCGGTGGCGTGCTCGATGCGCACGTCCTCGATGTTGACCCCGGCCCGGCCCGCGTCCGCGAAGATGCGCGCCAGTTCTCCGGGGCGGTCGCTGATGAACACCCCGACCGTCTCGTACGCGGTGGGGGCCGCGCCGTGCTTGCCCGGGACGCGGACGCGCCCCGCGTTGCCGCGCCTGAGGACGTCCTCGATGCCGGCGGCGCCGCCGCGGCGCTTGGCCTCGTCGGAGGACTGGAGTCCGCGCAGGGCCTCCACGGTCTCCTCCAGGTCGGCGGCGATCCCGGACAGGACGTCGGCGACCGGACCCGGGTTGGCCGACAGGATCTCCACCCACATCCGCGGGTCCGACGCCGCGATCCGCGTGACGTCCCGGATGCCCTGCCCGCAGAGCCGCACCGCCGTCTCGTCCGCCTCCTCCAGCCGGGCCGCGACCATGCTGGACACGAGCTGCGGGGTGTGCGAGACCAGCGCCACCGCCCGGTCGTGGGCGTCGGCGTCCATCACGACGGGGACGGCCCGGCACAGGGCGACCAGTTCCAGCGCGAGGTTCAGCACCTCGTGGTCGGTGTCGCGGGTCGGCGTGAGCACCCAGGGGCGGCCCTCGAAGAGGTCGGCCGTCGCGGCCAGGGGTCCGGAGCGTTCCTTGCCGGCCATCGGATGGGTTCCGATGTACGCCGTCGCGTCGACGCCCAGCGCGGCGAGTTCGCGGCGCGGTCCGCCCTTGACGCTGGCGACGTCCACGTAGGCGCGGGCGAGGCCGCGGCCGATCGCGTCGGCCAGGGCGGCCGCCACGTGGGCCGGGGGGACGGCCACGACGGCGAGGTCGACGCGGTTCTCCGGCGCCTCGTCGGTGCCCGCGCCGAGGGCCGCGGCGGTACGGGCCTGCGAGGGGTCGTGGTCGACGAGGTGGACGGTGATGCCTCGGCCGGTCAGGGCGAGCGCCGCGGAGGTGCCGATCAGTCCGGTTCCGATGACGACGGCGGTTCTCACGGGGTGCTCCAGGGTGATCGCGGACGGCGGGGCCTGACTCAGGGTAGCCAGCCCGTACGGCGCGAGGGCCCGGCGGCCACCCCGTGGGACGGCGGCCGGGCCCTCGTCGGATCCGGGACCGCGGGATCCGGACCGGGATCCGGAGTGCGGGATCCGGACTGCGGGATCCGGACTGCGGGATCCGGGGCTAGAACTTCTGCTGCTTGATGATGTCCTCCAGCGAACCGGTCGGCAGCTGACCTTGCGGCGACAGCTTGTCGACGGCCGTGGGCAGCGCCTGGGCGATCTGGTCGGCGGCCTGCTCAGGGCTGACGCCGGCCTGGCCCGCGGCCTTCTGGAGGACCTCGTCCGGCAGCGCGTCGGCGATCTCCGCCCCGCTGACGGCCTTGTTCTCGCCGGTGCCGAGCCAGGACTGCGCCTGGTCGGCCAGACCGGACTTGGTCAGCATGTCCATCAGCCCGCCCAGCGGGTTGCCGCCGCCCGCGGCCTGGGCACCCTGGCCTCCGCCCCCGCCGCCGAGGGCTCCGAGCAGCGCGCCGAGGATGTTGCCCGCGCCACCGCCCTGACCGCCTTGACCGCCACCGCCGAGCAGACTGCCGAGAAGGGAGCCGAGGTCGTTACCCGCCATGGTCATGCCTTTCGAAGAGGGACCGGGCCGCACACCCAGCGGAGGGCCCGGCTTCGAGACACGGACAATGTCACCCGGATCGACCCGTATCGCCACTCGGCGCAACGCCCTCCGGCCGGTGCGGTACAACGGCCGTCATGATCTTTCACATCGTCCCCCTCGCCGACTGGAACGCCGCGCCGGAGTTCCCGTACGCCCCTCCCTCGCTCGCCTCCGAGGGCTTCGTCCACTGTTCGGCGGACCGCGCGACCGCGCTCGCCATCGTGGAGTCCCACTACCGGGAGGTGCCCGGCACCCTGCTCGCCGTGGAGCTGGACGAGGCGGCGCTCACGTCGGAGGTCCGCCGGGCGGGTGAATCCGGCGACCGCTACCCCCACGTTCACGGTCCGTTGAACCGGAACGCGGTGGCCCGCGTGTGGGAGGTCGTACGCACCCCCGGCCGCCCGGCGGAACTGACCCGCCGGGAGCCCGGGGTCTGAACCGGTGTGGCGGGCTTCACCTGGGGCCCTCCACACGCCAGGATGCTCGCCATCCCGGCACCCCAGCGAGGAGATCCCATGAACGACCCCACGCACACCGCCCGGCGCACCGTACTCGCGGCCGGAGCCGCCGCCCTCGCCGCCGGCACGCTCGCCGCCTGCGGAGGCGGCGGCGACGAGCCGGCGGGCGAGTCGGGCGGCGCGTCCGTCGCGGAGCCGAGCGGGTCCGCCGCGGCCCCGGCCGCGAAGGCACTGGTCAAGTCCTCGGAGGTGCCGGTCGGCGGCGGCAAGGTCCTCAAGGCGGAGAAGCTGGTGGTCACCCAGCCGACCGCCGGGTCCTTCCGCTGCTTCTCGGCGGTGTGCACGCACTCGGGCTGCCTCGTCGACAAGGTCCAGGACGGGGAGATCGACTGCCCTTGCCACGGCAGCAGGTTCAAGGACACGGACGGTGCCGTGACGAAGGGTCCGGCCACCCGGCCGCTGCCCGAGAAGAAGATCACGGTGGCGGCGGACGGCAATATCTCGCTCGCCTAGCGGAACGCTCCCCGCCTAACCTCCCGGGATGGACGACCTCACCCTGGTACGGGACCACACGATCTACGCCTGCGTGATGGGCTCCCGTGCCTTCGGCCTGGCGACGGAGGCGAGCGACACCGACCGGCGCGGTGTCTACCTCGCCCCGACGCCGCTGTTCTGGCGGTTCGACAAGCCGCCTACGCACGTGGAGGGGCCCCGGGAGGAGGAGTTCTCCTGGGAGCTGGAACGCTTCTGCGAACTCGCGCTGCGGGCCAACCCGAACATCCTGGAGTGCCTGCACTCCCCCCTGACCGAACGGATCACCCCGGCCGGAGAGGAACTCCTCTCCCTGCGCGAGGCCTTCCTCTCCCGCCGGGCCCACACCACCTTCACCCGCTACGCGAAGTCCCAGCACGGCAAGCTCCTCGCGGACGTCCGGCTGCACGGCGCCCCGCGCTGGAAGCACGCCATGCACCTGCTGCGGCTCCTCGGATCCTGCCGCGACCTGCTCCGCACGGGCCGCCTCACGATCGACGCGGGCCCCGACCGCGAGCGCCTCCTCGCGGTCAAGCGGGGCGAACTGTCGTGGGAAGAGGTCGACGCCTGGATGACCCGCCTCGCCGACGCGTCCGACGCGGCCCTCACCACCAGCCCCCTCCCGCCCGAACCCGACCGCGCCCGCGTCGAGTCCTTCCTGCACCACTGGCGCCGCGCCTCGGCGGCGTAGGCGGTTACACGGTCACACGATCACGCAGTCACGCCGTCACGCGTCCCAGAGGGCGCCGAAGGCCAGGAGTTCGTCCCGGTACTCGATGCGGCCCTCCCAGTCGCGGGGCCAGGCGTCCGCGCCGAGGTGGGCTCCCGCGAACGCGCCGGCGAGGCAGGCGATCGAGTCGGAGTCGCCCGACGTGCAGGCCGCGCGGCGCAGGGCCAGGAGGGGTTCCTCCGGAAAGAGCAGGAAGCACTGGAGGGCCGTGGCCAGGGCCTCCTCCGCTATCCAGCCGGCGCCGGTGGTCAGGCAGGGGTCGGTTTCCGGGGAGGGCGTGCGCAGGGCCGCCGCGAGCCGGTCCAGGACGCCCAGGCAGTCGTCCCAGCCCCGCGCCATGAAGGACTCCGGCGAGGCGTCGGAGGCGGTGCGCGTCCAGAGGTCGCCGAGCCAGCGCTCGTGGTAGCGGGTGCGGTTCTCCAGTGCGTACGAGCGCAGCCGGCCGACCAGGCCGGTCACTTCGGTGCCGCCGGCGAGCAGGTGGACCGCCCGGGCGGTGAGGTCGGATGCGGCGAGGGCGGTCGGGTGGCCGTGGGTGAGGGCCGACTGGAGCTGGGCCGCCCCGGCGCGTTCCTCCTCGGTCCAGCCGGGCACCAGCCCGACGGGCGCCACGCGCATGTTCGCGCCGCAGCCCTTGGAGCCGATCTGGCTGGCGTCCCGCCAGTCCCGCTCCGGGTGGTCCAGCAGCCGGCAGGCCGTCATGCAGGTGCGGCCGGGCGCGCGGTTGTTCTCCGGGGAGTGGTACCAGTCGACGAACTCCTCCCGGACCGGCCGGGCGAGCCGCAGCGGGCCGACGCGGCCCCGCTCGCCGGCCGTCCGCATGCCGCGGGCCAGGGCCAGCGTCATCTGGGTGTCGTCGGTGACGATCGCCGGACGCGGCAGGGCCATCTCCCGCCACGGCCCGGTCTTGGCCAGGATCGAGGGGACGTCGTTGAACTCCGTCGGGAACCCCAGGGCGTCGCCCAGGGCCAGGCCGACGAGGGCTCCGGTCGCGGGGCGCTTGGCGGTCGTCCTCGGCGCGCGGGCCGTCGTCGTGTTCGTCGTCATCGGGCGAAGCCTTCCGGGGGTCGGAGCAGGGGAGGGTGGAGGGTGGTCGCCGGTCCCGCCCGGTGGAGCGCGGCCGGTTTGCCGCGGCCGCCGGTCAGCCGGGCGGCGCCGGGCACGGCCTCGACGAAGCCGGGCGTCGCGAGCACCTTGCGGCGGAAGTTGGGCCGGTCGAGGGCGGTGCCCCAGACCGTCTCGTAGACGGCCTGGAGCTCGCCGAGGGTGAACTCGGGCGGGCAGAAGGCGGTGGCCAGGCAGGTGTACTCCAGCTTCGAGCCCACCCGCTCCCGGGCGTCGGCCAGGATCCGCGCGTGGTCGAAGGCCAGGTCCGCGGCGTCCTCGACGCGCACCCACCGGGCCCCGTCGGCGTCGCCGCCGCCTTCCGCGGCCGGTTCGGGCATGTCCGGGACCAGGGCGGTGAAGGCCACCGACACCACCCGCATCCGGGGGTCCCGGTCCGGTTCGCTGTAGGTGCGCAGCTGTTCCAGGTGCAGGTCCGCGACGAGGGCCTCGGCCAGACCGGTCTCCTCGGCCAGTTCGCGGCGCGCGGCCGTCTCGGCGGACTCCCGGGGCAGGACGAAGCCGCCGGGGAGCGCCCAGGCACCCGCGTACGGTTCCTGGCCGCGGCGGATCAGCAGCACGTGCAGGGCGCCGCCGCGCACGGTGAGGACGGCGAGGTCGACGGTCACCGCGAACGGCTCGAAGGCGTGGGGGTCGTAGTCCTGCGGACCGCGCGCGGGGGGACCGCCCGCCGGCCCCGGCCCGTTCACCGCTTCTCCGGGAGGGGGTCCGCGAAGTGGTGGCCTTCGGCGATGAGGGCGTCGACCGCCGTGACGGCCGTCTCCAGCCGGGTGCGCCGGTCCCCGCGCAGGACGAGGAAGCGCCGTCCGGTCGCCTCCAGTTCCTCCCGGAACCGGCCGGTCATCCACGGCCGCAGCTGCGGGCCGTCCCGCAGCCCGTCGTCCTCGAAGGGCACCCCGGCGTCGTCGGTCAGCAGGTACAGGTCCCGGCGGGTCAGGGCGGCGATCTTCTCGACCTCGGCGTTGCGGCCGCCCAGGTACCGCTCGTGCCAGATGCCGGTCGCGAAGGAGTCGGTGTCGCAGAAGAGGACGGGCGAGCCGAGCCGGGCCGCCCGTTCCTCGGCCTCCTCCTGGCGGCGGGCGATCACGGGGAACTCCCGCGAGGCGAAGGTCACCTCGGACCAGGAGGCGGCCGGGTCGGCCGCCCGGGCCGCGGCGAGCTTCTCCTCGCTGTACTCGCGTCCGTACTCGGCGACCCAGCCCGTCCCGGCCCAGACCCCGCCCCGCGCCCGGTAGTGCGCCGCCAGGTCCCGCGACAGGGTCGTGGTCCCGGTGGACTCGGCGCCCAGGACGACGACCCGCCGGGTCAGGGCGGCCCGCACGGCCGGTCCCAGGAACTCCCAGCACGCCACGGGATCCGCGCGCACGGCCGTCCCGGAGACGGGGAACAGCGTCCGCTCCGGGTCCACGCAGACCTCCTGCGCCCCGAACCGCCGCGCGAGTTCCGTCCCGTACGCCTCGGAGGTGAACACGGCGTCCACGGGCCGGCCCACCGCGCTCCGGAAGATCGCCATGTGGGCCTCCCAGACCGCCGGGTCGTGCAGGTCGACCGGGATGTCGTCGACGGCGCCGACCACGTCCGCACCGGGGTGTTCCTCGCGCATCCAGGCGACCCGGTCGGCGAGCGGCACCGACTCCACGGAGGCGGCGCAGACCAGTACGGTCAGCCGCTCGCACCGGTCCTGGGCCGTGCGCACGAGGTGGTGGTGGCCGGCGTGCGGCGGGTAGAACTTGCCCAGCACCAGCCCGTGCCCGTACCGCTCGCCGGCGCTCATGCCGCCGCCCCGACGGCCGTACGGGCGTCCCGCGCCGGCAGGGTGCGCCGCCAGCCGATCAGCCCGGCCACGCACAGGGCGAGGAAGCCGGTGTACAGGACCGAGGTCAGGTACAGCCCCTTGTAGGCGTAGAGCGGGACGTAGACGAGGTCGGCGGCGATCCACAGCCACCAGGACTCCAGGCGCTTGCGGCACTGCCCGTAGGTGGCCATGAGCGAGAGGGCGGTGGTCAGCGCGTCCCAGAACGGCACGGTGGAGTCGGTGACCCGGTCCAGCAGGAGGGTCAGCGCGGTGGTTCCTACCGCCCCCGCCGCGATCAGCCAGGCCCATTCGGCGCGCGTGGTGCGGCGCACCGGCAGGGCTCCCGCGGTTCCTGGTCCACCCCCGTGGGTCCAGGTCCACCAGCCGAAGGCGGCGAGGGCGATGAAGACGATCTGGAGCCCGGCGTCGGCGTAGAGGCCGGCCTGGGTGAAGAGCACGATGAAGAAGACGTTGTTGGCGATGCCGACCGGCCAGTTCGCGACGTGCTGCCGGCCCACCAGCCAGACGCAGACGGCCCCCGTGGCGAACCCGAGGATCTCGGTCCAGCTCGTACTCCAGCCCATGACGGCCCCCGCTCCCTTTAATAGTCATCCTGACTATAAACAGGGGCGGGACGGCCTGACAAGCGGAAGAGCCCGCGGCGCCGGGGCGCCGCGGGCTCTTCTCGGGGAACGGGAGGGGTTACAGACCGACCTCGCGCATCAGCATGCCGACCTCGGTGTTGGTCAGGCGGCGCAGCCAGCCGGACTTCTGGTCACCGAGCTCGATCGGGCCGAAGGAGGTCCGGACGAGCTTCTCGACCGGGAAGCCGGCCTCCGCCATCATGCGGCGCACGATGTGCTTGCGGCCCTCGTGGAGGGTCACCTCGACCAGGTAGTTCTTGCCGACCTGGTCGACGACGCGGAAGTGGTCGGCGCGGGCGTAGCCGTCCTCCAGCTCGATGCCGTCCTTGAGGCGCTTGCCGATCTCGCGCGGCAGCGGGCCGGTGATCGCGGCGACGTAGGTCTTCTTCACGCCGTACTTCGGGTGCGTGAGGCGGTGCGCCAGCTCGCCGTGGTTGGTGAGCAGGATGATGCCCTCGGTCTCGGTGTCGAGCCGGCCGACGTGGAAGAGACGCGTCTCACGGTTGGTGACGTAGTCGCCGAGGCACTGGCGGCCGTCGGGGTCCTCCATGGTGGAGACGACGCCGGCGGGCTTGTTCAGCGCGAAGAACAGGTACGACTGGGTGGCGACGGTCAGGCCGTCGACCTTGATCTCGTCCTTCGGCAGGACGCGCTTGCCCTGCTCCAGCACGATCTCGCCGTTGACCTCGACGCGGGCCTGCTCGATGAGCTCCTCGCAGGCGCGGCGCGAACCCATGCCGGCGCGGGCGAGGACCTTCTGCAGGCGCTCGCCCTCCTCCTCGGCACCCGGGAAGGTCTTCGGGGTCTTGATCACGGGCTTGTCGGCGTACCGGTCGCGCACGCGCTCCTCGATCCGCGCGTCCAGCTCGCGCGGGCGGGACTGGCCGCTGCGGCTGCCGGGACCGCGGCGCGGGCCGCCGGCCCCGCCGATGCCGGGGGTCTTGGAGGTCTTGGGGCCGCCCTTGGCGCCACCGCGCGCCGCGGCGCCACGGGCACCGGAGCCGCCCCGGCCGCCGTCGGCGGCGCCGCGGGCACCGCCGCCGCCCGCCTTGGCACCGCCGCGGCCGTTGCGCTCGCCCTCGGGGCCGACGTCGTAGCGGCGCTCCTCGGGGCGGGGGTTGCGGATGCGGGGCGCCGGCTGGTCGCGGTCGCGCGAGTCGGAGCCGCCCTGGTAGCCGCCGCCACCCTGGTAGCCGCCGCCCGAGCCGCCCCGGTAGCCGCCGGAGGAGCTGCCGCCGCCCGAGCCGCCGCGGTAGCCGCCGCCGGAGCCGCCGCTGCCCGAGCCGCCGCGGTAGCCACCGCCGCCGGAGCCGCTTCCGCGGCTGCCGCCGCCCGAGCCCGAGCCGCCGCGGGAGCTGCCGCCGCGTGCGCCGCCACCGCCGCCGCTGCTGTTCCTGTTGCCGCCGCCGTTGCCGTTACCGTTGCCGCTGCTTCGCATCAAAGTTCCGTCGTCTTGTCGTCTTCAGAGGTATCCGGTGCATCCGGATCGAACGACGGAACACCCTCTTGCGTCTCGGCTTCGATCGCGTCCGCCTCGGGGAGGAAGGGCGCGAGCTCCGGGAGCTCGTCCAGGCCGCGCAGGCCCATCCGCTCCAGAAAGTAGTTCGTCGTCCTGTACAGGATCGCACCTGTTTCGGGTTCCGTCCCCGCCTCGGCCACCAGACCCCGCTGCAGGAGGGTCCGCATGACCCCGTCGCAGTTGACTCCGCGGACCGCCGAGACCCTCGACCGGCTGACCGGCTGGCGGTACGCGACGACCGCCAGGGTCTCCAGGGCCGCCTGGGTGAGCCGGGCCTGCTGGCCGTCCAGGACGAAGGCCTCGACGGCCCGTGCGTACTCGGGCCGGGTGTAGAACCGCCAGCCGCCGGCGACCGGCCGCAGCTCGAAGCCCCTGCGCTGCACGGTGTACTCGTCGGCGAGCTCGCGCAGGGCGTCGGCCACCTCGCGCGGGGTGCGCTCCAGCACCTTGGCGAGGTGTTCCGTGGTCGCGGGTTCGTCCACGACCATCAGGACGGCCTCCAGGGCGCCCTTGACGTCCAGCGCCTGTGTCATTCGCCCGCCTCCACGACCTGGTCGAACTCGTCGGTGACCTTCGGCATTCCGTCCCCGTCCCCGCCGCTCCAGCGCACCGTGAGGGTCCGCAGGGCCTCCTCCTGGTCGAGGACGACGGCCTTCTCCCGGTAGAGCTCCAGCAGCGCCAGGAACCGCGCGACGACGGTCAGGGTGTCCGGGGCGTCCTCGGTCAGCTCCTGGAAGGTCGCCTCGCCCCGCGCCTTGAGCAGGCGTACGAGGTGTCCCGCCTGCTCCCGCACGCTGACGAGCGGGGCGTGGATGTGGTCGACGTACACCTCGGGCCTGGCCCTGGGCTGCATGGCCCGCACCGCCAGCCGGGCGAAGCCCTCGGCGCCGATGCTGATGACCACCTCGGGCAGCAGGTCCGCGTGGTGCGGCTCCAGGCCGACCGTGCGGGGGTACCGCCTGCCCTCATCCTCGGCCCGCAGCTCGAAGATCTCGGCGATCCGCTTGTACGCCCGGTACTGGAGCAGCCGCGCGAAGAGCAGGTCCCGCGCCTCCAGCAGGGCGAGGTCGGCCTCGTCCTCCACCTCGGCGGCGGGCAGCAGCCGGGCCGCCTTCAGGTCGAGGAGGGTGGCCGCCACCACCAGGAACTCGGTGGTCTGGTCGAGGTCCCAGTCGGGGCCCATGGCACGGATGTGCGCCATGAACTCGTCGGTGACCTCGGACAGCGCCACCTCGGTGACGTCGAGCTTGTGCCGCGAGATCAGCTGGAGCAGGAGGTCGAAGGGGCCCTCGAAGTTGGCGAGCCGCAGCGTGAACCGTCCGTCACCGGGGGCCTCGCCCTCCCCCGCGGCCTCCTGGCGGGGCTCGGCGGGGGTGTCGGCGGCCCGGGGGGCCTCGGGGGTCTCCTCGTCCGGGACGTCCTGCGGCGGGCCCGTCAGGGGCTCCTCGGCCGCTCCCGGCTCGCGGCCCAGGCTCCCGCGGCCCAGACTCCGGCGGGCCGGGCGGGCGGGACGGGCGGGGTCGTCGTGCGGGGGCATCGCGGTCCAGGGTGGTGCGGAGGGTTCGGCTTACGGCCGGGCGGGCACCGCCCGCCCCCGGACGCAGCCTATGCCCTGGGGCCCGGGCCGGATCAGCGGCCGCGCAGGCGGCGTACGAGGATGCTGGCGTCCCCGCGGGACTCCAGGTCCGCCAGGACCACGGCGACCGCCTCGCGGACGATGCGGCCGCGGTCCACGGCCAGCCCGTGCTCGCCGCGCAGGACCAGCCGGGCGTGCTCCAGGTCCATGAGCTCCTCGGCGGAGACGTAGACCGTGATCTTCTCGTCGTGCCGCTCGCGGCCGCTCGGCCGCCGGTTCGCGCCCCGGCCCTGCCCCTTGCCGGACCGGGGCGAGGACGCCCCGGCGGCAGTGGCAGAACCTTCCTGCGGCCTGCGCTGCGCGCCCACCGCCGGGTCGCCGCCCTCCCGGACGCGGCCGTCTCCCGTGGTCCTCGCCGTGCCGTCCGCCGGGGCGGCCGCGTGTTCCGTGCCGCCGGCCGGCACCTCGTCGGCTCCCCGCCTCGGCGAGGACGACTGGAGGGCCGTGCCCCCGGTCGTGCGGAACAGTTCGTCGGCTCCGGGCAGACTCACTCGGCGGGACACCGGGCGAGCACCTCCCTGGCCAGCTGGCGGTAGGCGGCGGCGCCGACGGAGTTGGACGCGTACGTGGTGATCGGCTCACCGGCGACCGTGGTCTCCGGGAAGCGCACCGTCCGGCCGATGACCGTGTGGTAGACGTGGTCGTCGAACGCCTCGACGACGCGCGCCAGGACCTCGCGGCTGTGCACCGTACGGGAGTCGTACATCGTGGCGAGGATGCCGTCGAGCTCCAGCTCCGGGTTGAGCCGCTCCTGCACCTTCTCGATCGTCTCGGTCAGCAGCGCCACGCCGCGCAGCGCGAAGAACTCGCACTCCAGCGGGACGATGACCTTGTGAGCCGCCGTCAGGGCGTTCACGGTCAGCAGGCCGAGCGAGGGCTGACAGTCGATCACGATGTAGTCGTAGTCGGCCATCAGGGGCTTGAGGGCCCGCTGGAGGGTGGACTCGCGCGCGACCTCGCTGACCAGCTGCACTTCGGCGGCCGAGAGGTCGATGTTGCTCGGCAGCAGGTCCATGTTGGGGACCGCCGTCTTGAGCAGCACCTCGTCGGCCGACATGCCCCGCTCCATGAGCAGGTTGTAGACCGTCAGGTCGAGTTCCATCGGGTTCACGCCGAGGCCCACGGACAGCGCGCCCTGCGGGTCGAAGTCGACGAGCAGCACGCGGCGCCCGTACTCGGCGAGCGCGGCACCCAGGTTGATGGTCGACGTGGTCTTGCCCACGCCGCCCTTCTGGTTGCACATCGCGATGATCTTCGCCGGGCCGTGTTCGGCCAGCGGACCCGGGATCGGGAAGTACGGCAGCGGGCGTCCGGTCGGGCCGATCCGCTCGCGGCGCTGGCGGGCAGCGTCGGGGGCGAGAGTGGCCGCGTACTCGGGGTCCGGTTCGTACTCCGCGTCGGGGTCGTAGAAGTGCCCCTCGGGCACATTGTCGTAGTCGGCGAAACCAGTGGGCTTTTCGCCGCTCAGGTCGCCGGCCCTGGAGTTCACGTCTAGGCCGTCCATGCTCTTTTGGGGCGTCGTCATGTGCTGGTGGTTTGCGAAGGTGCGGACTGCGACGGAGCCGACAGCTTCGAGCCCGGCAGGACCCTGGGCCCGCTCAGGCGTCCCTGCTCGACCACCCCCAGGAGCAAATGTCGACTCATTCACAAGTCGTCTTACCTCCTCGGACGTGACCAGGACACTTATCGATAGGTCAGCGTTGCACCATGCCGACGGTTGGCGACTCTATGGCGTGTCACCGCTCAGCGGCAACACAATCCGCCGGACCCGACGCGTTGTGTCGGCAACCGAACACCACTCTGTCAAGGGCGTACGAGCTGTCGCCGCGAAGTTTCGCGGGTGTGCGAAAGGGTTAAAGGGTTACGTTCGAGGCGAGTTGAGGCGGGTCGGCGGGCACCCCGCGAACGCGTCCGGCCGGACCTTGCGGGCAAGGTCCGGCCGGATACGTGAGATTGACGTCAGTCGTTGACGGATCAGCCGAGCAGCGTGCTCAGCTCAAGGGTCTCGAGGCCGTGGGCCTCGGCGACGGGACCGTAAACGACCTGGCCGTCATGGGTGTTGAGGCCGAGCGCGAGCGCCGGGTCGCGACGGAGGGCCTCGGCCCAGCCGAGGTTCGCGAGCTGCACGATGTACGGCAGGGTCGCGTTGGTCAGCGCGTAGGTGGAGGTGTTCGGCACCGCGCCCGGCATGTTGGCGACGCAGTAGAAGACCGAGTTGTGGACCTGGAAGGTCGGCTCGGCGTGAGTGGTCGGACGGGAGTCCTCGAAGCAGCCTCCCTGGTCGATCGCAATGTCGACAAGGACACTTCCGGGCTTCATCCGGGAGACGAGCTCGTTGGTGACCAGCTTCGGCGCCTTCGCACCCGGGATCAGCACCGCGCCGATGACGAGGTCGGCCGCGAGGACGGCCTTCTCCAGCTCGTAGGCGTTGGAGACGATCGTCTGGATCTTCGTGCCGAAGATCTTGTCGGCCTCGCGGAGCTTGTTGATGTCGCGGTCGAGCAGGGTCACGTGGAAGCCCATGCCGATGGCGATCTGCGCGGCGTTCCAGCCGGAGACGCCACCGCCGATGACGACGGCCTCGCCCGCGGAGGTGCCGGGCACGCCGCCCGGGAGCACGCCGCGGCCGCCGGCCGAGCGCATCAGGTGGTAGGCGCCGACCTGCGGGGCCAGGCGGCCCGCGACCTCGGACATCGGGGCGAGCAGCGGGAGCGCGCGGTTCGCGAGCTCGACCGTCTCGTACGCGATGGCGGTGGTGCCGGACTCCAGGAGGGCGTCCGTGCACTCGCGGGAGGCCGCGAGGTGCAGGTAGGTGAAGAGGGTCTGGTCCTTGCGGAGGCGGTGGTACTCCTCCGCGATGGGCTCCTTGACCTTCAGCAGCAGGTCGGCGGTCGCCCAGACCTCGTCGGCGGTACCGAGGATCTCGGCACCGGCCGAGACGTACTCGGCGTCCGTGATCGAGGAGCCGACACCGGCGTTCTGCTCGACGAAGACCTGGTGGCCGTTGCGGACCAGCTCATGCACGCCGGCGGGCGTGATGGCGACCCGGAACTCGTTGTTCTTGACCTCGCGGGGGATGCCGACCTTCATCGTCGATCACGGTCCTTGGCTCAGGGGATATTACGGGCTACTTCCATACATACCCGCCCACAAGAACGCGCAACGGGATGCACCACGGGAAGCCGCGGTGAACCCAGTCTAATGAAGGATGAGTCGCTGTCTAGCCTTGCAAACGAATAATCTCAGTCGGAAGCACTACGGATTTCGCAGGCAGCGGGGTCATCTCCCAGCAATCTGTCGGCTGCGGACCGGTGCAGCCTGGCGGCCGCGGGGTCGCCGAGCCGGTCCAGCGTGTCGGCCAGCCGGACCTGTAGGGCGGCCTGAAGTCGCAGGTCCCCGGCCCGGCGCGCCAGCTCGATCGCCTCGCGGCAGGTGTGCAGGGATTCCTCGGGCCGTCCGGCGTACTCCTGGACCCGCGCCATCTCGCTCAACGCCTTTGCCTGGCCCGGAACATCGGCGAGCTTGCGGTAGCCCGCGGCGGCGGCCCGCCAGCTGCGCAGCGCCTCCCCGTAGCGGCCCGCGTAGGTGTGCACGTTGCCCAGCCGGCCGTACAGCCTGGCCTCGTCCGCGCGCTCCCCCCGGGCGAGGGCGTGGGACAGGGCGCGGCCGAACCAGTCGGAGGCCCGCGGCCAGTCCTCCAGCTCCTGGTACGCGCCGCCTACGGATTCCATCGCGCGGCCGGTGGCGTACGGGTCCTTCGCGGCCTTTCCCGCGTCGAGCGCGGCCCGGTACCGCTCCAGGGCCTCCTGGGTGCGGCCGGTCTCGGCGTCGAGGTCGGCCAGGTTCAGCAGGGCGGCGGCCTGCTCCCGGTGCAGGCCGCGCCGCTCGGCCACGTCGAGGACGAGCCGGTGCAGCCCGTACAGCTCGGGGGCGGCGGCCTCGGTGCCCCGGTGCTCGGCGAGGGCCCTGACCAGGGCGGACACCAGGCGCCGGGCGAGGGTGTCCAGGCCGCCGTCGGCGACGGCCAGGGTGGCGGCCGCCGTCAGGGCGGGCAGCCGGGTGTCCAGCCACACGGCCGCGGCCCGCCGGTCCGGGAACCGCAGGGCGCGGGGCGTCCCGTCGAGGCGCTCCCGCAGCAGGTCCTCGTCGTCCTCGGCCATGGCGCGGCAGGAGGTCAGCAGCCGTACGGTCCGCTCCAGCATCCGGGCGCGGGCGAGCTGGACCTCGGCGGGCCGTTCCTTGGCCTCCAGCAGGGACTGGAGCAGCGGTGCGAGGCAGCCGGGGAGCAGGAACAGGCCGTTGTGCGCGTGCCGTACGAGGCCCAGCCCGGCGAAGTCCTCCAGGGTGGACTGCGCGGCGGCCACCGAGCATCCGGCGAGGGCGGAGGCGGTGTGCGAGTCGAGCATCCCGGCGGGGGCGAGCGGCAGGAGCCGCAGCGTGCGCTGGGCCGGCTGCGGGAGGGACGCGTAGACGAGCCGGAAGGAGCGGGCGAGCGGGCCGCTGGTGCCCGGGGGCATGTCGTGGAGCTGCTTGGCCAGGTCGGCGACGGCGGCCTTGGGGTGGGCGGCGAGCCAGCCGCCGGCCAGCGCGAGGGCTGCGGGCTGGCCTCCGCACTCCTCGGCGAGGGCCTCGGCGGCGCGGGGGTCGACGGTGACGCGGGTGTCGCCGATCTGCTGGGCGAGCATCTCGACGGCGGAGGGGGTGTCCAGGCCGCCGAGGGTGCAGGGGCGGACGTCCGGGATCCCGGTGAGCGGTCCCTCGGCGGTGACGACGACCAGGCACTCGGGGGTGTCCGGGAGCAGGGCGTCGACCTGCTGCGGGTCGGCGGCGTCGTCGAGGAGGAGGATGGCCCGCCGGCCGGCGAGCGCCTCCCGCAGGGCGGCGCTCAGGTCTTCCTCACCGGCGCCGGGCGGGGTGGGCCTGCCGAGGGCCTCCAGCAGGGTGCGGCCGGCCCGTTCGGCGGTCACCGCCTCCCCGCCGGGGGTGGTGAGACGGACCGTGAACAGCCCGTCGGGGTACTGGTCGGCGACCTCGCGGACGAAGGCCTCGGCGAGGGCGGTCCGGCCGGAGCCGGGCCGTCCGGCGACCAGCAGCACCCGCGCGCGGGGCGCCTTGGCCTTGCGGCCGGAGAGGGTGTCGAGCCCGGTCCGCGCGATGTCCTCGCGCAGCTCCTTGAGCTCACGCCGCCGCCCGACGAAATCCGTCACGGATCCGCTCCTCTCCCTGCCTTCGGGTTGCGAGCGTAGTTCACGCAGAGCGACGACCCGGGTGGAGCGCGGCGGGTAGATCCCCCAATCGGATCAGCGGATGGTCCGCTTTATCGTGCGCGGGCGGCACGTCCCGGCTCCGGCGCCCCGCCCGGGCCGGGTTGCCGCCCCGCGCCACCGCCCGCCGGCGGGTCCCGCGCAGGCCGGGCGGGTCGCGGTACGGAGCGGGGCGGCGGCCAGCCGCCCGTGGGCGGCTGCGGCCGGGCGGGGAGGCCTCCCCCGCTCCCCCGGCCGGGCCGGACCCCCGGGCCGCGCCGGGGTGCGGGGCGCGGTGACTACGCTTCGTACGGGCGGGCCGGCCAGGGGGCCAGGGCCGGGCGGAGGCCGTCGGGGCCGTCCCCGGAGGCCGTGGCGGCGGCGAGGGCCAGTACGCCCGTGACGAGGCCGGGGTTGCCCAGTTCGCCCGCGAGGACGCCGCGCACGAGGTCGGCCAGGGGTACCCAGGCCACCTCCATGTCGGCCTCCTCCGAGTCGGACTCCTCGTACCGCTCCCCCTCGGCGGCGGAGACGCCCCGCGCCAGGAAGATCCGGATCGCCTCGTCGGAGCCGCCGGGCGAGGCGAAGAAGTCGGCCAGCACCCGCCAGTCCTCGGCCTTGACGTGCGCCTCCTCGTACAGCTCGCGCTGCGCCGCGTGCAGCGGGTTCTCCCCCGGCACGTCCAGCAGACCGGCGGGCAGTTCCCACAGCCGGTGGCGCACCGGGTGGCGGTACTGGCGGATCACGAGGACCCGGTCCTCGGCGTCGAGGGCCAGGGCGCACACCGAGCCGGGGTGGACCTGGTAGTCGCGGCGGGCCACCGACCTGTCCGGCATCCGCACCATGTCCGAGTCGACGGCCGTCTTGGCGCCCTGGAAGGGCCGCCGCGTCGACAGCGTCTCCCAGCTTTCCGACGTATCGCTGATGCCCATGCCCCTAGCCTCCACACAACGCGCGACAGCCGGGGTACGGATCTTTCCGTACCCCGGCTGCCTACGTTATGCGCTCAGGCGGTCACTTCGCCGACTGCTGGCGCTCCACGGCCGCCTTGACCAGGCCCGCGAAGAGCGGGTGCGGCCGGGTCGGGCGGGAGCGGAGCTCCGGGTGGGCCTGCGTGGCCACCAGGTAGGGGTGGACCTCGCGCGGGTACTCGACGTACTCGACGAGCTTGTTGTCCGGGGAGGTGCCGGAGAACACGAGGCCCGCCTTCTGCTCCAGTTCGCCGCGGTAGGCGTTGTTGACCTCGTAGCGGTGGCGGTGGCGCTCGTCCACGTACGCCTGGTCGCCGTAGACCTCGCGCACGATGGAGCCCTCGGCGAGCTTCGCCGGGTACATGCCGAGGCGCATGGTGCCGCCCAGGTCGCCCGCGCCCTCGACGAAGGCCAGCTGCTCCTCCATGGTCGAGATGACCGGGTGCGGGGTGGAGGCGTCGAACTCGGTGGAGTTCGCGTCCTCGATGCCCGCGAGGTTGCGCGCGGCCTCGATGACCACGCACTGCAGGCCCAGGCACAGGCCGAGCAGCGGGACCTTGTTCTCGCGGGCGTAGGTGATCGCGCCGACCTTGCCGTTGACACCGCGGTCGCCGAAGCCGCCGGGGACGCAGATCGCGTCCACGTCGCCGAGCACCGCCGCCGCCCCGGCCGGGGTCTTGCAGTCGTCGGAGGCGACCCACTTGATCTGGACGCGGGCCCGGTTGGCGAAACCGCCGGCGCGCAGCGCCTCGGTCACCGACAGGTAGGCGTCGGGCAGGTCGATGTACTTGCCGACGAGCGCGACCTTGACCTCGTGGTCGGGGTTGTGGACCCGGTCCAGGAGGTCTTCCCAGACGGTCCAGTTGACGTCGCGGAAGGGCAGGTCGAGCTTGCGGACGACGTACGCGTCGAGGCCCTCGGTGTGCAGGACCTTCGGGATGTCGTAGATCGACTTGGCGTCGATCGCGGCGACCACGGCGGCCTCGTCCACGTCGCACATCAGCGAGATCTTGCGCTTGATGGAGGTGGGGACCTCGCGGTCGGCGCGCAGCACGATCGCGTCGGGCTGGATGCCGATGTTGCGCAGCGCCGCGACGGAGTGCTGGGTGGGCTTGGTCTTCAGCTCGCCGGAGGGGCCGATGTAGGGCAGCAGCGAGATGTGCACGACGAAGACGTTGTCGCGGCCGACCTCGTGGCGGACCTGGCGGACGGTCTCCAGGAAGGGCAGCGACTCGATGTCGCCGACGGTGCCGCCGACCTCGGTGATCACCACGTCGACGTCCGCGGTCGCCATGCGGCGGATGCGGTGCTTGATCTCGTTGGTGATGTGCGGGATGACCTGCACGGTGTCGCCGAGGTACTCGCCGCGCCGCTCCTTGGCGATGACCTGCGAGTAGACCTGGCCGGTGGTGACGTTGGCCGAGCCGTCGAGGTCGACGTCGAGGAAGCGCTCGTAGTGGCCGATGTCCAGGTCGGTCTCGGCGCCGTCGTTGGTGACGAACACCTCACCGTGCTGGAAGGGGTTCATCGTGCCGGGGTCGACGTTCAGGTACGGGTCGAGCTTCTGCATCGTGACCCGCAGGCCGCGCGCCTTCAGCAGCGCACCCAGGCTGGAGGCCGTCAGCCCCTTGCCGAGGGACGAAGCGACACCCCCGGTGACGAAGATGTGCTTGGTCGTCATGGATTTGGGCGGCATCGCCAAGAGGGGGCTCCCGTGGTCGCGAGGTGAGGTGCGTCCGGCGCCGTTCCGCGGAGATCCGGAAGGGGTCTCAGGGGGCGCCGAAGCTGCGGTTTCGGGGCTCCTGATTCGCACAGGCAGACCACCGGTCCACGGGGTACCAGCCTATCAGCGCCCGGGACGGTCCGCCTCCGGGCGCGCGGCGGCGGGCGCGCGCCACACCCTCCCGGGGCGGCCCGTCAGGGCCGTTCGCCCAGGTCACCCGTTCAGTCCAGCCACATTGTCCCAGGACTTCAGGAGATCACTAGGGTGCCCGTCATACCCTGCTCGGATACCGCTGTTACATCGCCGTCGAGCAGGCCGGAATTCGGCGTCACCACGCCTCGTCCGGCAGTCTGGAGCTCGACGCGGTGATCCCTACACGCAGGAAGACCGCGCATCCGCGCAATGCAAGCGCCCTCAGGGGCGGACGTGGCCGTTCGACTGGAGATGCAACGTGTCCGGGCGCATCGAGGATTACGCACTGATCGGGGACATGCAGACCGCGGCGTTGGTCTGCCGGGACGGAGCGGTGGACTGGTTGTGTCTGCCCCGTTTCGATTCCCCTGCCGCCTTCGCGAGCATTCTCGGTACCGAGGAGCACGGGTTCTGGCGGGTCGGCCCCGCGGTCCCGCCCGGGACCGAGGCGCCGCGAGCCGACCGTCGCCGCTACCGCGGCGAATCACTGGTGCTGGAGTCGGAGTGGGACACCCCGCGGGGGACCGTCCGAGTCATCGACTTCATGCCGCCGCGCGAGGGCCACGCGCCCCAGCTCATCCGCGTCGTGGAGGGCGTCAGCGGGCGCGTCCCGATGCGCTCGGCGCTGCGCATGCGCTTCAGCTACGGCCGGGTCGTGCCCTGGGTGCACAAGGTGGACGGCCGTACGGTGGCCGTCGCCGGCCCGGACTCGGTCTGGGTGGACACCGAGGCCGAGACGTACGGCAAGAACCTGACGACGTACTCCGACTTCACCGTCGGCCCCGGTGACCGGGTGACCTTCGCCATCAGCTGGCAGCCCTCGCACCGCAGCGCCCCCGAGTGCCCCGACGCCGAGGCCGCGCTGGAGGCCACCAGCGAGTTCTGGCGGGAGTGGGTGGCGCACTGCACGTACCACGGGCCCTACCGGGAGGCCGTGGTGCGCTCCCTGATCACCCTCAAGGCCCTGACGTACGCCCCCACGGGCGGGATCGTCGCCGCGCCGACCACCTCCCTCCCGGAGGAGATCGGCGGGGTCCGCAACTGGGACTACCGCTACACCTGGCTGCGGGACGCCGCGATCACCCTGTCCTCGCTGCTGCGCACCGGCTACCGCGAGGAGGCCGCGGCCTGGCGGGACTGGCTGCTGCGCGCGGTCGCCGGCGACCCGGAGAACCTGCAGATCATGTACGGGATCGCGGGCGAGCGGGAGCTGGGCGAGACGGAGCTGGACTGGCTGCCGGGCTACGAGAACTCCGGTCCGGTCCGCGTCGGCAACGGGGCCGCCCACCAGCTGCAGCTCGACGTGTACGGCGAGGTCACCGAGGCCCTGCACCTGGGGCACATGACCGGGCTGGCGCGCAACGACTACGCGTCGCTGCTCCAGCTCAAGCTGATCCGCTACCTGGAGACCCACTGGAGCGAGCCGGACGAGGGCATCTGGGAGGTGCGCGGCCCGCGCCGCCACTTCGTGCACTCCAAGGTGATGGCCTGGGTGGCCGTGGACCGCACGATCAAGCTGATCGAGAGCGGCGACGCCGACGGCCCGCTGGAGCGCTGGCGCGAGCTGCGCGACGAGATCCACGCCGACGTGTGCGAGAAGGGCTACGACAAGGAACGCAACACGTTCACGCAGTCCTACGGCTCCCAGGAGCTGGACGCCTCGCTGCTGCTGATCCCGCAGATGGGCTTCCTGCCGCCGGACGACAAGCGCGTCATCGGGACCATCGAGGCGATCCAGCGCGAGCTGTCGACCCAGGACGGTTTCATCCTGCGCTACCCGACGGCCGGCGAGGAGGCCGGTGTGGACGGGCTGGCGGGTGACGAGGGGGCCTTCCTGGCCTGCTCGTTCTGGATGGCCGACGACCTGGCGATGATCGGCCGGGTCGACGAGGCCCGCCGGCTCTTCGAGAAGCTCCTCGCCCTGCGCAACGACCTGGGGCTGCTGGCCGAGGAGTGGGACCCCAAGCTCCAGCGGCAGGTCGGGAACTTCCCGCAGGCCTTCAGCCACGTCCCGCTGATCGACACCGCGCTGCGGCTCACCGCGAGCGGCGCGTACGGGGGCTGACGCACCGGATCCCGGGGGCGGCCGCCCGCAGGGCCGCCGCCCCCGGGATGCCCCGAGGCGGTGGCGCGCCTAGCCTGAAGGGGTCCCATGCCCTTCCCGGAAGGGGGCCGGTCATGGCTTCCCCATCGAAGGCGGGTACGGCCCTGGCCGCGCTCCGCGAGGACCTCTCGGGCCCGGTCCTCGCTCCGGAGGACAGCGGCTACGACGAGGCCAGGACGGTCTTCAACGCCATGATCGACCGGCGGCCGGCCGTGATCGCCCAGTGCGAGAGCGAGGCGGACGTGGTCACGGCCGTCCGCTTCGCCCGCGAGCTGGACCTGCCGGTCGCGGTGCGCGGCGGCGGGCACAGCGTGGCCGGGACGGCGCTCGGCGACGGGGCGCTGGTGATCGACCTGCGGCGGATGAACGAGGTGACGGTGCATCCGGCGGCCCGGGCGGTACGGGTGGCCGGCGGCGCGACCATGAGCCACCTGGACCGGGCCTGCCAGCCGCACGGCCTGGCCACGACCGGCGGGCGGGTCTCCACCACCGGGGTCGGCGGGTTCGTGCTGGGCGGCGGGTCGGGCTGGCTGGACCGGGCGTTCGGGCTGGCCGTCGACAATCTGCTCGGCGTGGACCTGGTGACCGCGGACGGAGAGACGGTGACCGCGACCGCCGAGGACCGTCCCGAGCTGTTCTGGGCGCTGCACGGCGGCGGCGGGAACTTCGGGATCGCCACCTCGATGACGCTGCGGCTGCACGAGCTGCCCGCCATGTCGATCGCGTTCGTCCTGTACCTGCCCGAGTACGGGCCCGAGGTGCTCCGTACGTTCCGCGCCGTGATCGAGGCGGGTCCGCGCGAGGCGAGCGGGGCGGCCATGTACCTGACCGGCCCGCCGGAGGAGTTCGTACCGGCCCACCTGGTGGGGCGGCTGATGGCGGGTGCGCTGCTGACGTACGCCGGTCCGGAGGACGAGATGCGCCGGCTGGCCGAGCCGCTGCTGGCGCTGCCGCACGAGTCGGAGATCGTGACGGCCATCCCGTACGCCGACCTCCAGTGCATGATCGACGACCCGCCGGGGATGCGGAACTACTGGTCGGCGGAGTATCTGACGGGCGTCCCGGACGCGTTCGTGGACGTGTTCTGCGCCCGGGCGGGCGCCATGCCGGTGCCGACGGGCACGCAGCACCTCGTGTTCCCGCAGGGCGGCGCGATCGCCGACGGCCCGGCCGATTACCCGGTCCCCTACCGGGACGCGCCGTGGGCCGTGCACCCGTTCGCGATCTGGGAGGACCCCGCGGACGACGAGCTGTGCCGCCAGTGGGTCAAGGACGTGCGGGAGGACGTGCGGCCCTGGTCGACCGGCGCGGTCTACCTCAACTTCACCGGACACGAGGGCGCGGAGCGGGTCGTGGCCGGGCTGGGCGCGGAGAACATGCGGCGGCTGGGGGCGGTGAAGCGGGAGTACGACCCGGACAACGTCTTCCGGTTCAACCACAACATCGCACCCGCTTAGCGCTCCGGCGTGACGCACGGGTACGGTCCGCGATATGGACAACCAGGGCGGAATCACGGTTCAGCGGGCACTTGAGCTGCCGGGGCTGCGCGGCGGTCTCCCGGAGGTGGTGGCCTGCGCCGACCGGCTCGGCCGGACCGTCCGCTGGGTGCACGCGGGCGAGGTCCCCAACATCGCCTCGCTGCTCAAGGGCGGCGAGCTGCTGCTGACCACGGGCCTGGGCCTGGGCACCCGGCCCGCCGAGCAGCGCGCCTTCGTACGCCGCCTCGCGGACCGGGGCATCGCCGCGCTGGTCGTCGAGCTGGGACCGCGCTTCACACGGCTGCCGGCGACCATCGTGGAGACGGCGCGCGCGGCCGGGCTGCCGCTGGTGCAGCTCCACCGCGAGGTGCCCTTCGTGGCGGTGACCGAGGAGGTCCACACCGAGATCGTCAACGGCCACTACGCCCTCCTGCAGCGGGCCGAGGAGGTCCACCGGCGCTGTACGGAGGCCCTGCTCGGCGGCGGCGGGATCCCGCAGGTGCTGCGCATCCTGGCCGACTTCACGGCGAACCCGGTCTTCCTGGAGACCCCGGACGGGCAGTTGCTGTACGCGGCCGGGCCGGTGTCCGGGGAGGCCGCGGCGGACCCGCTCCAGGTGTGGGAGGGCCTGCGCGGCCAGCGGGAGGCAGAGCCCTCGGGGAACGCGGTGGTGGTCGACGTCCCCGGCGGCGGACACGGCACGGGCTCGGTCCGGGCCCGGGTGGTCCTGGCCGGGGTCTCGGCGCCGCTGCTGCCCGTCCACCGGATGGCGGCGGAGCGCACGGCCGGGGTGCTGGCCGTGGTCCTCATGCAGGCGCGGCAGGAGGAGGAGCTGGCGGCGCGCGGCCGCGGCGACTTCCTGACGGACCTGGCGGAGGGCCGGATCTCGGCGGAGGACGCCCCGGCGCAGGCGCGGGTGCTGGGCTTCCGGCCGGGCACGGGGCCGCTGCTGCCGATCGTGATGCGGCTGTCCACCGAACTGGGGGCCGCGGGGAACTGGGCCGTCCTGGCCCGGGCGGTGCTGGAGGAGCTGTCGTCGGTCGGGGTCCCGGTGCTGCTGGGCGTCCGGCCGGTGGAGGGACGGGTGCCGCTGCTGGTGTCGCTGCGCGCGGAGTCGGAGCGCACGACGGTCGCCGACCGGGTCGCCTCGGCGCTGCGGGCGGGCGTCGAGCGGGCCGGCCTGGACCGGGCCGGGTCGCCGCCGGCGGTGGTCGTGGGGGTCTCCGGCAGCTGGGCGGCCGCCTCGGCGGGCCTGCGGCACGCGGCCGAGACCGCCACCGCCGCGCACGGGCTCCCGGCCCGGCCCTGGTACGACGCCCGCCGCCTGGACATCGACCTGCTGCTGTGGCGGCTGCGCGAACACCCCGACCTGGCGGCGTTCGTGGACCGGGCGATCGGGGCGCTGCGCGTCCACGACGCCGCCTCCCGGCCGCCGCTGCTGCCCACCCTGGAGACGTACCTGGCGCACGCGGGGCGCAAGGCGGAGACGGCCCGGGAGCTGCACCTGAACCGCCAGACCCTGTACAACCGGCTGGCGCGGATCTCGGAGCTGCTGGGCACGGACCTGGACGACCCGGAGACGGTCCTCTCCCTCAGCCTGGCCCTGCGCGCCCGACGGCACGTGGCCCCGGCCTGACGCGCCGGGGCGGGGTTCAGCGCCGGCGCTCCATCAGTTCGTCGTACACCGACAGGACCTGGGCGACGGTGTCGTCCTCGGACGGCCACGTCGCGGCCTGGGCCCGCCCGGCCTCCGCGAGTTCGGCCCGCCGCCCGGGATCGCCCAGCAGCGCGGCCACGGCGCCCGCGAGCGCGCCGGGATTCCCGTACGGGACGAGCACGGCCGCGTTCCCGACCAGCTCGGGCACTCCGCCGACCTCGGTGGCCACGAGGGCCACCCCGGCCCGCAGCGCCTCCTGGGCGAGCAGGGAGCGTCCTTCCCAGCGGCTCGGCAGGACCGCGACGTCCGCGGCGGCCAGCAGCCGGTCCGCGTCCCGGCGCCGCCCGAGCAGCCGTACCGGGAGGCCCTCCTCCTCGATCCGCCGGGACAGTTCGGCCCGCAGCGGCCCCTCCCCCGCGATCACGAGCAGCGGCACCGGGTCCAGCGCCCGCCAGGAGCGCGCCGCGTCCAGCAGGACGGAGTACCCGCGGCGTGCCACCAGGCTCCCGACCGCGATGACCAACGGCCGCTCGACGACGCCCAGTTCCGCCCGGGTCTTGTCGGCGTCGGCCACCGGTTCCGGTCCGGCGGCCGCGGGTGCGGGTACGGCCACGGCCGCGAGCCGGGCGTCGCGCGCCCCCCGCAGCCGGGCCAGGTCCACCTGGTCCGAGGAGGCGCCGAGCACCACGGCCGCGGCCCGCGCCACGCGCCGCTCCAGCAGCCGGCCCAGCCGCCCGAAGACGCCCGCCGTTTCGGGGGCGCCCCCGTGCCAGGTCACCACCAGCGGCACCCGCCGCCCGCCGCCGCGCAGTGCGAGCGCGGCCCGCATGCCGGCCCGTACGCCGTGCGCGTGGACCAGGTCGGCTCCGGCGCAGGCGGCCCGCAGGGCGCTCCCGGCGTCCGGGGTGAACTCGGCGCCCGCGCCGGTGAAGTCGTACTCGCCCTCGGCGGTGACGGGGGCGCACACGGTCACCCGTACACCGCGCGCGGCCAGACCGGTCGTCAGGGACCGTACGTGGGCACTGCTGCCCGCGCCCGCACCGCCGAGGACCTGGACGGTACGCAGCGGCGGCCGCCCGTACGGCTGTGCGGGGGCGGGGAGCGAAACCGGGGAGCTGCTCACGGGCCGAAGCTCCAGGGGGAGGAGTCAGAGACGTCGCCCAGGATGCCAGTCCGCACGCGCGTTCCGGGACCATACGGGTGCGGATCCCGTACGAGATACCGCGCGACGTCTTCCAGCCTCACCCACACGGGCTATCCCGGTGTCATCCCGGAGCCCCCGGAATCTACGGTTCCGAACCCGGCCCGGGCCCGGCCCCGGACACGCCGGGGGCCCGGGACGGCGTCCGTCCCGGGCCCCGCCGGCTCCTCGGCCACCGGCCGCCCGGCGGCCTGCGGGCTCCGGACCCCGCCGGTGCGCTCAGGCGTCGGCCCGCGCCGCCGCGAGCAGTTCCTCGGCGTGGGCGCGGGCGGTCTGCGAGTCCTCCTGGCCGGCGAGCATCCGGGACAGTTCCCGGATCCGGTCCTCGCCCTCCAGGACGGTCACGCCCGAGCGGGTCACGGACCCGTCGACGGTCTTCTCCACCAGCAGCTGCCGGTCGGCGAAGGCCGCCACCTGCGGGAGGTGGGTGACGACGACGACCTGCGCGGACTTCGCGAGCTTCGCGAGCCGCCGTCCGACCTCGACGGCCGCCTTGCCGCCGACGCCCGCGTCGACCTCGTCGAAGAGGTAGGTGGGCACCGGGTCGGACCCGGCGAACACGACCTCCACCGCGAGCATGACCCGCGACAGCTCACCGCCCGAGGCGCCCTTGGCGATCGGCCGGGGCTGGGCTCCCGGGTGCGGGGCCAGCAGCAGTTCGACCTCGTCCGCGCCGGAGGGCCCGTACGCGACCGTGCGGCCGCCGACCTCGACGCCCTCGGCGTCCTCGGTCTGCCGGATGTCGATCGTCACCCGGGCGTGCGGCATGGCCAGGGAGGCCAGCTCGGCGGTGACGGCGGAGGCGAACCGTTCGGCCGCCTCGCCGCGCGCGTCCGTCAACGCCTGGGCCAGCAGCGACAGTTCGTCGCGCAGCGCGTCCCGTTCGGCGGTCAGCTCCGCGATCCGCTCGTCGTCGCCGTCCAGCTCCAGCAGCCGGGCGGAGCCCTGCTGGGCCCATTCCAGTACGGAGTCGATCGAATCGCCGTACTTGCGGGTCAGCTGGGTCAGCGCCGCCCGCCGCTCCTCCACCGCGGCCAGCCGCAGCGGATCGGCGTCGAGGTCGTCGGCGTACCCGGCCAGTTCGCCGGCCACGTCGGCCAGCAGGATGCCGAGCTCCCCGATCCGCTCCGCGAGCGCGCCGAGGGCCGGGTCGTGGGAGCGTACGGATTCCAGGGCCCGGTGCGCGCCCGCGACGAGCGTGTTGGCGTCGATGCCCTCCGGGTCCTCCGGGTTGCCCGCGAGGGCCGCGTGGGCGGCCTGCGCGGCCGACGCGAGGGATTCGGCGTGCCCGAGCCGCTCGGCCTCGGCGGCGAGCTCGGCGTCCTCGCCGGGCAGCGGCTCGACGGCGGCGACCTCGTCCAGCCCGAAGCGCAGCAGGTCCGCCTCCTGGGCCCGCTCCCGGGCCCGGGTGGTGAGGGTCTCCAGCTCGACGGCGACGGCCCGCAGCCTGCGGTAGGCGCCGGCGTACTTCTCCAGGGGGACGGCGACCGCGTTCCCGGCGTACCGGTCGAGGGCCTGGCGCTGCCGGGCGGGCCGCAGCAGGCCCTGCTGGTCGGTCTGGCCGTGGACGGCGACCAGCTCGTCCGCGAGCTCCCCGAGCAGGCCGACGGGCACGGAGCGGCCGCCGACGTGGGCGCGCGAACGCCCCTCGGCGGACACGGTCCGGCTGATCAGCAGCGTGCCGTCGTCGAGCTCCGCCCCTGCCTCCTCGGCGCGCAGGGCGGCGGGCGCGTCCGGGCGCAGCACGATGCGCCCTTCGACCACCGCCGCCTTGGCCCCGATCCGCACCAGGGCCGGGTCGGCGCGGCCGCCGAGCAGCAGCCCGAGGCTGGTGACGACCATCGTCTTGCCCGCGCCGGTCTCGCCGGTCACCGCGGTGAATCCGGGCGACAGCTCGACCACCGCGTCGTCGATGACCCCGAGCGACCGTATCCGCATCTCCTCAAGCACGGGACGACGATACCGAGGTTTCACCGGTGCCATGGGACAGCACCCGCCCGGAGCCTTCCGAACGCGTGTGCGAATACGTACTAATGGGGTGCACCGCGCCACCCCGACACCGGCAGCGCGAACTTCGCGACGAGCCGGTCCGTGAAGGACGCGTGGTGCAGCCGGGCGAGCCGTACCGGCACCGTGCCCCGGCGGACCTCCACGCGGGCCCCGGAGGGCAGTTCCAGCATCCGCCGCCCGTCGCACCACAGCACGCCGTGCGGGGTCCCGGTCTGCACCTCGACCGCCAGCACCGAGTCCGGCGAGGTCACCAGCGGCTTCGCGAACAGCGCGTGCGCGCTGATCGGCACCATCAGCAGCGCCTCGACCTCCGGCCAGACCACCGGCCCGCCGGCCGAGAAGGCGTACGCGGTGGAGCCCGTCGGCGTCGCGCACACGATCCCGTCGCAGCCGAAGCCGGTCACCGGGCGTCCGTCGATCTCCAGGACCACTTCCAGCATCCGCTCCGGGGACACCTTCTGGACGGCGGCCTCGTTCAGCGCCCAGTCCCGGTGGACCACGTCACCGTTCGTCCGTACGAGGACGTCGAGGGTCATCCGCTCCTCGACCTCGTACTCCCGGGTGACGACCCGGTCCACGACCCGGTCGAGGTCGTCGCGCTCGGCCTCGGCGAGGAAGCCGACCCGGCCCAGGTTGACGCCGAGCATCGGGACGCCCGAGCCGCGCGCGAACTCCGCCCCGCGCAGCAGGGTCCCGTCGCCGCCGAGGACGATCAGCAGCTCACACCCTTCGAGCACCGTCGGCGTGCACTCCGCGACGAGCTCCACCTCGGGGGGCAGCGGCAGGTCCGCCGCCTCGTGCTCCAGGACGCGGACCCCCAGCCCGGACTTGAGCAGGCCCTGGACGACCAGTTCGGCACTGCGGATGGCCGCCGGCCGCCCCGTGTGCGCGACCAGGAAGACCGTACGCGTCCCTCCCGGATCCGCCGGGTCCGGTGAAACTCCCGAAGCTGCCGACGCCGACGAATCTGTCACTGAGGCCCCTCCGCCACTGCACGGTCCACATCCCCCGGGTCGAGTGCCGGTGCCCCCGCCCGCAGCCACAAAAAGTACTCGACGTTCCCCGACGGCCCGGGCAGCGGGCTCGCCGTCACCCCGAGCACGCCCAGTCCCAGCTTCCAGGCCCGCGCCGCGACCTCGCGCACGGCTTCCGCCCGCAGCTCGGCGCTGCGCACCACGCCCCCGCTGCCGAGGCGCTCCTTGCCCACCTCGAACTGCGGCTTCACCATCAGCACGAGGTCCGCGCCGGGCGCCGTGCACCGGACGAGCGCGGGCAGCACCAGTCCGATCGAGATGAACGACAGGTCTCCGACGACGAGGTCCACCGGGATCCCGTCGATCAGCTCGACCGTCAGCTCACGGACGTTGGTGCGGTCCTTCACGGTGACCCGGTCGTCGCTCTGCAAGGACCAGGCGAGCTGCCCGTAGCCGACGTCGACGGCGACGACGTGGTCCACGCCCGCGCGCAGCAGCACGTCCGTGAAGCCGCCGGTCGAGGCCCCCGCGTCCAGCGCCCGCCGGCCCTCGACCAGCAGCCCCTGCGGCGTGAACGCGGCGAGGGCGCCGGCCAGCTTGTGGCCGCCGCGGGAGACGTAGTCGGGGTCGCTGTCGTCCTTGAGTACGACGAGGGCCGCACTGGTCTCGACCTGGGTGGCCGGTTTGGTCGCGGTGGTACCGCCCACGGTCACCCGGCCCGCGGCGATCAGCTGGGCCGCGTGCTCCCGCGAGCGGGCCATGCTGCGGCGTACCAGTTCGGCGTCCAGGCGGCGGCGTGCCACTCCTGCCACGATCGGTTCAGCTCCTGTTTTCGTTCGGTCCGGGGACGGTCGGTGCGTCCAGCGCGGTCAGCGCCTCGCGCAGTCCCCTGTGCACATCCTCGTACACCTCGACGTGTCCGTCCGCCGCCAGCCGGTCCGCGTCCGCCAGCCGCTCCAGGTGGGCGTCCACGGCGGGGTGTCCGGTGGGGGTGCGCACGACGCCCAGCGGGGCGGGCCCCGCCGGTCCGGCGTGCTCCGCGCCGGCCGGTGCCCCCGGGGCTTCCGGGCCCTCGGGGACGTCCGGGGCGCTCGCGGGCTCTTCGTCGGTCATGGACCGACGCTACCCCGAAGCGGGGCGACGGCCGCGCACGGCTCTGCGGTACGGTCGTGATCACCATGGCTACGATCGAGGAGTGCCGCGAAGCACTCGACCGACTTTCCGGCAACCTGGCGAAGGCCGAGGGGGACGTGCGCGGCGCGGCCGCCCTGGACCGCTCCCTGAGCTGCCACATCACCGACCTCGACCGGACCTTCGCCGGCCGCCTCGACGGCGGCCGGATCCGGGTGGACTCCGTCGAGGCGGGCCCGCCCCGCCAGAAGGCCGAGATCAGGCTGGCGATGACCGGGGACGACCTGCTCGCGCTGGTCGCCGGCGAGCTGAAGTTCGCCAAGGCCTGGGCCTCCGGCCGGGTCCGGCTGGAGGCGGGGTTCCGCGACCTGCTCCGCCTGAAGTCCCTCCTCTGAACCGTCCCTACAGCGACCGCCCCTACAGCGACCGTCCCTACAGCGCCCCGGCGGTCGCCCGCGTACGGGCCGACCGCCCCGCCGGCACCACCAGCGGCGTCCCCGTCTGCGGATCCTCGATGATCTGGCAGCGGACCCCGAAGACCTCCTCCACCAGTGCGGCCGTGACCACCTCGGCCGGCGGGCCCTCGGCGACGACCACGCCACCGCGCAGCGCGATCAGGTGGGTCGCGTAGCGGGCCGCGTGGTTGAGGTCGTGGAGCACGGCCACCAGGGTCCGCCCCTGCTCCTCGTGGAGCTCCGCGCACAGGTCGAGGACGTCGAGCTGGTGCTGGATGTCCAGGTAGGTCGTCGGCTCGTCGAGGAGCAGCAGCGGGGTCTGCTGGGCCAGCGCCATGGCGATCCACACGCGCTGGCGCTGGCCGCCCGACAGCTCGTCCACGGCCCGGTCGGCGAGTTCGGCGACCCCGGTGGCGGCCATCGACTCGTCGACGATCCGCTCGTCCTCGGGCGACCACTGGCGCAGCAGCCCCTGGTGCGGGTACCGGCCGCGCGAGACGAGGTCGGCGACGGTGATGCCGTCCGGGGCGATCGAGGACTGCGGGAGCAGGCCCAGCGTCCGGGCCACCTTCTTCGCGGGCATCGACGCGATCGACTGACCGTCCAGCAGCACCCGCCCGGCGGACGGCTTCAGCATCCGCGACAGGGCCCGCAGCAGCGTCGACTTCCCGCAGGCGTTGGGGCCCACGATCACCGTGAAGGAGCGGTCGGGGATCTCCACCGACAGGTTCTCGGCGATGACCCGCTGGTCGTAGCCGAGCGTGACGTTCTCCGCGGTCAGCCGCTGCACGTGCGTACTCCTCGTAGGGCCGGGCTCGTACCCGGACGTGTTCTGCGGGGCGCGGCCGTCGGCCCGCGCCCTCATATGCGTCCCGCCTTGCGCTCGGTGACGAGCAGCCACAGCAGGTAGAGGCCGCCGACTAGCCCGGTCACCACGCCCACCGGCAACTGGTCGGCGCCGAAGGCCCGCTGCGAGGCCAGGTCCGAGGCCAGCAGCAGCACCGCGCCCATCAGCGCTCCCGTGAGCAGGTTCGAGCCGGTCGAGCGGCTCAGGCGCCGGGCCAGCTGGGGCGCGGCCAGCGCGACGAAGCTGATCGGGCCGGCCGCGGCGGCCGCCGCGGTGGTCAGCACGATCGCCGCCAGCATCAGCAGCATCCGGGTCCGCTCCACCCGCACGCCCAGCGCGTACGCGGCGTCGTCCCCCATCTCGATCATGCGCAGCGCCCGGCTCTGCCCGAGGACCAGCGGGAACAGCACCGCGCAGGTCGCCAGCAGTGGCCACACCTGCGCCCAGTCCCGGCCGGCCAGCGAGCCGGTCAGCCAGACCATCGCCCGGGTCGCCTCGACGACGTGGGCCTTGGTCATCAGGTACTGGATCACGGCGACGAGGACGGCCGAGGCCCCGATGCCGACGAGCACCAGCCGGTACCCCTGGATGCCCTGCTTGTAGGCCAGCAGGTAGACGGCCGCACCGGACAGCAGACCTCCCGCCAGCGCGCCCGCCGCCACCTCCGTGGCACCGCCCCCGAAGAAGACGATGACGGTGAGCGCGCCCACGGCCGAGCCGTGCGCGAAGCCCAGCAGGTCGGGCGAGCCCAGCGGGTTGCGGGACACGGACTGGAAGACCGCCCCGGCCATCCCGAGGGCCGCCCCGACCAGCAGCGCGACCAGGACCCGCGGCAGCCGCAGGTCGTTGACGATGAAGTCGTGGGCGGGACTGCCGTCGCCCAGCAGGGTCCGTACGACGTCCCAGGGCGCGATCTCGAAGTCGCCGGTGCCGATGAGCACGACGGCCAGCACCGCCGTCGCGACGGCCAGCACCAGGCCGGTCACCAGCGCACGCGGCTCCATCCGCAGCGAGGTCCGCCCGGGTCCGCGCAGCGCGCGCAGCCGTGCCTTCGGGCCGGTGGCCGTGGCGGCGGGGGCGGCGCTCTCGATGCCGTTCGCGGTCACAGCTGGGCCATCCTCTTGCGCCGAACCAGGTAGATGAAGACCGGGCCGCCGATCAGCGCCGTGACGATGCCGACCTGGAGCTCGGCGGGCCGGGTGACGACCCGTCCGACCACGTCGGCGCCCAGCAGCAGCACCGGCGACAGCACCGCCGAGTACGCGAGCACCCAGCGCATGTCCGGCCCGGTGATGACCCGCACCAGGTGCGGGATCATCAGCCCGACGAAGACGATCGGCCCGCAGGCCGCGGTCGCCGCCCCGCACAGCAGGGTGATGGCGGCCATGGCGGCGATCCGGGTCCGCGTCAGGTGGGCGCCGAGCGCCCTCGCCGTGTCGTCGCCCATCGCCATCGCGTTGAGCGGCCGGCCCAGCAGCAGTGCGAGGACCGCGCCGGCCAGCAGGAACGGCGCCACCTGCGTGACGGTGTCCATGTTCGCGGAGGACAGCGAACCGACCGTCCAGAAGCGCAGCTTGTCCAGCGCCTTGGTGTCCGTCAGCTGCACGGCGTTGATGTAGCCGACGAGCGCCGCGCTGGCCGCCGTACCGGCGAGCGCGAGGCGCACCGGCGTCGCGCTGCGGCTGCCGCCGAGCACGTACACGACGACCGAGACGGTCCCGGCTCCGAGGAAGGCCCACCACACGAACTCGGTCAGCGAGGCGGCGCCGAAGAAGCTGATCGCCGAGACGACTGCGGCCGCGGCGCCCGCGTTCACGCCCAGGATGCCGGGCTCGGCCAGCGGGTTGCGGGTCAGTGCCTGCATCACCGCCCCGGACAGGCCCAGTGCGAGTCCGACGAGCACCCCGAGGAGGGTGCGCGGGACCCGCAGGTCCCGCACCACCACGTCGTTCGGGGTTCCGGCGTACGCGAAGAGGCCGTGCCAGACGTCGTCGAGGGACATCGCCTTGGCGCCGACGGCGATGCTCGCCACCACGACCAGCGCCAGCGCGAGGACCGCGACCAGCAGACCGGCGGCGCGCACCGCGTGCCGCGGGCGGGCGGCGGGCACCGGCACGGCGGCGCCCTGTTCGGATTCGGGGGGACTGTCAACCAACACGAAGGTTAGGCTAACCTACCTCGCCCGCCCGACATTCCTCCGAACGGCCCAAAGGCCGGGGCTACAGGCCCAGCTTGGCCAGGGCCTTCTCCACGTCGTGCGCGTACGCCCCGTCTCCGGCCGCCGACCAGGCCGCCGCGCACAGGGCCCGCAGCCCGTCGAGCGGTTCCGCGTCCCCCTCGACCGGCGAGCCGCCGCTGATGTCGAGGACCTTCGACACGTCCAGGAACGTGCCCATGTCCACGGCGCTCCACCCGCCGCACCGCCACGCACCGCCCTGCCCGGTCACCTCCGGCTGCCCCGTCAGCAGCCCCCGCAGGTCGCGGTCCACATAGGTCGGCCGGTGCTTCGGCTCGGCCCGCAGCAGCTGCGCCCCGTCCGTCACCCCGGTCAGCACCAGCAGCGAGTCGACGTCCCCGTTGAAGGCACCCTCGATGTCGGTGTCCAGCCGGTCCCCGACCACCAGCGGCCGCTTCGCCCCGGTCCGCAGCACGGTCTCCCGGTGCATCGGGGGCAGCGGCTTCCCGGCGACCTGGGGCTCCGCGCCCGTCGCGATCCGTACGACCTCCACGGCGGCCCCGTTGCCCGGCGCGATGCCGCGCGCCCCCGGAATCGTCAGGTCGGTGTTCGACGCGTACCAGGGCACCCCGCGGTTGACGGCGTACGAGGCCTCCGCGAACCGCCCCCAGGCCAGGTCGGGCCCCCCGTACCCCTGGACGACCGCCGCGAGCCCCTCCTCCTCGGCGGAGTCCACCGGCACCAGCCCGCGCTCCCGCAGCGCGACCCGCAGCCCCTCGCCGCCGATCACCAGCACCTTCGAGCCCGGCTCGACCTGCTCCGCGATCAGCCGCGCCACCGCCTGCGCCGAGGTGATCACCTCGGCGGCGTCCGTGGGGATCCCCAGCTCGCCCAGGTGCTCCGCGACCGCGTCCGGCGTCCGCAGCGCGTTGTTCGTGACGTAGGCGAGGTGCATCCCCTCCGCCCGGGCCGTCGCGAGGGAGTCCACCGCGTGCGCGATGGCGAGCCCTCCGGCGTACACCACCCCGTCGAGGTCCAGCAGGGCCGTGTCGTACGCCTGGTGCAGACTCCGCTCACTGCCCGCGGGACTGGTCCTGCTCTGCCGGGTCATCCGGTCCGCTCCTCACATGATCGATCTTGTCCGAGTTTGTTCTGCCCCATTGCTCCCCCGATCATCCCGCATCGCGAGACGCGTCTTACCATGCACCAATGACCACACCTGGCAACGCGGAGCACGGGCTGCGCCTGATCCCCTTCCACGGACTGCGCTACGTCCCGGAACGCGTCGGCAGCCTGGCCGCCGTCACCTCGCCGCCGTACGACGTGGTCGTACGACCCGACGGAGTCGACTACCTCGAATCCGCCGACCCGCACAACATCGTCCGGCTGATCCTCCCGCAGGCCGGGACCCCGGCCGCCCGCAACGAGCAGGCCGCCCGCACCCTCCGAGACTGGCTGGCCGAGGGCGTCCTCAGCGCCGACCCGGAACCCGCGCTCTACGTGTACGAGCAGCGCAAGGGCGCTCTCCTGCAACGCGGCATCGTCGGCGCCCTCGCCCTGTCCACCGCGGACGCCGGCATCGTCCTGCCGCACGAGGACGTGATGCCGGACGTGGTCACCGACCGCGCCGGCCTGATGCGCGCCACTTCGGCCAATCTCGAACCGCTCCTGCTCACCTACCGGGGCGACGGCCCGGGCGCCGGAGCGGCCGGCGTCGTGGAGGCGGCGGCGGCCCGCACCCCCCTGCTGTCGACCGTCACCGAGGACGGTTTCCTGCACCGGCTGTGGGCCGTGACCGACCCGGCCGAGCTGGCCGCCGTGGCCGACGACCTGGGCCACCGCCAGGCCCTCATCGCCGACGGCCACCACCGCTGGGCGACGTACCTGCGCCTCCAGGAGGAGCACGGCTCCCCCACCCCCTGGGACTTCGGCCTGGTCCTCCTCGTCGACACGGCCCGCTACCCGCTCCAGGTCCGGGCGATCCACCGGATGCTGCGCCGGCTCCCCCTCGCGGACGCGCTGGCCGCACTGGAGGGCAACTTCCGCGTCCGCCCGGTCGAGGGCCCCCTGCCGCTCGCTCTGGAAGTGCTCGCGGACGCCTCGGAACGCGGCAACGCCTTCCTGCTCACCGGCGACGGCACCTTCCACCTGGTCACGGACCCCGATCCGGCCCTCATCGCCCGGACCGTCCGCCGCGACCGCCCCGAGGCCTGGCGCCGGCTCGACGCGACCGTGCTGCACGCCTCCCTGCTCGACGCCCTATGGCAGGTGCCGGACGCCCCGGAGCACATCGCGTACATCCACGACGCCCCGGCGACCGTGGCCATGGCCGAGCGCCACGGCGGTACGGCGGTCCTGCTGCACCCCGTGCGCGAGGACGTGGTGCGGGACCTGGCCCGGCAGGGCGTCACCATGCCCCGCAAGTCCACGTCGTTCGGCCCGAAGCCGGCGACCGGACTGGTCCTGCGCAGCCTCGACTGACCGGACCCCGAACGCACGAAAGGGCGGTACCCCTGGTGGGGTACCGCCCTTTCGCCGTCAGTCAGACCACTCAGGCCTTGTCGCGCTCGTCGTCCTCGACCTCGTCGTCCTCGATGACCACGATCTCGTCGGTGACGTCGACGTCGGAGTCCTCGGCGGGCTCGTACTCGTCGTCGTCCTCGTCGTAGTACTCGGCCTGGTCGCCCGCGCGCTCGGCGGCGGCGACTTCGGCTTCGTCCTGGTCGTCGTCCTCGTCGTCTTCGTCGTCCTCGTCGTCGAAGCGGGCGTCCGCTTCGTCGTCCGCTTCGTCCTCCAGGGTCGCCGCGTCCACGAACTCGACGCCGTCGATCTCGGCGAGCCGGTCGGAGGCGTCGGTGGCGCCGTCCTTGTCGGCCTCGAGGGTCTTGGCGAACCACTCCCGCGCCTCGTCCTCACGGCCGGCCGCCAGCAGGGCGTCGGCGTAGGCGTACCGCAGGCGCGCGGTCCACGGCTGCACGGAGCTGGAGGCCAGCTCCGGGCTCTGCAGGGTGACGATGGCGGCGTCGAGCTCGCCCATGTCGCGGCGGGCACCGGCGGCGACGAGACGCATCTCGACCTGACCGGCCTTGTCCAGCTTCTGCACCTCGGGCTCGCCGGCCATGGCCAGCGCCCGCTCCGGGCGGCCGAGGCCGCGCTCGCAGTCGGCCATGACGGGCCACAGCTCGACGGAACCGGTCATCCGCTTCGCGGCACGGAACTCGGCGAGCGCCTCGCTGTACTTCTGCGTCGCGTACGCGGCGAAGCCGGCGGCCTCGCGGACGGCGGCGACGCGGGAAGCCAGACGCAGGGCGATGCGGGCGTACGCGTACGCCTGCTCCGGGTCCTCGTCGATCAGCCGGGCCACCATGACCAGGTTGCGCGAGACCTCCTCGGCCAGGCCCTTGGGCAGGCTCAGGAGCTCCTGACGCACGTCGGCGTCGATCTCGTGACCGGTGACGTCGTCGTCGATCGGGAGCCGCTTGACCGGGTCGCGGTCGCGGTCGGCGCGGTAGTCGCGGTCGCCGCCACGGTCGTCACGCCCGCGGTAGCCACCACGGTCGCCACCGCGGTCATCGCGGCCGCCACGGAACCCACCACGGTCGCCGCCCCGGTCATCGCGACGCGGGTAGGACGGACGGTCGCCGCCCCGGTCGTCACGACGCGGGTAGGAGGGGCGGTCGCCACCACGGTCGTCACGACCGCCACGGAAACCACCACGGTCATCGTCACGACGCGGGTACGACGGACGGTCCCCACCACGGTCATCGCGACGCGGGTACGAGGGACGGTCGCCACCACCGGTGGGACGGCCACCACGGTCATCGT
>NZ_JBEXPG010000013.1:0-1181 GCF_040611935.1 Streptomyces sp. NPDC006512 | reverse complement strand
TCCACGGTCATCGCGACGCGGGTACGAGGGACGGTCGCCACCACCGGTGGGACGGCCACCACGGTCATCGTCACGACGCGGGTAGGACGGACGGTCATCGCGACGCGGGTAGGACGGACGGTCGCCACCACGGTCATCGCGACGGAAACCGCCGCCACCACCGGTCGGACGGCCACCGCGGTCGTCATCGCGACGCGGGAACGAGGGACGGTCGCCACCACGGTCGTCACGACGGAAACCGCCGCCACCACCCGTGGGACGGCCACCACGGTCGTCATCACGACGCGGGTACGAGGGACGGTCCCCACCACGGTCATCGCGACGGAAACCGCCGCCACCACCGGTCGGACGGCCACCACGGTCGTCATCACGACGCGGGTACGAGGGACGGTCCCCACCACGGTCGTCACGACGGAACCCGCCGCCACCACCCGTGGGACGGCCACCACGGTCGTCATCACGACGCGGGTAGGACGGACGGTCCCCACCACGGTCGTCACGGCCGCCGCGGAAACCACCGCGGTCGTCATCGCGACGCGGGAACGAGGGGCGGTCGCCACCACGGTCGTCACGGCGGAAACCGCCGCCGCCACCGGTCGGACGGTCGCCGCCGCGGAAGCCGCCACCGGAGGGACGGTCGCCGCCGCCACGGTAGCCGCCGCCGGCCGGGCGGTCGCTGCCACCGCGGTAGCCGCCACCTGCGGGGCGGTCGCCGCTGCCACCGCGGTAGCCACCACCGGAGGGACGGTCGCCGCCGGCGGGACGCCCACCACGGTCGTCACGGCGGAAACCGCCGCCACCACCGGTCGGACGGCCACCACGGTCGTCGCGGCGGAAGCCACCACGGTCACCGCCACGGTCGTCACGGCCCCCGCGGTAGCCGCCCCTGTCACCGCCGTCGTTGCGCCGAGGCTCGCGCTCCGGACGATCGTCGGGAGAGTTGGACATGGGTGTGACTCCTGTCTTCGGGGTACCGCTAGTCATTCTTGCGCAACCAACCCATGGCCGCGCTTCGGCGTAAAGAGGTGTAAAAAACAAAAGGACCCTTGGTCCAGCGTTGAACGCTGGACCAAGGGTCCTTTGAAAGATTGTTCGGCGGCGTCCTACTCTCCCACAGGGTCCCCCCTGCAGTACCATCGGCGCTGAAAGGCTTAGCTTCCGGGTTCGGAATGTAACCGGGC
>NZ_JBEXPG010000012.1:0-148680 GCF_040611935.1 Streptomyces sp. NPDC006512 | reverse complement strand
CGCCTGCCCCTTCTGCCTCGTCATGCTCACCGACTCCGTCAACGGCAAGTAGAACGACGGCAAGGCCAAGGAATCCGTCCAGGTCGTCGCGGCTTCGCGCCGCCCCCGCACGTGGGCGGCCCCGGCGTCGGCACGCCGCCGCAGGGCTACCCGGCGTACGACGCCGGGCCCGTCACCGAGGCGTTCCCCGCCTTCACGGAGCCCGCCGGGCCGACGGGCGGGCCCGCGATGGGGACCGTACCCGTACACGCCGACGAGGCGCCGCGCTGGCCGGGCCCCGAGGCCGCGCACGCTCCCGCCCCGGCGCCCGCCCCCGTCGCGCCGGCCCCCGGGCCGCAGCCGCCGAGGCAGCCCCTGCCGACGCCGCCCGGCCCGGCGGGCAAGCAGACCAAGGGGGCGGGGCCGGCCGCGAAGCCCGCCAAGCCCGCCAAGAAGGGCCGCTCCAAGCTGGTCCTCCTCGGCGGTGGCCTGGTCACGCTGGTCTGCGTGGCCTACGGCGCCGGGCTGCTGCTGAACCACTCCGACGTCCCCAAGGGCACCACCGTCCTCGGCGTCGACATCAGCGGCAGCCGCGACGAGGCCGTCAACAAGCTGGAGCAGGCCTTCGGCACCCGCGCCGCGGCCCCGCTCCAGCTCAGCGTCGGCGGCAAGCAGGTCGAGCTGAAGCCCGACAAGGCGGGCCTGACCCTCGACGCGCAGACCACCGTCCGCAACGCCGCGGGCAGCGACTACAACCCCGTCACCGTCATCGGCACCCTCTTCGGCGTCGAGCGCACGGCAGAGGCCGTCATGCCGGTCGACGAGGAGAAGCTGCGCGTCGCGCTCCAGGAGCTGGGCGGCAGCGCCGGCACCGCCACCGAGGCCACCATCAAGTTCGACACCGGCAAGCCCGTCGCGGTCCCCGGCAAGGCGGGCGAGGGCCTCGACGTCGACGGCTCGGTGGACCGGGTCAGGAAGGCCTTCGGCGAGCTCGTCGGCAGCGGCAAGGCCGCCCCCGTCGAACTTCCGGTCACGACCCGGGAGCCCACCGTCACCCAGGCCGAACTGGACCGGGCGATGAAGGAGTTCGCGGAGCCCGCCATGTCCGGCACCGTGACGGTCAAGGCGGGCGCCAAGTCCCTCCCCTTCGGCGCCAAGTCCCTGCCGAAGATCATCAGCATGACGGCCGTGGACGGACGCCTCGTCGAGAAGTACGACCTGGAGGCCCTCAAGGCCACCTACGGGAACACCTTCGACGGCGTCATGATCACCCGCGGCACCGGGGCGAAGACGGCCGTCACCCCGCAGGACGTCGCGGGAGCCCTCGGCAAGGCCCTGATCGGCAAGACCCCCGCCGAGCGGATCGTCGTCATCGACACCAACGCCGGCTGATCCGGGTCCGCCCTGCCCGAAGCCCCTCTCCCCGCCCGGGGAAAGGGGCTTCGGCGTACCCGGCCCGGTCCGGGCGTACCCCGCTCAGTTCAGCAGCGCGCGGGCGGAGACGGCCTCGCCGCGGATGCGGGACGCCGCCTCCTTGTCCACCGCGTCCATCACCTCGGCGTACGCCTCCAGTTCGGCCGCGCCCGCCGTGAAGGCGCCGCGCTCCACCAGCAGCCGCGCCCGCTCGTAGCGCAGCGCCGCCGGGTGCGAGGGCAGCAGCAGCGCCAGGTCCAGCGACCAGAGGGCCACCGCCGAGTGCTCCGGCCGGCCCGACGCCCAGGCCCGCACGTTGTTCAGGATCCGCAGCACGATGTCCAGGGTCCGGGCCGGCGTCCGCGGCCCCGAGGCCAGCTCCGCCGGACCCGCGCCGAGCGAGGCCCCGCCCGCGAACGGGTCCGCGACCACGCCCTCCTCCGGATCCCCGAAACCCACCACGAAGTGCCCGGGCAGCCCCAGCCCGTACACGGGCGCGCCCGCCCGCCGCGCCACCTCCATCCAGACGACGGAGAGCAGGATCGGCAGCCCCCGGCGGCGCCGCAGCACCTCGTGGAGCAGCGAGGAGGTGAGGCGGTCGTAGTCCGCCGGGGTGCCGTGGAAACCCAGCCGGCCCCCCAGCAGCTCCGTCAGGGCCGACGCCCAGGCCCGCCCGCCGCTCAGCCCGTACGGCAGCATCCCCGCGAGCCGGTCCAGCTCGATCTGCGCCCAGTCCATGGCGCGTTCGTCCAGGTCCGGGTCGGCCTCCGCGGCCAGCAGCAGGCACAGCTGCGCCAGGTCGGGCCGCTCCGCGCGGGCCTCCGCCGCGAACAGCTCCCGCGTCCGCGCGCTCACCGCGCCGCCCGGGCCCGGAAGTGGTGGTAGGCGTGGTGCGTCGCGAAGCCCATCCCGTCGTACAGGGCGCGCGCCCCGGGATTGTCGCTCTCCACCTGGAGCCAGGCCGCCGAGGCGCCCTCCTCCAGCGCCCGCCGGGCCAGGGCCGCCATGACCGCCGTCGCCAGGCCCCGCCGCCGGTGCTCCGGGGCGACCGTGACCGCGCCGAACCCGGCCCAGCGCCCGTCCACCACGCAGCGTCCGACCGCGCGGCCGTCGGCGAGGGAGGCGAACCACACCGAGGGGCCCTCCACGAGCATCCGCCGGGCCAGGTCCGGGTCCCGGACCTTCCCGTAGCGGCCGAGCCACGCCTCGTCCGGGGTGCGGGTCAGGCGTACGTCCGTCACGTCGGCGTCCAGGTCCGCGACCGGGGCCAGGCCCCCGACGCGGACCTCCGCCGAGACCTCGTTGACCCAGCCGCGCCGTTCCAGTTCCGCGCAGAGCAGCTCCTGCGTGCCGGCCGCGCCGGTCGCGGTCTGCACGTACGCCGGAAGGTCACGTTCCGCGTACCAGGAGGTCACCCGGGCGAGTGCTTCGTCCAGGGGTATGCCGGGATCGCCGAGCGGCAGTACCGAGTTGGCCCGGCGGGTGAAGCCCCCGGCGGCCCTCAGCGTCCACTCCCCGAGCGGTTCGCTCTCCAGCGGCACCCAGGCCCGCGCCGTGACCCTCGCCAGCTCCTGGAAGGAGGCCGCCGGACCCCTGCGGCGGGCCGGCGCGGGCGGCACCGTCTTGCCCGCGACCAGCAGGGATTCCGGGATGTGGACGGACACGCCGTCCTTGCGTGTGATCGTCAGCACACCCTGGTTCCAGGATGTGAGAACCCCGACGGCGTCCACGAAGGCGGGGGACCGCCCCGACTCCGCCTCCACCCGTCGTACAGAGACTCGTTTACCCACGTCAGCCGGGGTGATACGGATCTCCAGCAGCCCACCGGCAGTGATTTCCACAGCTCTGTCCGCCCCTCCTGTTCGGATCGTGCCCGGGAACGGAGATACTAGGTGCGGGCATCGACGACGCCGCGCTCCCGCGCGAATGGACAGCCCTACCGAGGAGGAACGAGAGCGTGACCTACGTCATCGCGGAGCCTTGTGTCGACGTCAAGGACAAGGCATGCATCGAAGAGTGCCCCGTCGACTGCATCTACGAGGGCCAGCGGTCCTTGTACATCCACCCGGACGAGTGCGTCGACTGCGGCGCGTGTGAGCCGGTCTGCCCGGTCGAGGCCATCTTCTACGAGGACGACACCCCGGAGGAGTGGAAGGACTACTACAAGGCGAACGTCGAGTTCTTCGACGAGCTCGGTTCGCCCGGTGGTGCCTCCAAGCTGGGCCTGATCGAGCGCGACCACCCCTTCGTCGCGGCGCTGCCGGCGGACATCAACCCGCAGCACTGACCGTTCACGGCAGACGCTCCTCGGTCCCGTACGGCACTCCTGCCGCGCGGGACCGAGCCGTTTACCCACCCGAACCGAGCGCGTACCCAGAGAGAGCAGAGACCACCGTGGCCGCAGTATCCGACCGTCTTCCCGTCTTTCCCTGGGACAAGCTGGAGCCGTACAAGAAGACGGCCGCGGCCCACCCGGACGGCATCGTCGACCTGTCGGTCGGCACGCCCGTCGACCCGGTCCCGGAGCTGATCCAGCGCGCCCTGGTCGCCGCCGCCGACTCCCCGGGCTACCCGACGGTGTGGGGGACGCCCGCCCTGCGCGACGCGATCACCGGCTGGCTGCGCGGCCGGCTCGGAGCGAGCGCCGCCGGACACCGCAACGTCCTGCCGGTCGTCGGCTCCAAGGAACTCGTGGCCTGGCTGCCGACCCAGCTGGGCCTGGGCGCCGGCGACAAGGTCGCCTACCCCCGCCTCGCCTACCCGACGTACGAGGTCGGCGCCCGCCTGTGCGGCGCCGAGCCGGTCGTCTACGACGACCCCACCGACCTCGACCCGGCCGGCGTGAAGCTCCTGTGGCTCAACTCCCCGTCCAACCCCACCGGCAGGGTCCTGTCCAAGGAGGACCTGGTCCGGATCGTGGCCTGGGCGCGCGAGCACGGCATCCTGCTCTTCAGCGACGAGTGCTACCTGGAACTGGGCTGGGAGGCGGAGCCCGTCTCCGTCCTCCACGACGAGGTCTGCGGCGGCTCCTACGAGGGCATCGTCGCCGTCCACTCCCTCTCCAAGCGGTCCAACCTGGCCGGCTACCGGGCCGCGTTCATCGCAGGTGACGCCGACGTCCTCGGCGAGCTGCTCCAGATCCGCAAGCACGGCGGCATGATGACCTCCGCCCCCGTCCAGGCGGCCACCGTCGTGGCCCTGGGCGACGACGCCCACGTCGCCGAGCAGCGCGGCCGCTACGCCGCCCGCCGCGAGGCGCTCCGCGCGGCCCTGGAGGCACACGGCTTCCGCGTCGAGCACAGTGAGGCCAGCCTGTACCTGTGGGTGACCCGCGACGAGCCCTGCTGGGACACCGTCGCCCGCCTCGCGGAGCTCGGCATCCTCGTCGCGCCCGGCGACTTCTACGGCGAGGCCGGCGCCGAGTTCGTCCGCGTCGCCTTCACGGCCACCGACGAGCGGGTCGCGGCCGCCGTCAAGCGCCTGGGCTGAGCCCGGGGCCCGGGCCTCCCGGACCCCGAACGGCCCGAGGGGCCGGGAGCGTGCGCTCCCGGCCCCTCGGCGTTCCCGCGGCGGTGTCAGCCGCCCAGCACGGGCAGCGTGCCCACCGGCAGGGTGTTCACGGGCAGCCCGCCGAGCGTCTTGGTCGCCGTGCCGGCCAGTTCGCCGGCGGGACCGGCGGCCGGAACGGCGCCGGTGACGGTGCCCGCGGCGTCCGTGGCCGCGGCCGTGGCGTCCGCGGAGTCCGGCGCCGTGAGCGCGCCCAGCTGCGGCACGGACTCCAGGCCCGCGGCGCTGGCCGCGCCGGCCGCACCGACCACGGGCGCGGTACCGGCGGCCAGGAGCAGCGCGGCACGGGCGATCCGACGGGTCAGGGGGAGGGACATGTTGCTCCTAAGCGGTAGCGGCTGAGTACGCCGTGTACAACCGCTCCCGGGGTGGATCAAGTTGCGGATGCCCCGGGTAAAGGATCGGTAATGCGTCGGCTTATCGGCTTCGGCGACAAGCGCATGAGATACCCGTACGCCCTCACGGAACCCGCTCCGACCAGCGGATCCGCGACCCCCCGCCGACCAGCCGCGGCCGGCGCGCGCCCCTCCCCCTGCGGGTGACGGTTCGTACGCCTGCCCGCCCGTCCCGGATCCGCGGCTACCTGGGGCGGGTCAGGAAGATCCGTACGTCCTCCGGGCCCGCGGCGCGCGGATCACCGGCGGCGGAGGGGACGCCCGGGACCCACGCGCCCCGGTGCTCGCCCGCGATCCACGCCATCCCGTCGTAGGAGACCCGCTGTATCCCAAGCTCCGAGGCGTGCGCGACGGCCCAGTGCGCCAGCTCCCACCCGCGCCGCTGCTCCTTCACCCGCAGGGCCACCTCGGCCGCGTCCCGGGGCGCCGCATTGCCGCGCGGGGCACCGGCCTTCGGCAGCACGGCCGGCCCGAAGTCCCGGCTCAGCCCCTCCCGCACCCGGGCCGGATCGCCCTCGGGACCGTCCTTCGGGCCGGCGCACTCCAGGACGGAGCGGGCCCGCCCGGTGAAGGCCGCCGTCAGCAGCACCGCGTCCGGCTCGTGCTTCGCGTAGGCGTCCGGGAAACCGCTGCGCTGCACCTTCTGCGCGGCGACCGTCAGCGGCATCCCCGCGTACCCGGGAACGTCCTCCAGCCGGTCGTAGAAGATCCCGGCCGAGTACACCGGGTCCATGATCTGGTCCGGGGTTCCCCAGCCCTGCGAGGGGCGTTGCTGGAACAGACCCAGCGAATCCCGGTCGCCGTGGTCCAGGTTGCGCAGCGCCGACTCCTGCATGGCCGTGGCCACCGCGATCGTCACCGCCCGCTCCGGCATCCCCTTCGTCGTCCCCACCGCCGCTATGGTCGCCGCGTAGCGGGCCTGTTCCGGGCTCAGGGAGAACGAACGCCCCCCGCCCCCGCCGGCTTCCGCCGCGCGCACCGTGCAGTGCGGGGCGCCGGCCCCGCCGATGGACTCGTTCTGGACGACGCCGTACCCGATCAGGCCGAGCAGCGCGAGCAGCGCCGCGGCCAGGCGTATCGGGCGTCGGCGGCGTCGGGGACGGGAGCGATCGGTCTCGGACACGCGGCTACCGTACTTGAGGCAGATGACGCGTCCACCGGCCGGACGCACCCGGTACCGGCGCATCCCGGGGCGTTAGGGTCGGGTCCATGTCCGAATCCGAGCTGGACCTCACCCTGGACGCTGCCGAGCTGACCGCCCGGCTCGTCGACATCCCTTCCGTGAGCGGCGACGAGAAGGTCCTCGCCGACCTCGTGGAAAACGCGCTGCGCGGCCTCCCGCACCTCACCGTCGACCGCCACGGCAACAACGTCGTCGCCCGCACGAACCTCGGCCGCGCCGAGCGCGTCGTACTCGCCGGCCACCTCGACACCGTGCCGATCGCCGACAACGTGCCCTCCCGCCTGGACGAGAACGACGTCCTGTGGGGCTGCGGCACGACGGACATGAAGTCCGGGGTCGCCGTGCAGCTGCGCATCGCCGCGACCGTCCCCGAGCCGAACCGCGACCTCACCTTCGTCTTCTACGACCAGGAAGAGGTCGCCGCCGACCTCAACGGCCTCGGCAAGGTCGCCGAGGCCCACCCCGACTGGCTCACCGGCGACTTCGCCGTCCTGCTGGAACCCTCCAACGCCGAGGTCGAGGGCGGCTGCCAGGGCACCCTGCGGGTCCTGCTCCGCACGGCCGGCGAGCGCGCGCACTCCGCGCGCAGCTGGATGGGCTCCAACGCCATCCACGGCGCCGCCCCGATCCTGGCGAAGCTGGCCGCCTACGAGGCCCGCAAGCCGGTCATCGACGGCCTGGAGTACCACGAGGGCCTCAACGCGGTCGCCATCCAGGGCGGCGTCGCCAACAACGTCATCCCGGACGCGTGCACGGTCACCGTGAACTTCCGCTACGCCCCCGACCGCACCGTCGAGGACGCCGTCGCCCACGTGCGGGAGGTGTTCGCGGACTGCGGGATCTCCGAGTTCGTGGTCGACGACTTCTCCGGCGGCGCCCTGCCCGGCCTCTCCCACCCCGCCGCCGCGGCCTTCATGGAAGCCGTCGGGGGCCGCGCCATGCCGAAGTTCGGCTGGACGGACGTGGCCCGCTTCAGCGCCCTCGGCGTTCCGGCGGTCAACTACGGCCCGGGAGACGCCCTGCTGGCCCACAAGGTCGACGAGCGCGTCGAGACGAAGGCGATCCTCCACTGCGAGGAACGACTCCGCGCCTGGCTGACCTCGTAAATTCCCCTTCTGGCCACCTTTGTGCGCCTAACCTGATCCAACGATCAGCAGGAGGGAGCACATCATGGGCAACCCCGAAGGTTCGTCTCGTCGTCGGCCCGAGGAGCAGCAGCTCGGGCCGGTGCTGCGCAGGCGGAGCCAGGTGCAGGCGGGCAGTACGACGGACCAGCGGCTGCTGGACTCAGCCGGGCCCTCCGAGTGGGTGCACACCGATCCCTGGCGGGTCCTGCGCATCCAGTCGGAGTTCATCGAGGGCTTCGGCACGCTCGCCGAGCTGCCGCCCGCGATCAGCGTGTTCGGCTCGGCCCGCACCCCGGTCGACTCGCCGGAGTACGACGCCGGCGTACGGATCGGGCGGGCCCTCGTCGACGCGGGCTTCGCCGTCATCACCGGCGGCGGCCCGGGCGCGATGGAGGCGGCCAACAAGGGCGCCCGCGAGGGCGGCGGCATCTCCGTCGGCCTCGGCATCGAGCTGCCCTTCGAGCAGGGGCTCAACGAGCACGTCGACCTCGGGCTGAACTTCCGGTACTTCTTCGTCCGCAAGACGATGTTCGTGAAGTACAGCCAGGGCTTCGTGGTCCTGCCGGGCGGCCTCGGCACGCTCGACGAGATGTTCGAGGCGCTGACCCTGGTACAGACCCAGAAGATCACCCGCTTCCCGATCGTGCTCTTCGGCACGGAGTACTGGGGCGGCCTGATCGACTGGCTGCGCAACACGGTGATCGCCCAGGGCAAGGCTTCGGAGAAGGACCTCTACCTCTTCCACGTCACGGACGACGTGGACGAGGCGATCGCCCTGGTGACGAAGGAAGTCGGCAAGTAGGACCCGCTCCCCCCGGCGGCCGGCCGCCGGGGGAAGGCCGGCTCAGGCCAGGCCGCGGCGGGCGACCGCCGGCGGGCGGTGCCCCTGGATCGACGCCACCATGTCGAGGACCTGCTTCGTCTCCGCGACCTCGTGGACCCGGTAGACCTGGGCGCCCAGCCACGCCGAGACGGCGGTGGTCGCCAGGGTGCCCAGCAGGCGCTCCTTGACCGGCTTGTCGAGGGTCTCGCCGACGAAGTCCTTGTTGGACAGGGACACCAGCACCGGCCAGCCCGTATCGGTCATCTCCGAGAGCCGGCGGGTGGCCTCCAGCGAGTGGCGGGTGTTCTTCCCGAAGTCGTGCCCCGGGTCGATCATGATCGACTCCCGGGGGACGCCGAGGGCCGCAGCCCGCTCAGCCAGCCCGACCGTGACGCGCAGGACGTCCTCCATCACGTCCCCGTACACGGTCCGGTGCGGCCGGGTCCGCGGCTCGACCCCGCCCGCGTGGGTGCAGACCAGACCGGCGCCGTAGCGCGCGGCGACCTCCGCGAGCTTGGGGTCCACCCCGCCCCACGCGTCGTTCAGCACGTCCGCCCCGGCCTCGCACACCGCCTCGCCGACCTCGTGCCGCCAGGTGTCGACGCTGATCACCACGTCCGGGTGGCGGCGCCGCACCTCCGCCACGAAACCGACCGTGCGCCGGGCCTCCTCGGCGGCGTCCACGTGCTCCCCGGGACCCGCCTTCACCCCGCCGACGTCGATGATGGCCGCGCCCTCGGCGACCGCCCGCTCGACCCGGTCCAGCGCGGGCTCGTCGCGGAACGTCGCGCCCTGGTCGTAGAAGGAGTCGGGAGTCCGGTTCACGATGGCCATGATCACCGGCTCGTGGGTGTCGAACTCGCGCCTGCCCAGTCGCAGCATCCTGCTCTTTCCTCCTTCGGCGACCCTCTCGCCTCGTCTGCGACCTTAACCTGGTGGCCGGAGTCTCTCAGGGGAGTTGATCGTGTTCTGGTTCTTGCTGATCGCGCTGGTCGTGGTCGTGGCCGCGGTCACCCTCGCGGTGGTCGGCGGAGGTTCGGAGGCCGTCCTGCCCGAGGCCGAGCCGGACCGGGTGACCGACGGGCTCCCGGAGAGCCGTCCCGTGGTGCGGGCGGACATCGACGCCCTGCGGCTGCCCGTCGCACCGCGCGGCTACCGGATGGCCGAGGTGGACGACGTACTGGACCGCCTGGCGGCCGAGCTGGCGGAACGGGACGCGCGGATCGCGGAGCTCTCGGCCGCCGCGGCCGGCGCCGCCTCTGCGGGGCGCCCCGCGGAGGCGGCCCCGGCCCCCGCGATCGACCTGACCAAGGAAACCCCGTGAGCGGCGGGCCCGTCGCCGGCCCGGACGGCCGCCTGCGCTGCCCGTGGGGCCTGTCCACCGAGGACTACGTCACCTACCACGACACCGAGTGGGGCCGGCCGGTCCACGGCGACGACGCCCTGTACGAGCGGCTGTGCCTGGAGGCCTTCCAGTCGGGCCTGTCGTGGCTGACGATCCTGCGCCGCCGCGAGGGCTTCCGTACCGCCTTCGCGGGATTCGCGATCGCCGAGGTCGCCCGCTTCGGCGAGGCCGACGTACTGCGGCTGATGGCGGACGAGGGGATCATCCGCAACCGGGCCAAGATCGAGGCCACCCTCGCCAACGCGAAGGAGCTCGCGGGTTGGAAGCCGGGCGAGCTGGACGCGCTGATCTGGTCCCACGCCCCGGGAGAGCCCGGCCCGGCGCCGGAGGACGTGGCCGACGTGCCGGCGGTCACCCCGGAGTCCACGGCCCTGGCCAAGGCCCTGAAGAAGGCCGGGATCCGCTTCGTCGGCCCCACGACCGCCTACGCCCTGATGCAGGCCTGCGGCCTGGTCAACGACCACCTGGCGGGCTGCGTCTCCCGCGAGGCCTGAGCCCCGCGGGAGGCGGCCGCCCCGCCGGGCGGCCCCGCCGTCAGCGGCCCAGGTACTTCGGGGGCTGCTTGGCGAGGAAGGCCTGGACGGCGATGGCGTGGTCCTCGGAGGCACCCGCGCGGGCCTGCAGCGCCTCCTCGCGCTCCAGGGCCTCGGGGAGCGAGGCGCAGGCGCCGTAGGCCAGGGACTCCTTCAGCGCCGCGTAGGCCACCGTGGGGCCCTGCGCGAGGGTGCGGGCCAGCGACTCGGCCTCCGCGTGCAAGGACTCCGCGGGCACCAGACGGTTCGCGATGCCCAGCTCGTACGCCTCGCGGGCCTTGACCGAGCGCGGGAAGAGCAGGAGGTCGGAGGCGCGCGAGGCACCGATCAGGCGGGGCAGGGTCCAGGAGACGCCCGAGTCCGCGGTCAGCGCCACCCCCGCGAAGGAGGTGTTGAAGGAGGCGTCCTCCGAGACGATCCGGTAGTCCGCCGCCAGGGCGAAACCGAAGCCGGCGCCGGCCGCGACGCCGTTGACTCCGGCCACCACGGGCTTGGGCATCTCGGTCAGGGCCCGGACGATCGGGTTGTAGTGCTCGGAGACGGTGTCCATCGTCAGGGACGAGCCGTTCTCGCGGTCCGCCGCCAGGTTCCCGATGTGTTCCTTGAGGTCCTGGCCCACGCAGAACGCCCGGGTGCCCGCCGCGGTGAGCAGCACGGCCCGCACCCCGGTGTCCGCGGCCGCCGCCAGGGCCGCGTCGCGCAGGGCGACCTTGGCCTCCGTGTTCATGGCGTTCATCGCGTCGGGCCGGTTGATCGTGATGGTCGCGAGTCCGTCGGATACTTCGTAGAGCACGCTGTCGGCCATGGCGGGGGTCCCCCTTCGTCGCGGGCTTGGCTACCGGCCGGTACCGGCCGGTGCAAGGGTCAGCATGGCGGACGCCGCCACCACCGGTCATGTGATGTGCGTCAAACACGGCGGAGGCGGTCTCCCGGTCGCAGCGGCGAAGTATCGCAGGCGGATCCCCGAAATGAGTGGTTTTGGCCGAGCGCGTTGCGCAAGCGTTCCCATCCGATGTTGGTCATCGGGTCCTGACATGCGGGATAATGGCCGGGAAGCAATGTGTTCGATGCCGGGTACTAGGCGCCTGAACGGGGCCGTCGGCTGACGATGAGCTGGTTTCAGGAAGGGGAACGAGCATGGCGGCCATGAAGCCGCGGACGGGCGACGGCCCGCTCGAGGTCACCAAGGAGGGGCGGGGCATCGTCATGCGCGTACCGCTCGAGGGCGGCGGTCGGCTCGTCGTCGAGCTGACTCCGGACGAAGCGGACGCCCTGGGTGACGCCCTGAAGAAGGTCGTCGGCTGAAGCAGCGGCACCATCTGATCATCTCTGCACCGCCCCGGCCGCTCCTCGCGTCCGGGGCGGTGTTGCGTCCGCACCCGGACGGGGCCGTCGCCGGCCCCCGCCGCGTCCCGACGGGCTCCGCTCGCTCCTCAGCGACGGACCGCGCACAGCAGCCCGTCACCCACCGGGAGCAGCGCGGCCTCCAGCGCCGGGCTCTCGCGGACGGTGCGCAGCAGCTCGCGGACCCGGATCACCTCGATGGCGACGGCCGTGGAGTCGACCGTACGGCCGTCGGAGAACACTCCCTCGAAGCACACCAGGCCCCCGGGCCGCAGCAGGCGCAACGATTCGGCGAGGTAGTCGAGGGACTCGGCGGGGTCGCCGTCGCAGAAGACGAGGTCGTACCCGCCGTCCGCGAGGCGGGGCAGCACGTCGAGCGCGCGGCCGGGGATGAAGCGCGCCCGGTTGCCGGCGAAGCCCGCGGCGCGGAAGGCCTGGCGGGCGAAGGCCTGCCGGTCGGGCTCGGGATCCACGGTGGTCAGGACCCCGTCCGGGCGCATTCCGTGGAGCAGGTGGATGCCGGAGACACCGGTGCCGGTGCCGATCTCGGCTACCGCCTTGGCGTCCGCGGTGGCGGCGAGCAGGCGCAGCGCGGCCCCGGTGCCGGGGGAGACGGAGCGCAGGCCCGCTTCCCTGGACCGGTCGCGGGCCCATCGCAGAGCGTCGTCCTCGGCGACAAACGCGTCGGCGAACGCCCAGCTCGTCTGCCGGTTGCCGCTAATGACCCTCTCCTGTCCCCATAGTTGGCGCAACGGTGACTGTATCCGCTGACGTCGGGAACCCGCAGATGGGACCGGGCGTTGGGAGGGGTAGACGCGGGATAGAGGGGACGGCAGCGGGCAGATCGGCGGCCGGGGACCCAAGGCCCGTGCAAAGTTAGCGTAAAAACGTTTATCCGGAGCTGACGGGAGGGGTGGCTATGGTAGGGGCTCCACTGGACACCACCAGAGCCGACAGGGGAGGTGCGGCTGCGCCTGTGGATCGTGGGGGCGTCCTCAGACGCTTCTTCTGGTCGGCGGGTGAGCCGAAATCCGTGACCGACATTGCTGACCGCTTCCACACCGCCGACACCGCAACCACCGCGACCTTTGCCGCCGATGCGGGCTCCCAGGCGTGGACCCCTCCCACGTGGGAGGAGATCGTCAGCACGCACAGTGCGCGGGTCTACCGCCTCGCCTACCGTCTGACGGGCAACCAGCACGACGCCGAGGACCTGACCCAGGAAGTGTTCGTCCGGGTCTTCCGCTCGCTGTCCACGTACACCCCGGGCACCTTCGAGGGCTGGCTGCACCGCATCACCACCAACCTCTTCCTGGACATGGTGCGCCGCAAGCAGCGGATCCGCTTCGACGCGCTCGCCGACGACGCCGCCGAGCGGCTGCCGAGCCGTGAGCCGTCCCCCCAGCAGGTGCTCCACGACACCCACTTCGACGCGGACGTGCAGCAGGCGCTGGACACCCTCGCGCCGGAGTTCCGTGCCGCCGTGGTGCTGTGCGACATCGAGGGCCTGTCCTACGAGGAGATCGCCGCCACCCTCGGCGTGAAGCTCGGCACCGTCCGCAGCCGGATCCACCGCGGCCGTTCGCACCTGCGCAAGGCGCTCAAGCACCGGTCCCCCGAAGCCCGCGCCGAACAGCGTGCGCTGGCCGGGGTGGCGGTGGGCGCCCCGGGCGCCGGGGGAGAGGGCGGACCCGAGTGAGCGGAGCCAGTCCGTCCCCTGCCGAACAGCACCTGGGTGACCGGCTCGCCGCCCTGGTGGACGGGGAGCTGAACCACGACGCGCGCGAGCGGGTCCTGGCCCACCTGGCGACCTGCGCCAAGTGCAAGGCCGAGGCCGATGCCCAGCGCCGCCTGAAGACCATGTTCGTGGAGAGCGCGCCGCCGCCGCTGTCCGCCGGGCTGCTGGCCCGGCTCCAGGGGCTGCCCGGAGGCTCTTCCGAGGGCCCGTCAGGTCCGCCGGGAGCGTCGGGTCCGCCCGGCGCCTCCCGTGGGCCGGGGCTCGCTCCCGCGCCAGGCGCCGAGCCCTTCGGGGGTTTCGCGTACGCGGCCCCTGCCGCTGCGCGCGAGGGCTTCCGCATCCACGAGATGGGGCGGCCCAGACGCCGCCTCGCGTTCGTCGCGGCGGGAGCCGTGTCGCTGGCCGCGATCGCGCTCGGCGGCTCGCTGCCGCTGGAGGCGGTCGAGCCGAACGCCCGCGGTGAGGCGCCGGCCTCCCGGCCCGGCCCCTCGGTGCCGCTGACGGCCGTCGTCCGCGACCGGCTGCCCACCCCCGCGGGCGTACCCGGCCTGGGCCCGTCCGGTCAGCTGCCCCTGGCCGCCACCTCGGCCCCGGCGTCCGCCCAGCCGGTCTCCCTCACCCGCTGAGGCCCGAGAAGGCCCGGGAGGCCCCCCGGGAGGCCAGGGAGGCCCGGCGGATCGGGCCGGGCCCGGGCCCCCGGCGGGCCCGGGCACCTGGTTGAATCTGCGGCAGATGCGCCGCCGTGCGGTGCGACAGGCCCGCGGGGAGCGTCCATGTCCGACAGCCAGCAGTCCGCCAGCCCGTCCGACGGCCGGCCGTCCGACGGTCAGGAGCCTGGCGGCCGGCCTTCCGACGGCCGCAAGGCCGTCCCCGCTCCGAGGTGGTGGAGCCGGCCCGGGAGCCGGGCGGATGCGCCCGGCTCCGCCGTGGACGCCTCCCCGCAGCCGGAGCCCGGCGCGGACTCCCGGGACGCCGCCACCCTTGCCACGGCCACTCCGCCCGGGCCGGCCCCCTCCGGGACCGGCCCGGACACCGGTACCCCTTCCGAGACCGGCCCGGACACGGGTACCCCCTCCGAGACCGGCCCGACCACGGGTACCCCTTCCGCCACCCCGGAGGCGGAAAGCCCCTCCGCCGCCCTGGACGCGGACGCCCGGTCCGGAGCCGCCCCGCAGGGGGAACACCCTGCCGGGGCGCACCCGGGCGAGGGCGCGGACACCCGTGCGGCGGATCCCTTCGACTTCCCCGACACCGTCCCCGGCCCGCGCTACGACCCCTGGGCCGACCGCCCGCTCCACGTGGCGGACCACGGCCAGGCCCCCCGACCGCCCCGGCTGTGGCAGCTGGCCGCCTTCGGCGCCGTGATCGCCCTCCTCGCGGGCGGCGTGGGCGGCTACCTCGGGATCGTCGCGGAGCGCCGCGCCACCACCCGTCTGGAACTGCCGCAGGCGGCCGCCGAGAACAAGGGGCGGGCCCCGGACAGCGTCGCCGGGATCGCCGCGACCGCCCTGCCCGGAGTGGTCACCCTGCACGTCAACGGCGGCGGGGGCGGCGGCACGGGTACGGGCTTCGTCCTCGACGACCAGGGCCACATCCTGACCAACAACCACGTCGTCGCGGGCGCCAAGGACATAACGGTCACCTTCAGCACCGGCGAGAGCGTGCCCGCCACCCTGGTCGGCCGCGACGGGGGCTACGACCTGGCCGTCGTCAAGGTCACCGGCGTACGGGGCCTGCGGCCGCTGGCTCTCGGGAACTCGGAGAACGTCAAGGTCGGGGACCCGGTCGTGGCCATCGGCGCCCCCTTCGACCTGTCCAACACGGTCACCGCGGGCATCATCAGCGCCACCGGCCGCCCCATCACGGCGGGCGGTGACAAGGGCGACGGCAGCGACATCAGCTACGTGGACGCCCTCCAGACCGACGCCCCCATCAACCCGGGGAACTCCGGCGGCCCGCTCCTGGACTCCCGCGCCCACGTCATCGGCATCAACAGCGCCATCCGCGGCGCCGACCAGGGCGACGACGAGGAGGACGGCGCCCGCCAGAGCGGCAGCATCGGCCTGGGTTTCGCCATCCCGGTGAACCAGGGCAAGCGGGTGGCCGAGGAACTGATCCGCACCGGCCGCGCCACCCACCCCGTCATCGGCGTCACCCTGGACATGCAGTTCAAGGGCGACGGGGCCCGCGTCGGCACCAAGGGCGAGGACGGCAAGCCCCCGGTGGTCGCCGACGGGCCCGGCGCCCGCGCCGGCATCCGCCCCGGCGACGTGATCACGAAGGTCGACGGGGTCCGCGTACACGGCGGCGACGAGCTCATCATCAAGATCCGGGCCCACCGTCCCGGAGATCCGCTGCGCCTGACCGTGCTCCGCGACGGCAAGGAGCGCACGCTGGACGTGGTGCTCGGTTCCGCGAACGGTTCCTGACGCGAATGCGGAGTGACGGCGGGGTGAATCCGGGAAAGGGGCGGCACTGGCGTAGGGGACCGCGGACATCGCCGGGTACCGTTGTCCAGGCCCGAAGTGGAGAGAGCCGAGGAGCGGCAAGGTGTTCAACGACATAGGCGCACTCGAGCTGGTCGCGATCGTGGTGCTCGCCATTCTCATCTTCGGCCCGGACAAACTGCCGAAGGTGATCCAGGACGTTTCCGGCGTGATCCGCAAGATCCGGTCGTTCTCCGACAGCGCCAAGCAGGACATCCGCTCCGAACTCGGCCCGGAATTCAAGGACTTCGAGTTCGAGGACCTGAATCCGAAGACCTTCATCCGCAAGCAGCTCACGGAGAACGAGGACCTCAAGGAGATCCGCACCAGCTTCGATCTCCGCAAGGAACTCGACGACGTCACGGACGCCGTGAACGGCAAGGAGACCGCCGCCGCCGAAGCGGCCGCCACGCCCGCCGCCGGCACCGGTCCCGACCTGCTGAAGAAGGCCCCCGCCCCGGCCCCGGAGCCCCGTACGCCCTTCGACGCCGACGCCACCTGAGCCGCGGCCTGCCCGGGGATCGGGGGTCGGATGGCTATCCTCCATCTGTCCGGACCGAAGACGCCCGAGGGAGGGGGTCCCCCCAGCGAAGCGAGGGGGAGGGCCGTTCCGGACCCCACGGAACGAGAGGCCGCCCAGATGGAGACGACGCGCAGTAGTAGCCGGGTGGGCGCACAGCCCGCCGAAATCCCTGCCGCCGCACCCCCGCAGACCGAGCACACCGCCCCGGCGCCCCAGGAGACGCCCCCCGGGCAGCCCCAGGAGGCCACCGCGCCCGTCCCGGCGGCCCGCCGGACGGCCGAGGGGTACCTGAGGGCCGACTTCCCCTGGTACGGGCTGGACGGGGCCTTCACCGGCCCCCGCTGGCTCATGCAGGTCGGCACCGGCGCCGACGGCACCGTGGAGCACGGCTCCACCGGCCACGGCGACGAGCCCTCCGCCCGGGGCGAGATCGCCACCGGCGAGAAGGAACGCTTCGCGGTGGTGATCACCGTGGCCAGCAACCCGCTGCGCCGCAGCGGCGACGGCACCGGCACCCTGGAGGCCACCTCGGTCTCCTCGGCGGCCTGGCTGGCCGGCTCCGGGCTCCTCGCCTACAGCTGGCCCGGGCAGATGGACCACTCCCTGCGCAGCGACTGGCTGGACCAGCAGACCGAGGCCGCCTGGGAACTCGCCGACGACCTCGGCGGCGAGGACTGGTCCACGCTGTCCCTGCCGGTCGACGGGGAGCCGACGCCCTTCCACTACCGCGAGTCCGAGTTCGGCTGGGTCCTCGCCGGGTCCACCCCCGCGGGCGTCCACCTGGGCGCCTACGGCCGGGGCATGAGCGCCTACGGGCTCGGCTTCTCCGTCATCGGGGACCTCGCGTCCTACGAGTAGCCGCGCGGCGGGGCCGCAACGCGAAGGAGGGGGTCACCGCCGGCCGGCGGTGACCCCCTCCTTCGCGTACGTGCCCCGGGCCCGGGGCACGTACGCTAGAACTTGTTGCGCGGGGTGATGCCCAGCGACATGCCCGACAGGCCGCGGGCGCGGCCGCCCAGCTTGCCCGCGATCGCGCGCAGGGCCGCACCGGCCGGGGAGTCCGGGTCGGACAGGACCACGGGCTTGCCGTCGTCGCCGCCCTCGCGCAGCCGCACGTCGATGGGGATCGAGCCGAGCACCGGCACCGACGCGCCGACCGTCTTCGTCAGCCCGTCGGCGACCTTCTGGCCACCGCCCGAGCCGAAGACGTCGACCATCTCGTCGCAGTGCGGGCACGGCAGGCCCGACATGTTCTCGACCACGCCGACGATCTTCTGGTGGGTCTGCACGGCGATCGAGCCGGCCCGCTCGGCGACCTCGGCCGCCGCCTGCTGCGGGGTGGTCACCACGAGGATCTCGGCGTTCGGCACCAGCTGCGCCACCGAGATCGCGATGTCACCGGTGCCCGGCGGCAGGTCCAGCAGCAGCACGTCCAGGTCGCCCCAGAACACGTCCGCGAGGAACTGCTGGAGCGCGCGGTGCAGCATCGGACCGCGCCACACGACCGGCGCGTTGCCCGGGGTGAACATGCCGATGGAGATGACCTTCACGCCGTGCGAGGACGGCGGCATGATCATGTTCTCGACCTGGGTCGGACGGCCCTCGACGCCGAGCATGCGCGGCACGCTGTGGCCGTAGATGTCCGCGTCGACCACGCCGACCTTCAGGCCGTCGGCCGCCATCGCCGCGGCCAGGTTGACCGTCACCGACGACTTGCCGACACCGCCCTTGCCGGACGCGACCGCGTACACGCGGGTCAGCGAGCCGGGCTTCGCGAAGGGCACCTCGCGCTCGGCCGTGCCGCCGCGCAGGGTGGCCGCCAGGTCCTTGCGCTGCTCGTCGCTCATCACGTCGAGGGAGACCGCGACGGAGGTGACGCCCGCGACCTTCTCGACGGCCTCGGTGACGTTCTTGGTGATGGTCTCGCGCATGGGACAGCCCGACACCGTCAGGTACACCGTGACGGCCACCGCGCCGCCGTCGCCGATCTCCACCGATTTGACCATGCCGAGCTCGGTGATCGGCCGGTGGATCTCGGGGTCGTTCACCGTCGCCAGCGCGTCCAGGATCGCGTCCTGCTCAGGCACGGCGGCGGAGCTTGTGTCGGTAGCCATGCCCCGATGGTACGGCTCGGTAGCACGGCTCAGGAAAGCTCCTCAGCGGTCGCCTTCATCACGTTCCGGCGGGAATAGCCGCCGCTCGTCCATCTCCTTGATCAGATCCTGGAACTCGGACCTGATCCAGTCGCGCGTGGCGACCTCGCCCAGGCCCATCCGCAGCGCGGCGATCTCCCGGGTCAGGTACTCGGTGTCCGCGATGGACCGCTCGTTCTGCTTGCGGTCCTGCTCCAGGTTGACCCGGTCCCGGTCGTCCTGCCGGTTCTGCGCGAGCAGGATCAGCGGGGCGGCGTACGAGGCCTGGAGCGACAGCATCAGCGTCAGGAAGATGAACGGGTACTGGTCGAAACGCAGGTGGTCCGGGGCGAAGATGTTCCACAGCACCCACACCACGATGACCAGCGTCATCCAGACGATGAACCGGCCCGTGCCGAGGAACCGCGCCACCTTCTCCGACAGCCGCCCGAACGCCTCCGGGTCGTACTCGGGCAGCAGCCGCCGGCGCGCCGGGCGCGGCACGTCCAGCCGTACGCGGGAACGCGACAACGCGCTCGCCCCGGACGGCGCGGTGCTCTTCGCCCGCTCGGTGGAACGTTCCGGCCGCTCGTGCCGCAGCCGCTCCGCCGCCTCCTCCAGCCGGTCGGACAGCCCCTCCCGGGCATGCTCGCGCCGCTCCCGGCGCCGTTCGCGCGCCGCTTCGCCGCGTCCCCGCTCAGTGGCCACGCACGGCCTCCTCGGAATGGAAGTCCGTCTCGCGCCAGTCGTCGGGCAGCAGGTGGTCCAGTACGTCGTCGACCGTGACCGCGCCCAGCAGCGAACCGCTCTCGTCGACCACCGGCACCGCCACCATGTTGTACGCGGCGAGGTAGCTCGTCACCACCGGCAGCGACGCGTCCGGCCGCAGCGGCGGCAGGTCGGTGTCCACGATCGAACTGACCAGGGTGAACGGCGGATCCCGCAGCAGCCGTTGGAAGTGCACCGTCCCCAGGTACTTGCCCGTCGGGGTCTCGTCCGGCGGCCGGCACACGTACACCTGCGCCGCCAGCGCCGGCGACAGGTCCGACTGCCGTACGCGGGCCAGCGCGTCCGCGACCGTCGCGTCCGGCCGCAGCACGATCGGCTCGGTCGTCATCAGACCGCCCGCCGTGCGCTCCTCGTAGGACAGCAGGCGCCGCACGTCCGCCGCGTCGTCCGGCTGCATCAGGGTCAGCAGCCGCTCCTTGTCGTCCTCCGGCAGCTCGGACAGCAGGTCGGCCGCGTCGTCGGGGTCCATCGCCTCCAGGACGTCCGCTGCGCGCTCCTCCTTCAGCTTGCCGAGGATCTCCACCTGGTCGTCCTCGGGGAGCTCCTCCAGGACGTCCGCGAGCCGGTCGTCGTCCAGGGCGTTGGCCACCTCGGCGCGCCGCTTCGGCGTCAGGTGGTGCAGGACGTTCGCCAGGTCCGCCGGACGCATCTGCTCGAAGGTCGCCACCAGGCTCTCGGCGCCCTGCCCGTGCTCCTCCAGCGAGAAGCCGGTCACCGCGGACCACTCGACCGTCAGGGTCTCGCCGCGCCGGCGCAGCGCGCCCGCCTTGCCCTTGCGGACGAAGATCCGGTCGATCTCCCAGTCCCGGCGGGCCGGCAGCTGCTGGATGGCCACGTCCAGGACGGTGACCTCCTCGCCGGTCGCCCCGAGCGTCACGCGCCGGTCCAGCAGCTCGCCGAGGATCAGCCGCTCGGTCGGGCGCTGCTCGAAGCGCCGCATGTTGACGACGCCGGTGGTGATGACCTGTCCCGATTCCACGCCCGTCACCCGGGTCATCGGCACGAAGATCCGGCGGCGGCTGACGACCTCGACGACCAGACCCAGCAGCCGGGGCGGCCGGCCGCCCACGCGCAGCATCGCGACCAGGTCGCGGACCCGGCCGACCTGATCGCCGTTGGGATCGAAGACGGGCACACCCGACAGATGCGAGACGAAGATCCGCGGGGCGCCTGCAGCCATCCGAGCGCCTCCTAGAGCGTCAATCGACAGTCCTGCCGTGCCTCAGGCTAGCCCGTGCCGCGCGCAACCGTCCTGGTGGGGCCGTCCGCCCGGGGGTCCGGAGGGAGCCGGGCCACGTGCGGGTACGCTGCCTGCTGCCCGCAGCCGCACGAAGAGAGGCACCCGACCGTGACCGCCTACCCCTCCGCCGCACGGCTGCGCCGGGCGGCCTTCATCGGCGCCCTGTGCACGGGCCTCGCCGTCACCGGTACGGGCTGCGGCGAGAAGAAGGACCCCGACAAGGGGACGAACGGGATCGGCAAGCTCACCGCCGAGAAGATCGAGGCGCAGGCGAAGGCGGCCGCCACCGCGGCCGAATCGGTCCACCTGTCCGGGACCCTGGTCACCGGCGGCAAGACGTACGCCCTCGACATGCGGCTGAAGTCCGACGGCGGAACCGGCGAGGTCAAGTCGCAGGAGGACACCTTCCAGCTGCTGCGGGTCGGCGAGCAGCTCTACCTGAAGGCGAGCGCCGCCTTCTGGGGGAAGTCGGACTCGGCCGGCAAGCTCGGCGACAAGTACGTGAAGGTGCCCGAGAACGACCCCTCCTACAAGCAGTTCCGCGGGTTCACCGACATGGACGTCCTGCTCGACGGACTGCTCGGCCTCGACGGCAAGCTCACCAAGGGCCCCTACGGCACCGTCGGCCAGACCCGCGCGGTCCCGGTCCTGGCGGAGGGCGGCAAGGGCGGCCGGCTCTCGGTGTCCCTGACGGGAACCCCGTACCCGCTGCTGATGGAGCGCGCGGGCGGCGCGGGCCGGGTGGAGCTCGCCGAGTGGGGCCAGGCCTTCCCGCTGGACCCGCCCCAGGAGGACCAGACCGTGGAACTCCCCACGGCCAAGGACGGCCAGGGCACCGGCGGCCAGGACACCGGCACCTCCCCGGCCCCGTCCAAGAGCCAGGGCTCCGGCCAGGGCTCCGGCACCACGGGCTGACGGGCGCGCCGAAGAAACGGCCTAGCGCCCGCTCTTCTTCTTCCGCTTCAGCAGCAGCTTCGGCAGCCCCGCGGGAATCGCCCGGCGGGTCGTCGCCGGGGACTGGAGCGGAACCGCGGCCAGCGACCCCTCCGGCAGCCGCGCCGACACCGCGACCGGCTCCAGACGCAGCAGCCGGCACTCCCGCGCCCAGCGCTCCGTCATGTGCTCCGAGTCGGGCGCGTTCAGCCGTTTGCCCTTGAGCTCGGCCACCGCCGCCTCCCACGCCTCACCGTGCGGCTCCAGCTCCCGCACGGCCGCCGTCCAGGCGACGAGACGGCCGCCCTTGTCCTTGCTGCGCACGGTCACCTCGGCGGAGGAACCGTCGGCGAGCCCCGGGAACGGCTGCTCGCCGGGCCCGTCCCCGAGGACGTGCGCGGCGCCGTCCACCCAGGCGTGCCACAGGGCCCGGTCGGCGCCGGCGCCACGGACCCAGATCAGGCCGGACTTCTTGGAGGCCTCCTCGACGAGGGCGAGGTCGAGCGCGCTGAGAGTCATGCGCACAGGGTAGGCCGTCGGCTCCGCCCGGCTACAGCCAGCCGTGGCGCCGCAGCGCGCGGTGGATGGTGAAGCAGATTCCGACGATCGAGGCCATCACCATCGGGTAGCCGTACTTCCACTGGAGCTCGGGCATGTGCTCGAAGTTCATCCCGTACACCCCGCAGATCATCGTCGGCACCGCGATGATCGCCGCCCATGAGGTGATCTTGCGCATGTCCTCGTTCTGGGCGACGGTCGCCTGCGCGAGGTTGGCCTGGAGGATCGAGTTCAGCAGCTCGTCGAAGCCCACGACCTGCTCGTGCACCCGCGCCAGGTGGTCGGCGACGTCACGGAAGTACTTCTGGACGGCCGGGTCCACCAGCCGCATCGGGCGCTCGCTCAGCAGTTCCATCGGCCGCAGCAGCGGCGCCACCGCCCGCTTGAACTCCAGCACCTCGCGCTTGAGCTGGTAGATCCGGCCCGCGTCACCGCCCCGGCTCACACCCTTGGCGGGCGCGGCGAACACCTCGCTCTCCACCTCGTCGATGTCGTCCTGCACGGCCGCGGCGACCGCGATGTACCCGTCGACCACGTGGTCGGCGATCGAGTGCAGCACCGCCGAGGGGCCGCGCGAGAGCAGGTCCGGGTCGTCCTGGAGGCGGTGGCGCAGGCCCTTCAGGGAGCCCTGGCCGCCGTGCCGGACGGTGATGACGAAGTCCGGGCCGGTGAAGCACATCACCTCGCCGGTCTCCACCACCTCGCTGGTCGCGGTGAGTTCGGCGTGGTCGACGTAGTGGATGGTCTTGAAGACGGTGAAGAGGGTGTCGTCGTAGCGCTCCAGCTTCGGCCGCTGGTGCGCGTGCACCGCGTCCTCCACGGCGAGCGGGTGCAGACCGAAGGTGGCGGCGATCCCCGCGAACTCGGCCTCGGTCGGCTCGTGGAGGCCGATCCAGGCGAAACCGCCGTCCTCACGGACCCGGCGGATCGCCTCGCGCGGCGTCAGACACGCCGCCCCGGGCCCGCGCAGGTCGCGCCGGCCGTCGCGGTACACGGCGCAGTCGACCACCGCACTGCTGGCGGAGGGGTCGCGGGTGGCGTCGTAGCCGGGCTGTACGGGGGTGGACTTGCGCAGTGCCGGACGGACGGCGGCACGGAGGTAGGGCAGCATCGACATGGCAGGCTCCTTCGCGCGCACGGCTGCGGACCGTACGGGTGGGAGGCCTTCCGCGGCCACGGGCGGGCAGACCCGGGCGGTTCGGAAGGAAGCAGGACGGGAGGACAAAGTTCTGCCGTCGCTCTTCTACTGATCAGAAGATCACAGCGGGCGGGAAGCGTCCGCCGGACAAGTGGAAGAGCGATTGGTACTGCACGATCGACTTCGATCCACCGCAGCCCCACCTCCTCCGGCCGGTCCCCCGTAGGGGACGTCCTCTCACCGCTGGGAGGGGCCCTGCTGCGCGCGGCCCCGACCAGCTGTCCACACTAACAGCCGACGGATGGTCAGGACCCGCCCTTTACCCGCGCGATACGAGTTCTATGCTCGCTCCATGGCAGAAATTCTGGCCCTCGTGGAAGCCCGGCTCCGCAGCACGTTCGGCGAACCCGACGCCCGCGCCGCCGTCACCTTCCTGGGCACCGACCGCATCGAGGTCCTCCGCTTCGCCGAGGGAGACCTCCTGCGGTACGCGACCCTCGGCATGTCCGCGCACCCCATGGCCGATCCGACCGACGTCGTCGCCGACCCGGTCCGCGGCCCGCGCGCCGAGCTGGTCCTGACCGTACGGGCCGGGCTCGCCCCGACCGACAAACTGCTGCGCCCGCTCGCGGTGCTGGCCGCCTCCCCGATGGTCGAGGGGCTGATCGTGGCCCCCGGCGCCTCCCTCGACGTCGGCGAACCGCTCTGGGACGGGGCCCCGTTCACCTCCGTGCTCGTCGCCGAGCCGGGCGGCCTCGTCGGGGACCTCGACCTGGACGACCCCATGGACCCGGTCCGCTTCCTCCCCCTCCTGCCGATGACGGCGAACGAGGCCGCCTGGAAGCGCGTCCACGGCGCCGCCGCCCTCCAGGAACGCTGGCTCGCGCGCGGCACCGATCTGCGGGACCCTCTGCGTACGGCCGTCGCACTGGACTGAGCGCCCGCGCCCGCGGGTACGGATGACATCCGGACGGGTGATCGTGCCTTGACGGGGCGCCGGGCGGGGAGGAGCGTGCTTCCTATGAGGGGCGAACCGAGTTGCCCGAAGTGCGGTGGCCGGGTGCGCGCGCCCGGTCTTTTCGCCGATTCCTGGCAGTGCGCCGACCACGGCGCCGTCCACCCGCTGCAACCGGTCATCCCGCCCAGTGTCGAAGGGCTGAGCGTGGTCGTCCACCGGGCGCAGGTGCCGGTGTGGATGCCGTGGCCCCTGCCGGTGGGGTGGCTGTTCACCGGGGTCGCCTCCGCCGGGGACGACCGCAGCGGCGGCCGCGCCACCGCCGTCGCCTGCTCGGGGCCGGGGCCGCTGGGGGGCATCGGCGAGCTGCTGCTGGTCGCGGAGGAACTCGGCGTCGGCCTCGGCGCGCGGTTCGCCGGCATCGACGACCCCGACCCCGGTTCGCGCATCGACGTCTCGGCGCCGCCCCACGCCAAGGTCGTCGCGGCGGGCCGGCCGACGCCGCTGTGGCACGTCTCCGGGGTCCCGGACGACCGGGCCGTCTTCGCGGGCGAGGCGCGGGGGCTGTGGCTGTGGGCCGTGGTCTGGCCGGAGCAGTCCGGCCTCCTGATGTACGACGAACTGGTCCTCACCGACCTGCGCGACGCGGGCTCCGAGGTGGAACTGCTCCCCTGCGGAGCCCTGAGCCCCCGCATCCTGACTCCCTGAGCCGGCCCCGGCCCGCCCGTAGCCCCCGCACGACCCCGGCACGGGCGGAGCCGAACCCGCCCCCGTCCCCGCCCGGCCGGGGCAGGGGCAAGGGGGAAGCGCGGTTATCCTGGAGTGTCCCCCCGCCCCCGTGAGCCCTGGAGTTCGGCTGTGCGCATCGACCTGCACGCCCACTCCACCGCCTCCGACGGTACGGACACCCCCGCCGAGCTGGTGCGCAACGCCGCCGCGGCCGGGCTGGACGTGGTCGCGCTGACCGACCACGACACCGTCGGCGGATACGCGGAGGCGCTCGCCGCCCTCCCCGCCGGGCTGACCCTGGTCACGGGCGCCGAGCTGTCGTGCCGCCTCGACGGAGTCGGCCTGCACATGCTCGCGTACCTCTTCGACCCGCTGGAGCCCGAGCTCTCCCGCGAGCGGGAGCTCGTCCGAGACGACCGCACCCCCCGCGCCCAGGCGATGGTCGGCAAGCTGCGCGCGCTCGGCGTGGACATCACCTGGGAGCAGGTGGCCCGCATCGCGGGCGACGGCTCCGTCGGCCGCCCGCACATCGCCACCGCCCTCGTCGAGCTCGGCGTCGTCCCCACCGTCTCCGACGCGTTCACCGCGGACTGGCTCGCCAACGGCGGCCGCGCGTACGCGGAGAAGCACGAGCTGGACCCCTTCGACGCCGTCCGCCTGGTCAAGGCGGCCGGCGGGGTCACCGTCTTCGCGCACCCCGCCGCCGTCAAGCGCGGCACCTGCGTGCCCGAGTCCGCGATAGCCGCCCTGGCGGCCGCCGGCCTGGACGGCATCGAGGTGGACCACATGGACCACGACCCGGACACCCGTGCCCGGCTGCGCGGTCTGGCCGCGGACCTCGGCCTGCTGACGACCGGGTCCAGCGACTACCACGGCAGCCGCAAGACCTGCCGCCTCGGGGAGTACACGACCGACCCCGAGATCTACGGCGAGATCACGCGCCGTGCGACCGGCGCCTTCCCCGTGCCCGGCGCCGGCGGAGACGCCCGCGCGTAAGCGCCGCCCCCCCCCCCCCCGCGCTCCGCCCGCCCCCCTTTCGCGTCACACCCCTCACCTGCAAGGCATCACTGTGTTCGACTTCGCCGTCTTCGGATCCCTTTTTCTCACGCTTTTTGTGATTATGGACCCCCCGGGGATCACGCCGATCTTCCTCGCCCTGACCTCCGGACGCCCCGCCAAGGTGCAGCGCCGCATGGCCTGGCAGGCGGTCTGCGTGGCCTTCGGCGTCATCGCCGTCTTCGGGATCTGCGGTCAGCAGATCCTGGACTACCTGCACGTCTCCGTCCCCGCGCTGATGATCGCGGGCGGTCTGCTGCTCCTGCTGATCGCGCTCGACCTGCTCACGGGCAAGACGGACGAGCCCAAGCAGACCAAGGACGTGAACGTCGCCCTCGTCCCGCTGGGCATGCCGCTGCTGGCCGGCCCCGGTGCGATCGTGTCCGTCATCCTCGCCGTGCAGAAGGCCGACGGCGTGACCGGGCAGGTCTCGGTCTGGTGCGCGATCGTCGCGATGCACGTGGTGCTGTGGCTGACCATGCGCTACTCGCTCGTGATCATCCGGATCATCAAGGACGGCGGCGTGGTCCTCGTCACGCGGCTCGCCGGCATGATGCTGTCCGCCATCGCCGTCCAGCAGATCATCAACGGCGTGCTCCAGGTCGTCCGCGGAAGCTGACGTCCCGCGCCGGACGCGCGAACGCCCCCGCACCGTGATCGGTGCGGGGGCGTTCGTCGAAGATCAGGAGGACGCCGTCTCGGCCGGTCGGATCAGAATGCGCTGGCCCACAGAGGCGGCCTGCTGCACGATCCGGTTGACGGAGGCCGCGTCCACGACGGTGCTGTCCACGGCGGTTCCGTCGACGTCGTCCAGGCGCAGAATCTCGAAGCGCATCGGCTTCTCCCTTCGTCGGTGTTTCTCCTTGCACAGGGTTAACGAAGTGTAAGCGGCAAACATTCCCTACGCTAAGGAAATTTTTTCACTGGCTAACTACCTCTGGAGGGCGCTCTCCCAGAAGGAAGCCAGCGCACCGGCCGTGACCTGTGGGTTCTCGGCATTGGGGGAGTGTTCGGCGCCCTCGACCACGACTCGCGCCGCGCTCAAGCGGACGGCCATGTCGTCCATCAGCGGCACCGGCCAGGCGTAGTCGACGGTTCCGGACAGCACCAGCTTGGGCAGCGGGACGGCCGCGAGCTCCTCCACCCGGTCCGGCTCGGCGATCAGCACCCGGCCGGTCGTGATCAACTGCTCCGGGACGGTCGCCAGCCAGCGCTCCCGCAGGAACTCCGCCATCTCGGGGGAGTCCGGGACGGCGTCCTGCGGATCCTGGGAGCGCATCGCCGCCCAGAGGGCCGGCATGTCGTCCCGCAGCGCTTCCAGCCCGGCGACCAGCAGCTTCGTCCGGGCCTGCTGGACCTCCGTGATCGCGGCGGGCCCGCTGCTCAGCAGGGTGAGCGAGGCGAAGGGCGCGGCGTCGCGCAACACGGCCGCGCGGGCGATCAGGCCGCCGAGGGAGTGCCCGACCAGGTGCAGCGGGCCCCCGCCGAGCGCGGCGGCCTGGGCCAGGACGTCGCGGGCCAGCTCCGGCAGCTCGTACGCGGCCTCGTCGCGCGGGCCGGGGCTCTCGTACTGTCCGCGCCCGTCGACGGCGACCACCCGGTACCCGGCGGTGGCCAGGGGTTCCAGCAGGCCGACGAAGTCCTCCTTGCTGCCCGTGAACCCCGGGACCAGCAGGGCGGTGCCGCGCACGGCCTCCCCGGCCTCGTGCACGGCGAAGACGCCGCGGGCGGTGGACAGGCGGTACGCGCGGGCGACGGAGGGCAGCGTGAGGCGCGGCGGCTTGCTCATGGCCCGAGGCTACCGGCCCGTAGGGGAGTCCTCATCCCGGGTACGCGGACGGCCCCGGCCCCCCTCGAAAGGGGACCGGGGCCGTTCACGGGGTGTGAGCCCTACGCCTCCGGGGCGGTCTCCGCGACCTTGCGGGCGCGGGTACGGCGCGGCTTGGCCGGGGCCTCCTCGGCCACCGCAGCGGCGGCCTCGGCGGCCGGAGCGGCCTTACGGGTCCGGGTGCGCTTCGGCTTCGCCGGAGCCTCCTCGGCCGGCGCGGCGGCCTCGGCGACCGGAGCCGCCTCCACCACCTTGCGCGGCCGGGTGCGGCGGGCCTTGACCGGCTCCACCAGCGGGGCCATCTGGAAGTCCGGCTCGTCGGCGGCGGGCGCCACGACCTTGCGGACGCGGGGACGGCGCGGCGCGACCGGAGCCTCCTCGGCCACGGCAGGAGCCGGGACGACGACGGCCTCGGCGGCCGGCGCCACGGCCTTGCGGGCCCGGCTGCGACGCGGCGCGGCCGGGGCCTCCTCGGCCGGGGCCGGGATGACGGCCGCTTCGGCGACCACCTCGGCGACCGGCGCGGCGGCCTTGCGGGTCCGGGTGCGGCGCGCCTTGACCGGGGCCTCCTCGGCCACGACCGCAGCCTCGGCCGGGGCCGGGGCGACGACCGGAGCCGCGGCGGGGGCGACCACCGGGGCCTCGGCGACCGGCGCCTCGACGACGGCGGCCTCGGCCACCGCGGCGGCGGCGGCCGTGGCGGACACGCGGGTCCGGCGGCGGCGCGGCCTGCGCGGCTCGTCGCCCGCCGGAGCGGCCTCGGAGACGGCCGGGGCCGCCGGGGCGTCCACGGTCTCGGAGCCCAGGTCCGCACCACCACGGGTGCGGCGGCGCTGACGCGGCGTACGGGTGCGCGCGGGGCGCTCCTCGGTCACCACGGCGGCGGCAGCGGGGCCGCGGCCGCCACGGGCACCGCGCCCGCCGGTCTCGCCCAGGTCTTCCAGGTCCTCGGCCTTCAGGCCGGCCCGGGTGCGCTCGGCGCGGGGCAGGACGCCCTTGGTGCCGGCCGGGATGTTCATTTCCTCGAACAGGTGCGGGGACGTGGAGTACGTCTCGACCGGGTCGTGGAAGTCCAGCTCCAGCGCCTTGTTGATCAGCTGCCAGCGCGGGATGTCGTCCCAGTCGACCAGGGTGACGGCGATGCCCTTGTTGCCCGCGCGGCCGGTGCGGCCCACGCGGTGCAGGAAGGTCTTCTCGTCCTCCGGCGTCTGGTAGTTGATGACGTGGGTCACACCCTCGACGTCGATGCCGCGCGCGGCGACGTCGGTGCACACCAGCACGTCGACCTTGCCGTTGCGGAACGCGCGCAGCGCCTGCTCGCGGGCGCCCTGGCCCAGGTCGCCGTGGACGGCGCCGGAGGCGAAGCCGCGCTTCTCCAGCTGCTCGGCGATGTCGGCCGCGGTGCGCTTGGTGCGGCAGAAGATCATGGCGAGGCCACGGCCCTCGGCCTGGAGGATGCGGGAGACGAGCTCCGGCTTGTCCATGTTGTGCGCGCGGAAGACGTGCTGCTTGATGTTGGCGACGGTCGCGCCCTCGCCGTCCTCGGAGACGGCGCGGATGTGCGTGGGCTGCGTCATGTACCGGCGGGCCAGCCCGATGACGGCGCCCGGCATGGTCGCCGAGAACAGCATCGTCTGACGCTTGACGGGCAGGTAGCCCATGATCTTCTCGACGTCGGGCAGGAAGCCCAGGTCGAGCATTTCGTCGGCCTCGTCGAGGACGAGGGCCTTGACCTTGGACAGGTCGAGCTTCTTCTGGCCGGCGAGGTCGAGCAGGCGGCCCGGGGTGCCGACGATCACGTCGACGCCCTTCTTGAGCGCCTCGACCTGCGGCTCGTACGCGCGGCCGCCGTATATGGCGAGGACGCGGACGTTGCGGACCTTGCCCGCGGTCAGGAGGTCGTTGGTGACCTGGGTGCACAGCTCGCGGGTCGGAACCACCACGAGGGCCTGCGGGGCGTCGGTCAGCTGCTCGGGCGTCGCCCGGCCCGCCTCGACGTCCGCGGGGACGACGACCCGCTCCAGCAGGGGGAGACCGAAGCCCAGCGTCTTGCCGGTACCGGTCTTGGCCTGGCCGATGACGTCCGTGCCGGAAAGGGCGACGGGGAGGGTCATCTCCTGGATCGGGAAGGGGGACACGATGCCGACGGCCTCAAGGGCCTCGGCCGTCTCGGGAAAGATCCCGAGGTCTCGGAACGTAGTCAGGGTGCTGCCTCTTCTGTGAGACGCGGCGCGAGGCGGCGAGGGGGGTCGTACCGTGCCGTGCTTGCAGTACTGCTACGTACGAAGCTGCGCGGGACCACTAGCCTTCGCTCAAGCGCTTCTGCCGCTGAGGGGGCCCCTCGTGCGGAGGCGGTACGCATGGACGTACGCACCACACCGAGGGCGGTCGGGTTGGAGCCGATCGGGCCACCGACCGGGCATCCTCATTCGGATGGCCCGCCGAGTATTCGGCAGGCGCATTACCACTGTACCCCGGAATCGCGCAGCTGTGTCGGGTGAATTCACCGGGTAGGCGCGTTTACGTGGACTGACAGTGTGCGGGAGTGGTGCCTTGTGCGGCCTTTCGGGCGGCTATTGTGCGGAGCATGTCGACCGTAGAAAACGCATCTCCCGCCGACGACGGCACCCCCGCCGAGGCGCACGGTATCGCCGCCCAGGACTGGGCGACCGCCTCGGCGTCGCCGCAGTACCGGGCCGCCGTCGTGGACCTCCTCGGCGCGCTGGCGTACGGAGAGCTCGCGGCCTTCGAGCGGCTCGCGGAGGACGCGAAGCTCGCACCCACCCTCGGTGACAAGGCCGAACTCGCGAAGATGGCCTCCGCCGAGTTCCACCACTTCGAGCGGCTGCGCGACCGGCTCGCCGCGATCGACACCGAGCCGACGGCCGCAATGGAGCCCTTCGCCAAGGGCGTCGACGACTTCCACCGCCAGACGGCCCCGTCGGACTGGCTGGAGGGCCTGGTCAAGGCGTACGTCGGCGACTCGATCGCCAGCGACTTCTACCGCGAGGTCGCCACCCACCTCGACACCGACACCCGCGCCCTGGTCGTCGGCGTGCTCGACGACACCGGCCACGGCGGCTTCGCCGTCGAGAAGGTCCGCGCCGCGATCGAGGCCGACCCGCGCTGCGGCGGCCGCCTCGCGCTGTGGGCGCGCCGGCTGATGGGCGAGGCCCTCTCGCAGGCGCAGCGGGTCGTCGCGGAACGCGACGCGCTGTCGACGATGCTGGTCGGCGGCGTCGACGGAATGGCGGCGGGCTTCGACCTGGCGGCCGTCGGCGAGATGTTCACCCGGATCACGAAGGCGCACACCAAGCGGATGGCCGCGCTGGGCCTGGCGGCCTGACCCCGGTCACGCACCGGATCACAGGTCACGCACCGGATCACGACTCAGGGGCCCTGTCCGTCAGGGCCCCTGCTCTCGTCCGGGGGTCGGCTCTCGTCCGGGGGTCTCAGCCCCGCGACGGGAGCGAAAACGGAGCCCGGCGGGGCGGCCTCCCGGAGTGCTGGGCCGGACGCAGGAGCAGCGAGAGCACGACGGCCGACACCAGGCCGGCGCCGACGAACGTGGCGGCCAGGGTGTTGTGCCCCGGACCCAGCGCCGTGTGCGTGAGGTAGGCCCCGAAGAGCGCCCCCGCCACACCGCTGACCAGGACCGTTCTGGGAGACGGCAGCCGCCTGGCGAGTCCGCGCACGGCCGCGCCGGACAGGGCGAGGCCCAGCAGGCCGGAGCCGAGCGCCTCCATCAGCAGCATCTGGTCACTCCCATACGTCAGGGCAAACCGGGTCACTGCGGTCCTACCCGAAGGGGACGAAAGGGAAACGGCCCGGCGGGGTCAACCGCCGGGCCGTTCCTCTCAGTTCCCGGTGCTTCAGAGCGCTCCGAAACCGACCTTGCGCGCGCTCGGCTCACCCAGGTCGACGTACGACAGGCGGTCCGACGGCACCAGGACCTTGCGGCCCTTGATGTCGGTGAGGCTGAGCAGCGGCGCCGTGCCCGACAGAGCGGCCGAGACGATGCTCTCCAGCTCCTCGGCGCTCAGGTCGCTCTCCAGCACGATCTCCCGGGGTGCGTGCTGCACGCCGATCTTGACCTCCACGGCTTTGTCCCTCCGACGGTCCGGTTCGCGCGATCAGCCGCGCCGTACCCGGTCCACATTAGCCCGGAGAGGGGACACGATCGGCTCGCGGCGGACACGCTCGCAGCGAACAGCCGCCGGTCAGGCGTCGGTGCCGTGCAGCGGGAAACCGGCGATGCCCCGCCAGGCCAGCGAGGTCAGCAGGCCGACCGCGGTGTCCCGGGCGACCGGGCTCTCGCTGGACAGCCAGTACCGGGCCACGACCTGCGAGACCCCGCCCAGGCCCACGGCCAGCAGCATCGACTCGTCCTTCGACAGGCCCGTGTCCTCGGCGATGACGTCGGAGATGGCCTCGGCGCACTGGAGCGAGACGCGGTCGACGCGCTCGCGCACCGCGGGCTCGTTCGTCAGGTCCGACTCGAAGACGAGCCGGAAGGCGCCGCCCTCGTCCTCGACGTACGCGAAGTAGGCGTCCATCGTCGCCGCCACGCGCAGCTTGTTGTCGCTGGTCGACTCCAGCGCCGTGCGCACCGCCAGCAGCAGTGCCTCGCAGTGCTGGTCCAGCAGCGCCAGGTAGAGGTCGAGCTTGCCGGGGAAGTGCTGGTAGAGCACCGGCTTGCTGACTCCGGCGCGTTCCGCGATGTCGTCCATCGCGGCGGCGTGGTAGCCCTGCGCGACGAACACCTCCTGGGCCGCGCCCAGGAGCTGGTTGCGCCGGGCGCGGCGCGGCAGTCGCGTGCCCCGCGGACGCGCTGCCTCGGTCTGCTCGATGGCTGTCACGCCGCCTCCCACTTTCTTTCAGTACACAGTGCGCTCTGCGCCGCGCCGCCATCGTACTTTTCGGTAACCCGATCTGGTGGGTTCAAGCCGAGTTTTCTCGCGGTACGGACCAGCCGGACACGCTGGTCAGCGGCGGGCGGGCGGTGCGTGCGGGCCGTCAGCGGTAGTCCTCCTCGTCGAGCGGGACCACCCGGGCCTGTTCGGCGGCGTCCGCCTCGGGTGCCTCTCCCGGCTCCAGACCGGACAGCGGGTCGTCCTCCTGCGGCTGGAGTTCGGCCAGTTGTTCCGCGGCGTCCGCTTCGGGCGCCTCGGGGTCGGTGATCTCCGGAATCCTCCCCCGGAAGGTGTCCGGTTCCGCAGGGTCGACAGTCATCGCGCTCCCCTCGCCTTCGCTCGTACCTCACTACGAGCCTAGGAGGATCGGGGATGCGCCGCCAGGCGGTCCTGTGACCGCCAACACAAGGGAAGACAGGGGGGTGAGCGTGATCCTCTCGTAACATTGCCCCATGTCTTCGACCGAGCTGCCGGGTGTGCGGTCCACCCCCGAGCCGAACTCCCAGGTGGGAGCGGTGCGGGTGGCCGAAGGAGAGCAGCTGCGCACCGTCGCGCTGCCGGGCCTGGAGCTGAACGTACGTTTCCGGCCACCCGTACGGGACGACCTGCCGCCCGCGCTCTTCGTGCACGGACTCGGCGGCTCCTCCCAGAACTGGTCCGTGCTCATGGAGCAGCTCGCCGGCACCGTCGACGGCGAGGCGGTCGACCTCCCCGGCTTCGGCTGGTCCCCGCCGCCCGCCGACCGCGACTACTCGGTGACCGCGCTCGCCCGGGCCGTCATCCGTCACCTCGACGCCGCCGGGCGCGGGCCGGTCCACCTGTTCGGGAACTCCCTCGGCGGGGCCGTCTCCACCCGGGTCGCGGCGGTCCGGCCCGACCTGGTGCGGACCCTGACGCTGGTCTCCCCGGCGCTGCCGGAGCTGCGCGTGCAGAGATCGGCCGTCCCCACCGCCCTGCTGGCGGTGCCCGGCATGGCCCCCCTGCTCGTGCGGCTCACCCGCGGGCTGACCGCCGAGCAGCGCACCCGGGGGGTGACGGGCCTCTGTTACGGAGACCCCTCCCGGGTGACACCGGAGGGGTTCGCGCACGCCGTCGAGGAGATGGAACGGCGGATGGCCCTGCCGTACTTCTGGGAGGCGATGACCCGCTCGTCACGGGGGATCGTCGACGCCTACACCCTCGGCGGGCAGCACGGGCTGTGGCGGCAGGCGCAGCGCGTGCTCGCCCCGACCCTGCTGGTCTACGGTGGCCGCGACCAACTGGTCTCGTACCGTATGGCGCGCAAGGCCGCCGCGGCCTTCCGGGGTTCGCGGCTGCTGTGCCTGCCCGAGGCCGGGCACGTGGCGATGATGGAGTACCCCGAGGTGGTGGCCGCCGCCTTCCGGGAGCTGCTGCACGACACCGACCGAGACGCCGAAGACGGCAAGGGCTGAGGACCGTGGGACGACATAGTCGCAAGGCCCCTTCCCCCGCCCCTGCCGCCGCCCGGCCGGAGCCCGCGCCGTACGAGGACCCGTACGAGGATCCGTACGGACCTCCCCCCGGCGCCCTCTACGAACCGCCGCCCTACGAACCGCCGCCCTACGAACCGCCGCCCTACGAACCGGCGCCGTACGATCCGCCGCCCTACGGGGCGCCCGCCCCCCACGACCGGGCCCAGGACCGCTACGCGCCGCCCCCCGCGTCCTACGAGGATCCGCCCGCCCCGCGCCGGGCGCCCGAACCCACCGTCATCCACCGGGGATACGCCCCCGCGGCCCGGCCCGGAGCGCGGCCCGGCGGGCGGCCCGAGCAGCGCGAACCGGGCGGGGCCTGGGGCGCGAACCCCTCGCCGGAGCCGGTGCGGGGCGCCGTGTACGGGGACTGGCGGGGGGTCCCGCGGACCACCGCGTACGCCCCGCCGCCGGTCCGGGACACCGACACCCCGCCCTTCGGTACGCCCGCCGCCGGCTTCCCCCGGGTCACGGCCCCGCCGCCGCGTGCGGCCGGGGCGCCGCTCGTGCCCGGGCCGAGGGAGCCCGGGCCGACCGAGTCCGAGGCGGCGCCGGAGCCCGGGGCGACCGCCGGGGACCGCCCCGGACCCGGGCGCGGCGCGAAGATCCGTACGTACACGGGGATGGCCGCCGCGGCCGTCACCACCGTCCTGGCCGTCGTCGTCGCGGGGCAGGTGGCCCTCGACGGCGAGTCCGCGGGCGGGGCGGCCGCGGCCGGCGACGACACTCCCGACCGCGTGAGCGAGTCGGCGGCCTCCCGCTCCGACGGCCGCCCGACGCCTGCCTCCCCGCCGCCGGTCGTGGCCGCGCCCGCGCCGCAGCTGACGTTCGAGCAGCAGATGGCGCTGCAACTGCCCATCGACGCCCAGCTGAAGGGCCCGGGCGCCTTCGACACCGTGCCCGGCGTGGTCAAGGCGCCCGGCAAGGGCAAGGTGGTGCGCTACCGGGTCGACGTCGAGCAGGGGCTGGGCCTGGACCACCAGCTCTTCGCGGAGGCCGTGCAGCGCACCCTCAACGACCCGCGCAGCTGGGCCCACAACGGCGCGATGACCTTCGAGCGGGTGCCGGGCGGCGAGGCCGAGTTCGTGATCACCCTGGCGAGCCCGGGGACCACCGGCGTCTGGTGCGCCAAGTCCGGTCTGGACACCACCGTCGACAACGTCTCCTGCGACTCCGCCTCCACCGAACGCGTGATGATCAACGCGTTCCGCTGGGCGCAGGGCTCGCCGACCTACGGCGCGGACCAGATGCTCGCGTACCGGCAGATGCTCATCAACCACGAGGTCGGGCACCGCCTCGGGCACGGGCACGTGAGCTGCCAGACGCCGGGCGCGCTCGCGCCGATCATGCAGCAGCAGACGAAATCCCTCGACATCAACAACATTCAGTGCAAGGCCAATCCCTGGGTTTTCCCCGGGGGTTGACGGGAACCGGCGGATCGGCGGCCGGTTCTTTCGTTGACAAGGTGTCCGCTGATCGGTAATTGTTCTCCGCATGTCGCACCACCACACCGTCTCCGCGAGCGCCGCCATCGAGCTGGCGCTCCTCGGTGTGGCCGCGCACAGCGTGGCCGACATCTTCTGTCGCTGACGCCTGCCTGAGCGCGCGACCCCGTCTCTGACCGTCCCGTCATCGACCGTCTCGCCGCGCCCGGGCCTTCCGCCCGCGGGCGCGGCCGCCTCGTTCCCTCCGGTTCCCGAACCTTTCGCCGACCGGTGACAGCTGCCCTCGCGTGGCCCTTTCCGCATTCCACTCCACGCCGAGAGGTACCCCTTTCCCATGCTTTCCGTCGGTCCAGCCCGTCAGTCCCAGATATCGCGCCGTGTGGCCGCGGTCGCCGTCAGCCTCGTACTGGCCGGGGGCGCCGCGGCGTGCGGGCCCAAGGACGCCGCGGAGAAGACCGGCGCCGGTGACAAGCCGGGCGCCACCGGGGGCGCCCCGCAGAAGGGCGGCACCCTGAGCGTCCTCAACAACGAGCCGCAGAGCGACTTCGACCCGGCCCGCCTCTACACCTCGGGCGGCGGAAACGTTCCCTCGCTGGTGTTCCGCACGCTGACCACCCGCAACCGCGAGGACGGACCGGCCGGCGCCAAGGTCGTCCCCGACCTCGCCACCGACCTCGGCAAGCCCAACGCCGACGCCACCGAGTGGACGTACACGCTCAAGGACGGACTCAAGTACGAGGACGGCTCCCCGATCACCACCGCCGACATCAAGTACGGCATCGAGCGCTCCTTCGCCGCCGAACTCTCCGGCGGCGCCCCCTACCTGCGGGACTGGCTTGTGGGCGGCGAGAGCTACGAGGGCCCCTACAAGGACGGCGGAAAGGGACTCGACTCCATCGTGGTGCCGGACGCGAAGACGATCGTCTTCAAACTCCGCAAGCCCGAAGGCGAGTTCCCCTTCCTCGCCACCCAGACGCAGTTCGCCCCCGTACCCAAGGGCAAGGACACCGGAGTCAAGTACGAGGAGCACCCGGTCTCTTCCGGCCCGTACAAGGTCGTCAAGAACGAGGGCGACGGCGAGCACCTCACCCTGGAGCGCAACGAACACTGGGACGAGAAGACCGACGAGGAGCGCAAGGCCTACCCGGACAAGATCGACGTCCGCTCCGGCCTCGACGCGGCGGTCATCAACCAGCGGCTGTCCACCAGCTCCGGCCCGGACGCGGCCGCCGTCACCACCGACACCAACCTCGGACCCGCCGAACTCGCACAGATCGGCGACAACAAGGAGCTGGCCGCCCGCGTCGGCACCGGCCACTTCGGCTACGTCAACTACCTGGCCTTCAACCCGAAGGTCGCCCCCTTCGACAACCCGAAGGTCCGCCAGGCGATCTCGTACGCCGTCAACCGCACCAGCGTCATCAACGCGGCCGGCGGCTCCGCCCTCGCCGAGCCCGCCACCACCTTCCTCCCCGAGCGGGAGGCCTTCGGGTACGCGCCCTACGACCACTTCCCGGCGGGCAAGACCGGCGACCCGGCCAAGGCCAAGGAGCTCCTCAAGGAAGCCGGCTTCCCCGACGGCCTCACCATCACCCTGACCCACTCCACCGCCCAGAACCGGCAGACCAGCCCCGAGGTCGCCACCGCCGTCCAGCAGGCCCTCGCCGCCGCCGGGATCACCGTCAAGCTGGAGGGCCTGGAGAACAACGCCTTCAACGAGAAGCGCTGGGACGTCAAGAACACCCCCGGCTTCTTCCTCTCCCGTTGGGGCGCCGACTGGCCCTCCGGCGCCCCCTTCCTGGCCCCGATCTTCGACGGCCGGCAGATCGTCACCAACGGCTCGAACTACAACCACGCCCAGCTCGACGACCCGGCCGTGAACACCGAGATCGACGAGATCGCCAAGCTGACCGACCTCGCGGCCGCCGGGAAGCGCTGGGGCGCCCTCGACAAGAAGATCGGCGAGCAGGCCCTCGACGTGCCCCTGTTCCACCCGGTCTACAAGCGCCTCGTCGGCAAGGACGTCAAGAACGTCGTCATCAGCGACTGGACCGGCGTCCTCGACATCTCGCAGGTCTCCGTCAAGTGAGCGTCCTGATCGAAAAGCCGGTGTCCGCCGCCGGGGTCGTCACCCCGGCGGCGGGCGCCGCGCGCCAGGTCGTACGGCGCCTGCTGCGCCGCCCCGCGGCCCTCGCGGCCGCCGCCGTCCTGGCCCTGCTCGTCCTGCTCGCCCTCACCGCACCCCTGTTCGCCCAGCTCACCGGCCAGGATCCGAACGCCTACCACGACGAACTCGTCGACTCCGCACGCGGCGGTGTCCCCCTCGGCTCCTTCGGCGGCGTCTCCGCCGATCACTGGCTCGGAGTCGAACCGGGAACCGGCCGCGACCTGTTCACCCGCCTCCTCTACGGAGCGCGGGTCTCGCTGCTCGTGGCCCTCGGCGCCACCGCCGTGCAGATCGCCGTCGGGGTGGGCGTCGGCCTCGCCGCCGCCCTCGGCAACCGCTTCGTCAGCCAGCTCATCGGCCGCTTCACCGACGTGATGATCGCGCTGCCCATGCTGGTGATCGGCATCGCCCTCACCGCCGTCGTCCCGCCCGACTTCCCCCGCCCGCTGCTGCTCATCCTGATCATCGGGCTGCTCGACTGGGGCGGCACCGCCCGCATGGTGCGCGCCCAGACCCTCGCCCTGAACGGCCTCGACTTCGTCGAATCCGCCCGGCTCTCCGGCAACGGCACCCTGCGGATCGCCCGCCGCGAACTGCTGCCCTCACTGGCCGCGCCCGTCATCACCCTCGCGGCGATCAAGGTCCCCACCGCCATGGTGGCGGAGGCCTCGCTGTCCTTCCTCGGGGTCGGCGTCAAGCCCCCCACCCCCTCCTGGGGGCAGATGCTGTCCAGCGCGCAGACCTGGTTCCGCGCCGACCCCACCTACGTCCTGCTCCCCGCCGGGCTGCTCTTCGTCACCGTGCTGGCCTTCACCGTCCTCGGCGACGCCGTCCGCACGGCCCTCGACCCGCGCGAAGGCTCGCGCCTGCGGGTCGGCACCAGAAAGGAGCGCAGGGCGTGACCCGCTTCGTGCTCAAACGGACCGGCGGCGCCCTGCTCGTCCTGCTCGCCCTGTCCGTCCTCATCTACGCCCTCTTCTACGTCGCCCCCGGCGACCCCGCCCGCCTCGCCTGCGGCGAGCGCTGCAGCCCGCAGCAGATCGCCCAGGTCCGCGAACAGCTCGGGCTCAACGACTCCGTGATCGTGCAGTACCTGCACTTCCTCCAGGGACTGCTGGCGGGCCGTGACTACTCCGGCGGCGCCGGACTGCTGCTGCACTGCGACGCGCCCTGCCTCGGCTTCTCCTACCAGAACGACCGGCAGGTCACCGAGCTGCTCCTGGAGCGGCTCCCCGCGACCCTGTCCCTCGCGCTCGGTGCGCTGGTCATCTGGCTCGTCGTCGGCGTCGGCACCGGGCTGCTCTCCGCGCTCCGCCGCGGCGGCCTCACCGAACGCGCCCTGACCGTCCTCACCCTGGCCGGTACCGGGACCCCGGTGTTCATCCTGGGCCTGCTGCTGCTCATGACGGTGTGCGCCTACCTCCAGTGGCTGCCGTTCCCGACCTACGTGCCGCTGACCGAGGACCCCGAACAGTGGGCCTGGAACATGCTGCTGCCCTGGGTCACGCTCGGCTTCTTCGAAAGCGCCAAGTACGCCCGGCTGACCAGGAGCTCCACCCTGGAGACGCTCGCCGAGGACCACATCCGCACCTTCCGCGCCTACGGCGTGGGCGAGCGGGCGATCGTCACCCGGCACGCCGTGCGCGGGGCCGTGGCCCCCGTGATCGCCCTCAGCGCCGTCGACTTCGGCACGATGATCGGCGGCGCGGTGCTCACCGAGTCCCTCTTCGGCATCCCCGGCCTCGGCAAGACGCTGATCGACGGAGTGCGGGTCGTCGACCTGCCCGTGGTCGTGGGCGTCGTCCTCGCCATCGGAGCGGCGGTCGTCATCGCGGGCGCCGTCGCCGACCTGCTCTACGCCGTCGCGGACCGAAGGGTGGCCCTCGCATGACGGAACTCCTCGTCGAAGTGGACGACCTCGTCGTCGACTTCCCGGTCGGCGGACCCGGCGCACACGTACGGGCCGTCGACGGCGTCTCCTTCACCCTGGAGGCCGGCCGCGCCCTCGGCATCGTCGGCGAATCCGGCAGCGGCAAGTCCACCGTGGCCGCCGCCCTGCTCGGGCTGCACCACGGCACGGGCGCCCGCCTCTCCGGGACCGTCCGCGTCGACGGCACCGACGTGGCCACCGCCACCACCGCCGAACTGCGCCGGCTGCGCGGCGGCGCCGCCGCGATGGTCTTCCAGGACCCGCTGAGCGCCCTCGACCCGTACTACGCCATCGGCGACCAGATCGCCGAGGTCCACCGGATCCACGCCGGCGTCTCCCGGCGGGCCGCCCGGGCCCGGGCCGTCGAGGTCCTGGACCGGGTGGGCATCCCGGACGCCGTCCGGCGGGCCCGCGCCCGGCCCCACGAGTTCAGCGGCGGCATGCGCCAGCGCGCCCTCATCGCGATGGCCCTGGCCTGCGAGCCGAAGCTGCTCATCGCCGACGAGCCGACCACCGCCCTCGACGTCACCGTCCAGGCCCAGATCCTGGACCTGCTGCACGGGCTGCGCGAGGAACGCGGCCTCGGCCTGCTGCTCGTCACCCACGACGTGGGCGTCGCCGCGGAGAACGTGGACGACCTGCTCGTCATGCGCGACGGCGCCGCCGTCGAACGGGGCCCGGTCACCGAGGTCCTCTCGGCCCCCGAAGCCCCCTACACCCGGACCCTGCTGGCCGCCGTGCCCCGGCTGGACACCCCGCGCCCGACCCGGCTGCGGCCCGCCGACACCGAGGCCGCGCCCGTCGTCGAGGCCTTCGCGCTGAGCCGGGAGTTCGGCCGCGGCAAGCGCCGGATCGCCGCCGTCGGAGGCGTCTCGCTCGCCGTGCGCGCCGGGGAGACCCTCGGCATCGTCGGGGAGAGCGGCAGCGGCAAGAGCACCCTCGGACGGATGCTCGTCGGCCTGCTGCCGCCCAGCTCGGGCCAGGTCCGGCACGCGGGCACCGAGATCACCGGCATCGCCGCCGGCGCCCAGATGGTCTTCCAGGACCCGGTGTCCTCCCTCAACCCGCGCCGCTCCGTCGGCGAGTCCGTCGCCGACCCGCTGCGCGCCGCCGGGGAACGCGACGAGAAGGCCATCCGCTCCCGGGTCGGCGAACTCCTCGCCCGCGTCGGTCTGGAGGCCGGGCACTACGACCGCTACCCGCACGAGTTCAGCGGCGGCCAGCGCCAGCGCGTCGGCATCGCCCGCGCGCTCGCGCCCCGGCCCCGGCTGATCGTCTGCGACGAACCCGTCTCCGCCCTCGACGTCACCACCCAGGCGCAGGTCACGGCGCTGCTGGCCGAACTCCAGCGGGAGCTGGGCATCGCCCTCGTCTTCATCGCGCACGACCTCGCGGTGGTCCGGCAGGTCAGCGACCGGGTCGCCGTCATGCGCGGCGGCCTGATCGTCGAGGAGGGCCCCGTGGACCGCGTCTACGACCGGCCCGCCCACCCGTACACGCGCCGGCTGCTCGACGCCGTACCGGCCCTGGACCCCGCCCTGGCGGCCGGCAGGCGCTCCGCGCGGCAGGAGGCCTTCGCCTAGGGCGCCCGGGCCCGGCCGGGCGCCGGGAAGACACCCTTTCCTAGCGTGCTCGAACGCGAACCGTACGGGAAAGTTACGACTCTTCACCCCTTCCGGTGGCGCGACGGACAACCGTCCGTCGCGCCTTCGGCATATCCGCTTGAGTTCTTCCGCGGCGGGTCGCCGGGCCAACGGCGACCTCCTGAACGGGAGATCGGGGGTGCCACTCATGCGGATCGCACTGCTCACGGAAGGCGGATATCCGTATGCGGCCGGAGAGGCGAGGCTGTGGTGCGACCGGCTCGTGCGCGGGCTCCCGCAGCACGAGTTCGAGCTCTACGCGCTGAGCCGCAGCGCCGGCCAGGAAGAGCGCGGCCGCGTCCCGCTCCCCGACCACGTCACCCGGGTACGGACCGCACCGCTGTGGGCCCCCGCCGACGACGGGCGCACCCACTCCCGGCGCGAGCGGCGCCGCTTCGCCGAAGCCTTCGGGGACCTCGTCCGGGGCGTCTGCGCCGGCCAGGCCGACCCCTTCGCCACCGGGCTCTACGCCCTCGCCGAACTCGCCCGCGAACAGGGCGGGATGTACGCGGCGCTGCGCTCGGAGACGGCCGTGCGCACCGTCGAGTCGGCCTGCCGGGCCCCCGGCGCGGGCCGCGCCGTACGTGCGGCGCAGGTACCCGACCTGCTGGAGTTCGTCGACGAACTGGAGCGCGCGCTGCGCCCGTTGTCCCTCGACTGGTACGAGGACTGCGGCTCCGGACTCGGCACGGCCGACGTCTGCCACGCCGCGGCCGGCGGGGTCGCGGCCATCCCCGGCCTCCTGGCCAAACGCTTCTTCGGAGTCCCGCTGCTGGTCACCGAGTACGGGGTCCAGCTCCGCGCCCACTACCTGGCCGACCCCGACGGCGCCCGGCCCGCGCTGCGCGCCCTCCTCGCCGCCTTCCACACCCGCCTCGCCGGCGAGATCTACGCCCGGGCCGACCTGCTCACCCCCGGCAACGCCCACGCCCGCCGCTGGCAGGAACGCTGCGGCGCACCCCGGGAACGGCTGCGGACCGTGTACCCGGGGATGGAGGCGGACCGATTCGCCGCCGTCGGCGAGGACACGGAATCCGGCGACCCCGACACCCTGGTGTGGGTCGGCAGGATCGAGCCGGCCAAGGACCTCATCGCCCTGCTGCACGCCTTCGCCGAGGTCCGCAAGGCCGCCCCGCGGACCCGGCTGCGGATCTTCGCCACCTCCGTGGCCCCCGGCGCCGTGTCCGTCGACTACCTCGCCGACTGCCGCTCCCTGGCCGCGCAGCTCTTCCCCGACGAGGCCGCCGACGCCCGCACGGTGGGGGAGAGCCCCGTCACCTTCGAGGAGGTCGGCGGTCCCGAGGCCCCCTCCCCGGCCGACGCCTACGCCGCCGGGCGGATCGTGGTGCTGTCCTCGGTGATCGAGGGCTTCCCCATCACCCTCGCCGAAGCCATGTTCTGCGGCCGGGCCACCGTCTCCACCGACGTCGGCGCCGTCTGCGAGGTCATCGGCGGCACCGGACTCGTCGTCCCGCCCCGCAACCCCCGCGCCCTCGCCGACGCCTGCCTCGCGCTGCTGGGGGAACCCGAACGGGCCCAGCGGCTCGGCGCGGCCGCCCGGGCCCGGGCCCTGGAACTGTTCACCGTCGAGCAGAACGTCACCGCCTTCCAGGACATCTACCTCCGGCTCCTGGCCCGCGGCTCCGCACGGCCCGACGGGGAGATCCCCTTCGAGCAGCCCGCCGAAGCCCGGGTCCCGGGGCACTGGACCACCCCCACCTGGGCGGCCCCCGGCTCCACGGCCGGCCCCTCCGGGATCACGGAGGCCGCCGTATGACCGCCCTCGACCCCGGCCCCGTCACGGGCGCCGCACCCGGCCCCGCCCCAGCGCCCGGCCCCGCCGCCGCCCCTGCCCCCGCCGAGGAGGCCGGGCCGTCCCCGCGGACGGACCCCGCCGGCTCCGCCCCGCAGGCCCCCCGCCGGCGGACCGCCGGCGGTGACCCCGTCAAAACCCTGCTGCACCGGCACCGGGAGCTCTGCGAACGCGCCGTCGACCCGCTGGAGATCGCCGCCGGGCTCGAAGCGCACGGCATCACCGACCGCACCGCCGCCCGGTTCCGGCACCGCGACGTCTTCTCCCTCGCGGAAGAGCTGTACGCCCGCACCCCGCGCGACGACGACCGCCCCGCCCCGCCCGCCCGGATGCCGGCCGGCCCCCGCGCGCTGCGCGGCTTCGGGTACTCCCTGCTGCCCGGGGCCCTCGCGGTCGGCGCGGCCGCCGCCGGGACGCCGTGGGCGGGACCCCTCGCGGCGCTCGTCACCGCCGGGGCCCTCGTGTGGCCCGGGCGCAGCGCCGGCGGACGGTTCCCCTACGCCGCCCACCTGCTCGCGGCCGCCGCCGTCGGCTGGGCCGCGCACCTGCACGGACCGGCCCTCGGCGCCGGCCTCGCCCTGGCCGTCGCCCCCGGGTACCTGGCCGGAGTCCTCTTCGCCGCCCGGGCCCGGCGCCGGCTCGCCGCGAGCCGGGCCCTGGAGGACTTCGCCGACGGGGCGCGGCCCCTGCTCGCCGGGACCCTCCTGCTGTTCACCGCGGCCGCCACGGGGGCGGCCGCGGTGACCGGAGCCCCCCTCGCGCAGGCCGTGCCGCTCGCGGTGCTGCTGTTCCTGGCCCGCCTGCTGCTCGGCCACGGCGCCCACCGCGCGCCCGTGGCCGCGGCCCTGGTCCTCGCCCTGGTCCCGTCCCCGGCGGTGGTGTCCGCCGCCGCCGCGGGACTCCTCGTACACGCCTTCCTCGCGCTGTCCCGTGCCTCGGCACACGCGCGTCCCTGAGCCTTCGGAACCGACGCCGGAGCGCCGTACCCCGATACCGACCCCACCAGCCAAGGAGAAACAGGATGACCGGCCAGCCAAACAACCAAGGGGCGGCGCGATGAGGGTGCTGCTGATCGGAGCCAACGGTTACCTCGGACGCTACGTCGCGGACCGGCTGCTCGCCGACCCCGCCGTCCAGCTCACCGCGCTCGGCCGCGGCGACGACGCCGACGTCCGCTTCGACCTCGCCACGGGCAGCCCCGGCGCGCTCACCCGCTTCCTCGACGCCGTCCACCCGGGCGTCGTCATCAACTGCGCGGGCGCCACCCGCGGCGGCGCCCGCGAACTCACCCGGCACAACACCGTCGCCGTCGCCACCATCTGCGAGTCGCTGCGCCGCAGCGGCTGCGGGGCCCGGCTCGTCCAGCTCGGCTGCGCCGCCGAGTACGGGCCCAGCCAGCCCGGCTCGTCCACGGCCGAGGACGCCGTCCCGAGACCCGGCGGACCGTACGGCGTCAGCAAGCTCGCCGCCACCGAACTCGTCCTCGGATCGGGTCTGGACGCCGTCGTCCTGCGGATCTTCTCGCCCGTCGGCCCCGGCACCCCCGCCGGCTCCCCGCTCGGCCGGCTCGCCGAGGCCATGCGGCGCGCCATGCAGTCGGGGGACGGCGAGCTCAAGCTGAGCGGCCTCGGCGTGCAGCGGGACTTCGTGGACGTACGGGACGTCGCCCGGGCGGTGCACGCCGCCTCCCTCTCCGCCGCCCAGGGCGTCGTCAACATCGGCACCGGCCGCGCGGTCCGGCTGCGCGACGCGGCGGCCGTCCTCGCCCGGGTCGCCGGGTACGGGGGCGCCCTGCACGAGCTCGACCTGCCCCAGCAGCACGCGCACCCCGGCCGGCCGCCGGGCCTGGCCGCCATCGGCTCGCCCCGCTCCGAGGCGACCCCCGAGCAGCTCGCCGGCAGCGCCCCGCAGCCCTACCCCTACCCGGACGGCTGCGGCGCCTGGCAGCAGGCCGACGTCCGCACCGCCCGCGACCGGCTCGGCTGGCGGCCCCGGATCAACCTGGAGGAATCCCTCGCGGACATCTGGATGGAGGCGGCGTGCCGCATCTGACCACGCCGCCGGGAACCCCGGCGGACGCCGCGACCGGGGCCGGCCGCCTCGGTCTCGGCGCCCCCGGCTACGCACATCCCCTGCTCGCCCCCGTCGAATGGGCCGAGCTGACCCGCCCCGGGACCCCCCTGCACTGGGCCGTCCTCAACGTCACCGACGGCCCGGGCGGCCGGCCCGACCCGCACTGCTCCGAGGCCTCCGCGAAGCTGCGCGGTCCGGGCGGCGACGGCCCCCGGCTCCTCGGACATCTCGCCCTGCGGGACGGAAGCCGGTCGTTCGGGGAGCTGGTCTCCGACGCCCACCGCTTCCGCGACTGGTACGGGGTCGGCGGCTTCTACCTCGCCGACGCCCCCGCCGACCGGTCGGAACTCGCCTCCGTGCGCCGGGTCGTGGAGACCCTGCGGGGGCTGGGCGAGGACCTGCGGATCGTCCTCGGGCACGGCACCCACCCCTGCGAGGGCTACGCCGAGGCCGCCGACCAGCTGGTCACCTTCTCCGGGGCCTGGGCGGACTACCGCTGGTCGCAGGTCGCGGAGTGGACGGCCGAGTACCCGCCGGAGCGGTTCTGCCACCTCGTCCACGGCGTGCCCCGCACCCACCTGGAGGAGGCCGTCCGGATCGCCCGCTGGCAGGGTGCCAGGACCATCTGGTTCACGGACCGGCGGGGTGCCGGGGACCGGGACCCCTGGGCCTCGATGCCCGGGTACTGGGACGAAATCGTCTCGCGGATCGGACCGGGTGTCTCGGAATGAAGAGGGGCGTGGCAGTGTTACGGGGAGAACAACCGTTGAGACATACCCATCTACGGAGTCCCCGTGTCGCTGCCACCCCTGGTAGAGCCAGCTGCTGAGCTCACCGTTGACGAGGTCCGTCGGTACTCCCGCCACCTGATCATCCCGGATGTCGGGATGGACGGCCAGAAGCGCCTGAAGAACGCCAAGGTGCTGGCCGTGGGCGCGGGCGGCCTCGGCTCGCCCGCCCTCATGTACCTGGCCGCGGCCGGCGTCGGCACGCTGGGCATCGTGGAGTTCGACGAGGTCGACGAGTCGAACCTGCAGCGCCAGATCATCCACAGCCAGGCAGACATCGGCCGTTCCAAGGCCGAGTCGGCGCGCGACAGCGTGCTGGGCATCAACCCGTACGTCAACGTGGTCCTTCACGAAGAGCGGCTCGAAGCCGAGAACGTGATGGAGATCTTCAGCCAGTACGACCTCATCGTCGACGGCACGGACAACTTCGCCACCCGTTACCTGGTCAACGACGCCTGCGTGCTGCTGAACAAGCCGTACGTGTGGGGTTCGATCTACCGCTTCGACGGCCAGGCCTCGGTCTTCTGGTCCGAGCACGGACCCTGCTACCGCTGCCTCTACCCGGAGCCCCCGCCGCCGGGCATGGTCCCGAGCTGCGCCGAGGGCGGCGTGCTGGGCGTGCTGTGCGCGTCCATCGGGTCCATCCAGGTCACCGAGGCCATCAAGGTCCTCACGGGCGTGGGCGAGCCGCTGGTCGGCCGCCTGATGATCTACGACGCCCTGGAGATGCAGTACCGCCAGGTCAAGGTCCGCAAGGACCCCGACTGCGCGGTCTGCGGTCCGAACGCGACCGTCAAGGAGCTCATCGACTACGAGGCCTTCTGCGGCGTCGTGTCGGAGGAGGCCCAGGAGGCCGCCGCGGGTTCGACGATCACTCCCAAGCAGCTCAAGGAGTGGATCGACAACGACGAGCCGATCGAGATCATCGACGTCCGCGAGATCAACGAGTACGAGATCGTCTCGATCCCCGGCGCGAAGCTGATCCCCAAGGGCGAGTTCCTGATGGGCGCGGCCCTCCAGGACCTGCCGCAGGACAAGCGCATCGTCTTGCACTGCAAGACGGGTGTCCGCAGTGCGGAAGTCCTGGCCGTCCTGAAGTCCGCGGGCTTCGCGGACGCCGTCCACGTCGGCGGCGGCGTCATCGGCTGGGTCCACCAGATCGAGCCCGAGAAGCCGGTCTACTAGAACGCGCCGGAGGGGCCGTACCGCGCCCGCGGTACGGCCCCTCCGGCGCGTTTCAGGCGCTCTGCGACGCCGGGGCCTGCGGTGTGACGGGCGTCCCCGTGGCGTCCGGGACCGCGGTGCAGACGGAGCCGGCGGCCGGCACCTTCCCGTCCAGCAGGTAGCCGTTCACCGCCTTCTGCACGCAGGGGTCGCCGCTGTTGTACGCGCCGTGCCCCTCGCCCTTGTACGTCAGCTCCACGCCCACGCCCTCGCCGAGCCGCTCGGCCATCTTGCGGGCCCCCTCGTACGGGGTCGCCGGGTCGCCGGTGTTGCCGATCACCAGGATCGGGTCCGCGCCGGGGGCGGACACGTCCGGGGTGTCCCAGGCGCCCGCCACGGGCCAGTCGGTGCAGCTCAGCATGGCCCAGCCGAGGAAGTCCCCGAAGACGGGCGACGCCGCCCGGAACGCCGGGAGCTTGGCCTTGGCCTGCTCCAGCGTGACGCGCTCCTTGGAGTCCGCGCAGTTGATGGCCGTGTTGGCGGCCCCGATGTTGCTGTAGCGCCCCTGCTGGTCCCGGCCGTTGAGGGCGTCGGAGAGGGCCATCAGCAGCTGGCCCTGCCCGCCTTCCGCCTCGTCCAGGCCCTGCTCCAGCAGCGGCCACAGCTCCTTGGAGTACAGGGCCTGCGCGATGCCGTTGGTCGCGGCCCCGTCGGTGAGCTGCCGGTCGCCGATGCCCGTGATGGGTTGGGCGGCCAGGGACTTCTGGAGCTTGATGATGTTGTCCTCGATCTCCTTCGCGGTGCTGCCCTGGAGGCGGCAGGCGTCACCGCGGTCCACGCAGTCCTGCGCGAAGTTGCCGAGGGCGAGCTGGAAGCCCTTGGCCTGGCCGAGCGAGCCCTCCTCGGAGGTCTTCGTCGGGTCCACGACGGCGTCGAAGACGGCCCGGCCGACGTTCTTCGGGAAGAGGTGGGCGTAGACCCCGCCGAGTTCGGTGCCGTAGGAGATCCCGAAGTAGTTCAGCTTCTCGTCGCCGAGGGCCTGGCGGATCCGGTCGAGGTCGCGGGCGGCGTTCTCCGTGCCGACGTACGGCAGGACCTTGCCCGACTTCGTCCGGCAGGCCTGCTGGTACCCCTTGATGCCGTCGACGTAGGCCTTCTCCTGCTCGGGTGTGCCGGGCGAGGAGTCCTGGGCGTAGTACGCGTCGAGCTGCTTGTCGTCCAGGCAGCGGACCGGGGTGCTGCGGCCCACCCCGCGGGGGTCGAAACTGACCAGGTCGTACCGGTCGCGCAGCGCGTCGTACTCCTTGGCCGCGCCGGGGAGGGTGGTGATGCCCGAGCCGCCCGGGCCGCCGAAGTTGAAGACGAGCGAGCCGATCCGGTTCTTCTTGTCGCGGGCCTTGGCGCGGATCAGGGCGAGGGGGATCGTCTCGCCCTCGGGCTTCGCGTAGTCCAGGGGCACGTCGAGGGTGGCGCACTGCCAGTCCTTGCCGGGCGTCTGCCCCCCGCCCTCCAGGGCGGTGGGGGCCTCGCACTCGCCCCACTCCAGGGGTTTCGCACCGGCGGCGTCGGCCTCCGGTTTCTCCCCGTCGCCGCCGCCGGAACAGGCGGCCGTGGTGAGCAGCGCGGTGGCGAGGGCGGCGGCAGCGGCGGTCCGCAGGGCGTTTCTCGGCATGTTCCCCATCCTGCGCGGGGCGTGGCGGCTCCGCCCGCGCCGTGGGCCGTTCGGGTGCCCGCGGGCCCGCCCCGCCGGGGGCGGGGTCAGGCCGCCAGGATCTCCTTCGCGGCGCTGCGGCCGGTCGCCACGCAGGCGGCGACGCCCACCCCCTCGTAGGCCGCGCCGCACACGGCGAGGCCGGGGAGCTTCCCGACCGCCCCGCGGATCCGGTTCACCCGCTCGCGGTGGCCGACGCCGTACTGCGGCAGGCCCCGGTCCCAGCGGGTCACGCGGGCGGCCAGGGGCTCGCCCATGGGGCCCACCGCGTGGTGGAGTTCGGCGATCGCGGTGCGCACCAGGTGGCGGTCGGGCCGGTCCAGGAGCTCTTCCTCGCCGATCCGGCCGATGGACGCGCGGAGCACGAACACCGAGGGCGCCGCGTCGTGCAGCCAGGCCCATTTGTTGGAGAGGAACGAGGCGGCCTTGAGGGCGTGGCCGTCCACCGGCGGGACGAGGAACCCGTTGCCCTCCGGCAGGAAGTGGGCCCGGGTGCGGGAGAAGGCCATGGTGACGACGGCGGTCGAGGCGTGCGGGATGGCCGCGAGCTCCTCCTCGGCGAGGGGGGAGTGGGGCCGCAGCAGCTCGGCCGCGGCGAAGGCCGGGAGCGCCAGGATCACGGCGTCGGCGTCCATCGTGAGGGGGCCGTCGGCGGTCATCGCCAGCACCCGCCAGCCGCCGTCCGGCAGGCGGTGGAGGGAGCGTGCCGTCGTCCCGGTCAGGATGCGCGCACCGCACGCCCGGGCCACGGCCTGCGGGAAGCGGCCGGTGCCGCCGGCCACGCCCTGGACGGCCACCGCGGCCGGGCGGGGGGCGCCCGCGGCCTTCATGCGGCGCAGGGCGGGCAGCAGCGGGGTGCCCTGTTCGGCGAGGGCGGCGATCCGGGGCATCGCCGCGCGCAGCGAGAGCCGGTCGGCGCGGCCGGCGTAGACCCCGCCCAGGAGGGGTTCGACCAGCCGGTCGACGGCCTCCCGGCCGAGGCGGGCGCCCAGGTAGGCGCCGACGGAGCAGTCGCCGGTGAGCGGGGAGGCGGGGAGGGTCTCCTCCCGGCCGGCCCGCAGGACGCCCTCCGGCGAGAGCAGTCCGGTGCCGGCCAGGGCGGCCGGGTCGGTGGGGATGCCCATGACGTGCCCGGCCGGCAGGGGGCGCAGGGCGCCGTGGGTCCAGACGGTGGTGGGGGCCTGTTCCGGGTCGCGGAGGGCGTTGCCGAGTCCGACGGCGGCGGCCAGTTCCACGGCTTCCGGGCGCAGGGCCATCAGGGATTCCGCGCCCTCGTCGACGGTGATGCCGGCGATGGTGCCGGTGCGGAGTTTGCCGCCGACCTTGGCCTGGCCCTCCAGCAGGGTGACGTCCGCGTGGCCGCGCAGCTGCCAGGCGGCCGCCAGACCGCTGATGCCGCCACCGACGACGATCACTGAACGCATTGTCTTCTCCTGTGACCGTGGTCCTGCGACCGTGGACGATATGTTCCCTTATGAAACATATGGGAGGGGCGGGGGTCGCCGCTTCGTGCTTTCGGCCAGGGCTTCCACCTCCCGCCGGTACGGGAAGCTGCCGGGCTCGTACGCGCAGTACGGATCCTCCTCCAGCACGTCCCCGGTGGAACCGTACGCCCGCGACCGAGAGCCCCCGCACACCGTCTTGAACTCGCAGGCCCCGCACCTGCCCCGCAGCAGCGACGGATCGCGCAGCGAGGTGAACAGCGCCGACTCCCGGTAGACGGAGGTCAGCGGGCGTTCCTTCACGTTGCCGCCGGACAGCGGCAGGAAACCGCTCGGGTGCACTTCGCCGGTGTGCGAGACGAAGACGAAGCCGCGCCCCGAGGAGACGTCCATCGGGGGCCGGCGCACGGTCCGCCGGGCGCCCTCGAAGAAGCCGAGGCCGGCGGCGCGGGCGCGCAGCCGCCCGTACAGCGGACCGAGGGCGGGGCGCTCGCCGCGCGCGTCGAGGACGGCCCGCTGGAGCGCGACCCGGCGGAAGTGGTGGCCCTCCGTGGTCTTGGTGGCCATCACGGCGCCGCAGTCGTACAGGAAGTGCAGTACGTCCTCGATCTCCGCCGGGGTCGGCGGGTCCAGACCCTCCGCGCGTCCCGTCGGCACCAGCAGGAAGCCCGACCACAGCATCGCGCCCTCGCGCCGCACCAGGGCGGCGATGTCGGCCAGGTCCTCCAGGCTGTCCCGGGAGACCGTGGTGTTGATCTGCACCTTGAGGCCCAGCTCGCGGGCGGTCCGCCAGCCCTCCAGGGTCCAGTCGTACACCCCCGGGACGCCCCGGAAGGCGTCGTGCCGGGCGGCGGTGGACCCGTCCAGGGACAGGGAGAGGGCCACCGCGCCGGCGTCGCGGACGGCTTCGAGGCCGGCCCGGGTCAGGGTGGGGGTGCCGGAGGGGGAGACGGCGACCCTGAGGCCCAGGGAGGTCCCGTACGCGATCAGGTCCGCGAGGTCGGGGCGCTGGAAGGGGTCCCCGCCGGTGATCACGAACAGCGGGCCGGGTTTCCCGAAGGCGGCGGTCTGGTCCATCACCCGGCGGGCGTCCGCCCCGTCGAGTTCCCGCGGGTCCCGGGCCGTCAGCGCCTCGGCCCGGCAGTGCAGGCAGGCCAGCGGGCAGGCCCGGGTGGCCTCCCAGATCACGAGGAAGGGGCGTTCGGCGACCGAGTGCCGGGGCCGGCGCACGACGGCGGGCGGCCGCCCGGCACCGGCCGGGGGCCGCGCCGAGCCGGCGGGAGGCTTCACGACACCCGCTCCCAGCCCCGCCTCTGCGGGCGGTTCGCCAGCTGCTCCGGATCCCGGCGCCGGTAGACGACGTACGGCCGGACCAGGTACTTCAGCGGGGCGGAGAACATGTGCACCAGCCGCGAGTACGGGACGAGCGCGAACAGCGCGAAGCCGAACAGGACGTGCAGCCGGAAGGCGAGCGGGGCGCCCGCCATCAGGTGGTAGTCCGGCCGCAGGGCGAACAGGCTGCGGAACCAGACCGAGACGCCCTCGCGGTAGTTGTAGCCGCCGGTCTGCCCGGTCGAGTTGAGGACCGTGGCCGTCAGCCCGAGGAGCATCGCACCGAGCAGGCAGGCGTACATCACGTGGTCGCCGCGCAGGGTCGCCCGGCGGACGGCCGGCACCGTGAAGCGCCGGTACACCAGGATCCCGACGCCGGCGGCGGCCGCGACGCCCGCGACGGCGCCGGTGGAGACGGCCAGGAGGTGGTAGGCGTGGTCGTCCAGGCCCACCGCGTCGGTCCAGCCCATCGGGATCAGCAGGCCCACGACGTGGCCCACGACCACGAAGAGCATGCCGAAGTGGAAGAGCGGGGAGCCGATCCGCAGCAGCCGCGACTCGTGGACCTGCGAGGAGTGCGTGGTCCAGCCGAACTGGTCGAAGCGGGCCCGCCAGAGCGTGCCGGCGACGAGCAGGGCGATCGAGACGTACGGCAGTACGCCCCACAGGAGGAGGTCCATCAGGCCGTCTGCCTTTCGGTGGTGGGCCAGGGGAGGTCGGCGGTCCGGCCGGACGGGAAGCCGGCCGTGAGCGCCGCCGGGAAGTCCGCCGGGAGGTCCTGCGGCGGGTCGATGCCCGGGCCGAAGGGTTCGAGGGCCGAGCCCGCGCCCACCAGTTCCTGCGGGGGACCGTTCCTCGCGAGCGCCTTCGCCTCCGCGCGGCTGCGCGGCGAGGGCCCGGGCAGGGTGGCGCAGACGGCCTCCAGCACCCGGGCGTACGGGGACCCGGACTCGGCGAGCGCGAGCCGCAGCAGTTCCAGCCCGGCCCGGTGCTCCTGGAGCAGCTCGGTACCGGCCTCCTCCCGGAGCGCGGCGAACTCCAGGGCCACCGGCAGGAAGTCGGGCAGTTCCTCGCCCGCGTACTCCAGCCCGAAGTCCCGGTAGATCCGCTTCAGCCGGACGAGGGAGAGCCCGCGCCGGCGCGTGTCGCCGTCGGTCCACCAGGTGAGGTAGAGGCAGCGCCGGTTGCGGGTGTCGAAGGTGTCGGAGTACCGCGCGCACAGCTCGACGGGGCCGAGCTCCTCGGCGCCGTCGAGGAACGCGCCGAGCAGTCCGGCCGGTCCGTCCGGCGCCCCGGCGAGGGCCGCGCGCAGGCGGGGGAGTTCGTCGTGGAAGCGGTCGCCGGGGTATTGCAGCGCGCAGCCGGCCACGAGCCGCACCAGGCCGTCGGGTGTCACGAACTCCTCCTGGTGGGGCTGAGGTTGAGCATCACGCGGGGTTCGGGTTCCCCGCCGACCGGGCAGGCGGCGTCCAGCGGGTGGGTCCCGGCGAGGGCGTCGGCCTCGGCGCGGGCGGCCGTCGGGACCACGAACCGGTCCTCGATCTTGGCGATGGCCAGCAGCCGGAACATGTCCTCCATCTCGGGGCCGGTCAGGCCGACCGCTCCGGCGATCGACTCGTCCCTCGGCTCGCCGAGGTTGATCCTGCGCATGTAGGCGCGCATCGCCGCCATCCGGCGCAGCACGGCCTCGACGGCGTAGGTGTCGCCCGCCGTGAGGATCGCGGCCAGGTACTCGACGGGGATGCGCAGCGCGTCGATCGCCCCGAAGAGGTTGCCGGCGTCCTCGCCGTCGCTGCCGGTGGCGGCGACCGCCTCGACGACGGGGGACAGCGGAGGCACGTACCAGACCATCGGCATGGTCCGGTACTCCGGGTGCAGCGGCAGGGCGACCTGGTAGGTGGCGATCAGGTCGTAGACGGGGGAGTTCCGGGCCGCCTCCAGCCACTCCTCGGTGATGCCGGCGGCGCGGGCGGCGGCGGCCACGGCCGGGTCGTGCGGATCGAGGAAGCACTCCACCTGGGAGGGGTACAGGTCGTGCTCGTCCTCGACGGCCGCGGCCCCGGCGACCTTGTCGGCGTCGTAGAGCATCACGCCGAGGTAGCGCATCCGGCCCACGCAGGTCTCGGAGCACACCGTCGGCATGCCGACCTCGATGCGCGGGAAGCAGAAGGTGCACTTCTCAGCCTTGCCGGTGCGGTGGTTGAAGTACACCTTCTTGTACGGGCAGCCCGTCACGCACATGCGCCAGCCGCGGCACCCGTCCTGGTCGACGAGGACGATGCCGTCCTCCTCGCGCTTGTACATCGCACCGGACGGGCAGGACGAGACGCACGCCGGGTTCAGGCAGTGCTCGCAGATCCGGGGGAGGTAGAACATGAAGCTCTGCTCGAACTCGAAGCGGATCTTCTCGCCCACCTCGTCGCGGATCTTCTCCACGATCGGGTCCCTCGGGGCGTGCGCGGGGGCGCCGCCGAGGTTGTCGTCCCAGTTCGGACCCCATTCGACCTTGTCGACGGGCTCGCCGGTGATCTGCGAGACGGGCCGGGCGGTGGGCAGGTCGTCGCCCGCCGGGGCCTCGGTGAGGTTCTTGTACTCGTAGGTCCACGGCTGGTAGTAGTCGTCGATCTCCGGCAGGTGGGGGTTGGCGAAGATGCCGCCGAGCTTCTTCAGCCGGCCGCCCGCCTTCAGCCGCAGCCGGCCGGAACGGGTGCGCTCCCAGCCGCCCTTCCACTTCTCCTGGTCCTCCCAGCGGCGCGGGTAACCCTGGCCGGGGAGGGTCTCCACGCTGTTGAACCAGACGTACTCGGTGCCCTGCCGGTTGGTCCACGCCTGCTTGCAGGTGACCGAACAGGTGTGGCATCCGATGCACTTGTCGAGGTTCATGACCATCGCGACCTGTGCCATCACGCGCATGGGACTAGTACTCCACCTTCTGGTCGCGGCGGCGGATGACCGTCACCTCGTCACGCTGGTTGCCGGTCGGGCCGAGGTAGTTGAAGGCCCAGGTCAGCTGGGCGTAGCCGCCGATGAGGTGGGTGGGCTTGAGCATCACCCGGGTCAGCGAGTTGTGGATGCCGCCGCGGCGGCCGGTCTTCTCCGTCTTGGGGACGCCGACCGTCCGCTCCTGCGCGTGGTTCATGTAGACCGTGCCGGGAGGCATCTTGTGGGAGACGATCGCGCGGGCGGTGACCACGCCGTTGCGGTTGACGGCCTCGATCCAGTCGTTGTCCGCGACCCCGATCGCGGCGGCGTCCTGCGGGGACATCCACACCGTCTGACCGCCCCGGCCGAGCGTCATCATGTAGAGGTTGTCCTGGTACTGGCTGTGGATCGCCCACTTGTTGTGCGGGGTCAGGTACCGGACGGCGACCGTCTTCTCGTCGACGACGCCCAGTTCGGGCTCCCCGTACAGGGTGTGCATGTTCAGCGGCGGCTTGTAGACGGGGAGGGACTCCCCGACCTCGTGCAGCCAGTCGTGGTCGACGAAGAAGTGCTGGCGGCCGGTGAGGGTGTGCCAGGGCTTCAGGTGCTCGGTGTTGACGGTGAAGGCCGTGTAGCGGCGCCCGCCGGCCTCGGAACCCGACCATTCGGGAGAGGTGATCACCGGGACGGGGCGGGCCTGGGTGTCCGCGAAGGTGATCCGCTTGCCCTCGGCCTCGGCGGCCAGGTGCGCCATGTGCGTGCCGACCTGCTTCTCCAGGGTCTCGAAGCCCTGGGTGGCCAGCCGGCCGTTGGAGGTGCCGGACAGGGAGAGGATCGCCTCGCAGGCCCGCCCGGCGGTGTCCAGGCGCGGGCGGCCCTCCGCGACCCCGCTCCGGACCAGGCCGTTCTTCTCCCCGAGGTAGGCGATCTCCTCGGTCACGTCGTAGGTGATCGCCTTGGTGGTCACGCCGAGCCGGTCGACGAGCGGGCCGAGCGCGGCGAACTTCTCACCGACCGCCCCGTAGTCGCGTTCGACGACCGCCAGGTTGTACATGGTGCGCCCGGGCACGGGTTCGCACTCGCCCTTCGACCAGTCCAGGGCCACCCCGCCGGGCTGGGCCATCTCGCCGCCCGCGGTGTCGTGCTGGAGCGCGGTCGCGACGAGGTCCCTGCGGACGCCGAGACGGGTCCGGGCGAGCTCGCCGAACCGGCGGGCGATCGCGAGGAAGGCGTCGTAGTCGGAGCGGGCCTGCCAGGGCGGGTCCACGGCCGGGGTGAAGGCGTGCAGGAAGGGGTGCATGTCCGTGGAGGACAGGTCGTGCTTCTCGTACCAGGTGGCCGCCGGGAGGACCACGTCCGACAGCAGCGTCGTGGACGTCATCCGGAAGTCCATCGACATGAGCAGGTCCAGCTTCCCCTCGACGTCCTCCTCCCGGTACGTGACGTCCCTGGGCGCGCAGCGCGGGCCGTCGTCGGGGAGGTTGGAGTGGGTGCCGAGCAGGTGCTTGAGGAAGTACTCGTTGCCCTTGGAGCTGGATCCGAGCAGGTTGGCCCGCCACACGTTGAGCACGCGGGGCCAGTTCCGCGGGGCGTCCGGGTCCTCGCCGGCGAAGCCGAGCGTGCCGTCCTTCAGCTCCCGCACCGCGTCGGCCACCGGGTCGGCGGCCGCGCCCAGGTCGAGGGGGTTGCGGTCGAAGGTCGGGTACGAGGGCATCCAGCCCATGCGGGCGCTCGCGGCCAGGCAGTCCGCGCCGGTCATCCCCGTGAAGGCGCCCGTCGCGAGCGGGGAGGCCAGCGCCTCGGCGGGCAGGGTGTCGTAGCGCCACTGGCCGGTGTGCAGGTAGAACCAGGCCGCGCCGATCATCTGGCGCGGCGGGCGCGACCAGTCGGAGGCCGCCGCGAGGGTCGCCCAGCCGGTGACCGGACGGCACTTCTCCTGGCCGACGTAGTGGCCCCAGCCGCCGCCGTTGCGGCCCTGGCAGCCGGTGAGGGTGAGCAGCGCCAGGAAGGCGCGGTAGATCGTCTCGGAGTGGAACCAGTGGTTGGTGCCGGCTCCCATGAGGATCATGCAGCGGCCGTTCGACCGCTCGGCCGTCTCCGCGAACTCCCGGGCCACGCGCACCGCCTGGGCGGCGGGGACCGAGGTCAGCGACTCCTGCCAGCCGGGGGTGCCGGGCTGCGAGGCGTCGTCGTAGCCGGCGGGCCACTCGCCGGGCAGGCCCGCGCGGCCGACTCCGTACTGGGCCAGCATCAGGTCGAAGACGGTGGTGACGAGGCGGTCGCCGAGCCGGCGCACGGGCACCCCGCGGCGGACGGTGCCGCCGCGCTCGTCGTCCTCGAAGCGCGGCAGGACGATCTCGGCGCTCCCGCCCTCCCCGAGGAGCGTGAGGCGGGGCACGGTGTCACCGAGGTCCAGGTTCCACTCGGGCGTCTCGTTCTTCCCCCAGCGGTGCCCGAGCGTGCCGTTCGGCACGACCGGCTCGCCGGTGACGTCGTCGACGAGGACGGTCTTCCACTCCGCGTTCTCGGTGTCCTGCCCGAGGTCGGCGGCGGTGACGAACTTGCCCGGCACCAGGCCCTGTTCCGTCTCCCGGAGCGAGACCAGGAACGGCAGGTCGGTGTACCGGCGGACGTAGTCCGTGAAGAAGGGCGTCTCCTTCTCGACGAAGAACTCCTTCAGGACGACGTGGCCCATCGCCAGGGCCAGCGCGCCGTCCGTACCGGGGTGCGGGTGCATCCACTCGTCGGCGAACTTCGTGTTGTCGGCGAAGTCCGGTGAGACCGTGACGACCTTCTGGCCCCGGTAACGGGCCTCGGCCATCCAGTGCGCGTCCGGGGTGCGGGTGACGGGGACGTTCGAGCCCCACATCATCAGGTACGCCGCGTCCCACCAGTCGCCCGACTCGGGGACGTCCGTCTGGTCGCCGAACACCTGCGGCGAGGCCACCGGGAGGTCGGCGTACCAGTCGTAGAAGCTGAGCATCGGGGCGCCGATGAGCGAGTGGAAGCGGGCCCCCGCCGCGTGCGAGGCCATCGACATGGCGGGGATCGGGGAGAAGCCCGCGACCCGGTCCGGGCCGTGCTCCGCGATCGTGTGCACGTGCGCCGCGGCGATGATCTCGGTCGCCTCCTCCCACGAGGCCCGCACCAGACCGCCCTTGCCGCGGGCCCGCTGGTAGGCGCGGCGGCGTTCCGGATCGCGCTGGATGTCCGCCCACGCCCCGACCGGATCGCCCAGGCGGGCCTTGGCCTCGCGGTACGCCTCCAGGAGCGTGCCGCGCACGAGCGGGTAGCGGACGCGGGTGGGGGAGTACGAGTACCAGGAGAACGAGGCTCCGCGCGGACAGCCGCGGGGTTCGTACTCCGGCCGGTCCGGGCCGACGGACGGGTAGTCGGTCGCCTGGGTCTCCCAGGTGATGATCCCGTCCTTGACGAACACCTTCCAGCGGCAGGAACCGGTGCAGTTCACGCCGTGGGTGGAGTGGACGACCTTGTCGTGGCTCCAGCGGTCGCGGTAGAAGGCCTCCGCGGCCCGCCCGCCCGTCCGGTGCACCGTCCGCAGGTCGTCGGACACCTCGGCGCGGGTGAAGAAACTGCCCGCCCTGATGAGCGAATCGACGGCGTCCTCATGCGCCTTGTTCTCCTGACGCTCGTGCAAGGCGACCCTCCAGGGCGGGAAACGGGACCGGAAACGGGACCGGGACCGGGAACAGGACCGGACGGTCATCGGACAGTCCGGGAGGAAACGGGCCCGAAACGACGCTACGCCCGCCGGACCGGCCGAACCGGTGACAAAGGTCCCCTCTGTCCGTGACCTCCTTCCGCACTTTCACGGGCCCAGTGGATGCCACGCTGGAAGCGGCCCAACTGCGCCGGGCCACAGGCGAATCGCGGAAGAACGCGACATCCAGGAGGGCGTGGCCGTGGCACGCGACGAGTACCGCTGGATCCCCGACCAGCACGGGGCGTGGGCGATGCTGGCCGTGCCCTTCCTCGCGGGCACCTTCCTCGCGCCCCGGCCGGGCGGACAGCACGGGCTGCTCCTCGCCGCCTGGCTGCTCGCGTACGCCGCCGTCTTCCACGCCCAGCAGTGGCTGCGGCTGCGGGCGCGCGGGCTGCGCTCCGCGTCCCGGCACGGCCGCCCGGCGCTGGTGCTCGGCGCGGCCGCCGCGGCGGCGGGCCTGCCCCTGGTGGCGCTCCACCCCCGGCTGCTGCTCGCGGGCGCGGCGGCGGCGCCCTTCGTGGCGGTGAACACCCGCTACGCCCTACGGGGCCGCGAGCGGGCCCTGGTCAACGGCCTGGCCGCGGTCGTCCCGGCCTGCGGCATGCTGCTGGTCGCGGGCGGCCTCGGCGGGGCGGACCCCGCGGCGCTCTGGCGGCCGGCGCTGGCCTGCCTGCTCTACTTCGCCGGCACCGTCCCGTACGTGAAGACGATGATCCGCGAACGCCGCTCCCCGGCCTACCGCCGCGGCTCGGTCGCCTACCACGCGGCGGCCCTGGCCGCCGCGGCCGCGCTCTCGCCCTGGCTGGCGCTGCCCTTCGCCGCCTGCCTCGCCCGAGCGGCCGCCCTGCCGGGCCGCGGCCTGAAACCCCCACTGGTCGGCGCGGTGGAACTCGCCCTGTCGGCCGCCCTCCTGGCCACCCTGCTGCTCGCGTTCTGACCCGCAGCCGCGCCCGCGCCACCCCGCTCCACGCGGGACGGCCCGGCACGACCGGCACGATCCGGAAGAGAGGGGCCTAGTGCCGTGGCCGGGAAGGTTTGCCGGGTCGCGGCGTCCGGTGCGGTGCATCTCAAGGCGGAGGGCCACGGCTCGTACTGGACGTACCTCCGTGGTCCGACAACGCGGAGAGGCGCCGTGCCGGGCGTCGCGACCCGGTGGACCTTTCCGGTCACGGCACTAGATGGCTTCCTTGGCCTAGATGGCTTCCTTGCGGGTGAGGAAGTTGAACGAGATCCACCCCGGCAGCACCGGCAGCCAGAAGGTCATCGTGCGGAACAGCAGTACCGCCGAGAAGGCGACGTCGCCCTGGAGGCCCGCCGCGACCAGGCCCAGCGTCAGCGTGGTCTCCACCGCGCCGATGCCGCCCGGGGTCGGCGCAGCCGAACCGAGCGCGTTGCCGGCCAGGAAGACCACCGCGATGCTCGCGTAGCTGATGGCCTCGCCTCCGCCGAAGGCGCGGATCGAGGCGTCCAGGCACATCACGAAGCAGCCGGTCAGCAGCAGCATGCCGCCGATGCCGGTCATGAGCTTCTGCGGCCGCTGGAGCACGTCCAGCATGCGCGGCACCACGCCCGCGAACAGGGCCCGTACCCGGGTCACCACGAACTTCCGCAGGAACGGCACCGCCGTCACCACCAGCACCAGCACCGCGACCGTCAGCAGACCCGCGATGACCGTCCGGGACGGGGTCATCTCCGGGGTCTTCTCGGTGCCCGTCAGGTAGCCGAAGGACAGCAGCAGCAGGATGTGGCTCGCCAGCCCGAACAGCTGCGAGGCGCCCACGCTGGCGACCGCCAGCCCCGGCCGGACCCCCGCCCGCTGCAGGAACCTCGTGTTCAGCGCGACCCCGCCGACCGCCGCCGGAGCGACGAGCTTCACGAAGGACCCCGCCACCTGCGCGACCACGGTCCGCAGGAACGACACCCGCTCGGGCACGAAGCCCAGCAGGCTCATCGCCGCCGCGAAGTAGCTCAGCGCCGAGAAGCCGAGCGCCGCCCCGACCCAGCCCCACTGCGCCTCGCCGACGATCTTCGCGAAGTCCACGTGGGCCAGCTGCGTCAGCAGGAAGTACGCGCCGAAGGCGCCCGCGATGAACGAGACCAGCGTCCGCGGCCGGATCCGCTCCAGCCGGGCCGGCTCCACCGGCGCCTGCGGGCGGATCAGCAGCACCTGCTGGCGGATCTGGCTCAGCAGGTCCTCCTCGCGGGCGTCGTCCAGCGCGTCGTCCAGGGCCCGCTTCTCGGCCTTGCGGGCCGCCGCCGGCGTCGCCGCCGGGGCCGAGGCGTCCGCCTCGCGCGCCGCCTTCGCCGCCCGCGAGGACTCCAGTACGGCCTCCCGCTGCCGGTCGGCCCGCTCGCGGGCCAGCTTGCGCAGCGTCGCCCGGGTCGAACGGCTCAGCGCGATCGGCTGGAGCAGCGGCAGGCAGTCCGCCACGGTGTCCGGGCCGAGTACCGACACCGCCGAGGCGACCGAGCGCTGCGCGCCGACCCGCAGGCCGAGCGTGGTCAGGAGCTGCGCGATGTCCATCCGGAGCACGAGGTCACCGGCCGCGATCTCGCCGCCCCGCAGGTCCGTGAGGATGACCTTGCCGGAACGATCCACCACCAGCGCGTCCCCCGTGAGCCGGCGGTGCGCGATCCTGCGCGACTGGAGGGCCCGTACCTGCTCCCAGGCGTTGCGGCTCAGCTCGTCGGTGATCTCCTCGTCGGAGAGCGAGTCCAGGGTGCGTCCGCCCAGGTGCTCGTAGACGAGCATCACGGCGTCCGGCCCCAGCTCGGAGGTCGCGATCAGCTTCGGGGCGTTGGCCCCGGCCGCGATCGCGGCGTACGCGAGCAGGGCCTCCTGCTCCAGCGCCTGGCGCAGCGACTGGAGGCTGCGCCGGGTGGTGATCCCGCGCAGGGTCAGCCGTCGCCACACCCGGTAGAAGAAGCCGTGCGCCTGCTGCTCGCGGTCCACGACGGTGACGTCCAGCGGCGGACCGTCCTCCAGCGTGACGTGGTAGCGCCGGCCCCGGTCGCTCGCCTCGGAGCCGTTGTCCGTCCCGTCGCCGGTCTCCGCGCGCATCGCGCTGACCGGCTGGAAGCCGACCCGGCGCAGCCCGGCGAGGAGGTTCTGCCCGGTGGGCCGCACGTTCGGCGAGCCGACGGCGTACAGGGTCCCGTACGCGACGCTCCAGCCGATCAGCACGGTCAGGATGATCGAGAAGGGTGTGGTGTACCCGCCGACCAGCATCGCGAAGGCGTCGAGCAGCAGCACCACCCACAGGGCCACGCGCCAGCGGGGCCGGCGCGTCATCCCGACGGCGGTCATGTACGCGATCACGGGCGCGAGGTAGCCGTGCACGGGATCGGTGAGGGTGTCGCCGATGCCCGTGGACTGGGTGAGGGCCTCCTGGATGGCGCCCGGGGCGGCCCGCGAGACCCACAGGTCGGTGGCGAGGGTGACCCCGTGCGCGAGGACGGCGGCGAGCACGCCGTCGGCGATGCGCAGTCCGTCGCGTTTGATCAGCCGTTCGATGGCGAAGGCGACCGGGACCAGGAGGACCGCGATGCTCGACACCAGCCCGGCGACCTTGATCAGGAGGGCGGGTGCCTGGCCGGTGCTGTTGCTGATGTCCTGTTCGAGGCCCGCGGTGGTGCCGTGGGCGAAGGTCGCGATGCCGAGGACGACGGCGATGCCGAGGATGCCGGCGAGGAACCGTACGAGGTCGGAGGGGCGGTGCACGCGGGCGGCGAGCAGCGGCTCGTCCACCTCCACCTGGTCGGCGGCCGTCGGCGCGTGGCCGTGCGGCTCGTCCTCGTCGGCGGGGTCCGCCGCAGGGCCGGGGCCTTCGCCCGGGCCTTCGCCGGGGCCGGCTTCCGGAGCGGCCCCGGGGGCCGGGCCGGTCCCGGGGTGCGTTCCCGAGCCCGGGCCGCGCGCGGGAGGAGCCAGCGCGCCCGGGCGCGCCGGGGCGTCCGGACGTGCGGCGCGCACGTCGCGCGCGCCGTCGTCCGGGTGCGCGCCCTCGTCCTTCGACGCGCCGTCCGGAGGGCTCACACCCTGCTCCTTCGCCGTCACATCCGTCTCTTCTTGATCACGTATCACCAGTCACCGCCCGGAAGATGGTGGCACGGACCGACGGCCCGGCGGGGCATCAGGGTGCGCGCCGGTATGGAACCGAAGCTTCCGTCCGGATGTCGGTGGCATCCGGCAGCATGTCCCGGATGAGCGAAGAGCTGCCCGCCTACGCGGAGCGGGTGCTGGAGGCGGCCGAGCGGATTCCGCCCGGCCGGGTGATGACGTACGGGGACGTCGCGGAGTGGCTCGGCGAGGGCGGACCGCGCCAAGTCGGGCGCGTCATGGCCCTGTACGGAGGAGCCGTGCCCTGGTGGCGGGTGGTGCGGGCGGACGGGAAACCCCTCCCGGGCAGCGAGCGGCGGGCCCTGGAGCACTACCGCACCGAGGGCACCCCGCTGCGCGAGACCCCGTCCGGCGAGCCGCGCCTGGCCATGCGGCGGGCCCGCTGGGACGGGCGCGACGGACGGGACGGAGGCGACGAGGCTCACACCTGACAGCTTCGGCCATGCGGAGCGGGGGCGGGCGGTCGAAGGCCCGTACGGGGGACGACACCCGGGGCCTCCGGGGCGACGTCCCGCCCTCCCGGGACGGACTGCGGCGGCCGCCGCGATTGGCGTAGCGTTGCCCCTTCGGCGTACGCGACGGGTGCGGCCACCGCAGTCCCCGCCGCCGCCACCACCGCAGCAACCGCAGACCCACCAGGACCGGCACCTCACGTGATCACCTCTTCCTCCGGCCGCTCAGAGCGGCGTACGCGGACCCCTGACGCGTACCGCCTGGTGCGCACCGGGCCGGAACAGGTGGCTCCCCCTGTCCTGGACGCAGCCCAGCGCGCGGTGGTTGATCACACCCGGGGACCACTGCTCGTCCTGGCCGGACCGGGCACGGGCAAGACCACCACCCTCATCGAGGCCGCCGCCGCCCGCGTCGAGGCCGGCACCGACCCCGCCCGCATCCTCATCCTCACCTTCAGCCGCAAGGCGGCCGTGGAACTCCGCGACCGGGCCGCCCTCCGCCTCGGCGGCGCCCGCGCCCCGCAGGCCACCACCTTCCACTCCTTCTGCTACGGCCTCGTCCGCGCCCACCAGGACCACGAGCTCTTCGCCGACCCGCTGCGCCTGCTCTCCGGCCCCGAGCAGGACGTCATGGTCCGCACCCTGCTCGAAGGCCAGCGCCGCCTCCGCTCCATCCGCTGGCCGGACGACCTGCGCGCCGCGCTCACCACCCGCGGCTTCGCCGACGAGGTCCGCGCCGTCCTGGCCCGCGCCCGCGAGCTCGGCCTCGGCCCGGCCGCGCTCGACTCCTTCGCGACCCGCACCGGCCGCCCCGACTGGAAGGCGGCCGCCGCCTTCCTCTCCGAGTACCTCGACGTCCTCGACCTCCAGGGCGCCCTCGACTACGCGGAACTCCTCCACCGCGCCGTCCTGCTGGCCGAGGGCACCCCGTCCGTCGCCTCCGCCCACGACGTGATCCTCGTCGACGAGTACCAGGACACCGACGCCTCCCAGCTGCGCCTGCTGCGCGCCCTCAACGGCCCCGCCGGCACGCTCGTCGCCTTCGGCGACCCCGACCAGTCGATCTACGCCTTCCGCGGCGCCGACATCAACAACGTCCTCGACTTCGAGTCCGCCTTCCCGGGCGCGGCCGTACGGGCCCTCACCGTCGGCCGCCGCTCCGGCTCCGCCCTGCTCGCCGCCACCCGCCTGCTCACCACCCGCATGCCCGTACCGCGCCTGCCGTCCGCCGCCGTCAAGGCGCACCGGGCCCTACAGCCCGTACGGGAGGGCGGTCGGGTCGAGGTGTACACGTACCCGACGGCCGGGTCCGAGCTCGACAACATCGCGGACGTCCTGCGCCGGGCCCACCTGGAGGACGGCGTCCCCTGGCGGGACATGGCCGTCCTGGTCCGCGCCGGCGGCCGCACCCTGCCGGCCATGCGCCGCGCCCTCATCGCGGCCGGAGTCCCCGCGGAAACCGACGCCGCCGCGACCGCCCTGCGCCACGAACCGGCCGTCGCCCCCCTCCTGACGGCCCTGCGCATCACGGCCACGGCCGCCACGGCCCCGCCGGCCGGTTCCGGTTCCGGTTCCGCCGAGGGCGAGGACCCCGCGGACGGTGGTGGTGCTGGTTCCGGTACCGGTACCGGTACCGGGCCGGACCCCGCCCCGGTGCGGGAAGCCGAGCCCGTTGCGGACTCCGCCGGGCGCCCGGCGGATACGGAGCCCCCCGCCCCGGCGGCCGGCTCCGCCGGTCCCGTCGAGGGCCCGGGCTTCGTCGCGGGCGAGGGCGCGGGTGAGGCTGACGGTGAGGGCGACGGCCCGGCGGCCGGCCCGGTTCCGGACGCCGGGACGGTCGCGGACGGCGCCGGTGACGGCAGTGGCGGCGGAGCCGTGGGCTGGGTCGGGGTCGAGGACGCGCTCACGCTGCTCGGGTCCCCGCTCGGCGGCATGGACGCCGCCGACCTGCGCCGGCTCGGGCGGGCGCTGCGGGACGAGGAACGGGCCGCCGGTGTCACCGCCCCCGCACCCTCCGACGTCCTGCTGGCCCGCGCCCTCGCCGAGCCCGAGCGGCTCACCGCCCACGACCCCGCCTACGCCCGCGGCGCGCAGCGCCTCGGCCTGCTCCTGCGCAAGGCCCGCGAACTCCTCCAGGGCGGCGGCACCGCCGAAGAGGCCCTGTGGACCCTGTGGGACGGCACCCCCTGGCCGCAGCGCCTGGAACGCGGCGCCCGCCGCGGCGGCGCCGCCGGCCGCAACGCCGACCGCGACCTCGACGCCGTCTGCGCCCTCTTCGACAACGCCGCCCGCGCGGAGGACCGTACGGGCGGCCGCGGCGCGCTCAACTTCCTCGAACAGCTCGAAGCGGAGGACATCGCCGCCGACACCCTCACCACCCGGGCCGTCCGCGGCGACGCCGTCACCCTGATGACCGCCCACCGCTCCAAGGGCCTGGAGTGGGGACTCGTCGTCGTCGCCGGAGTCCAGGAAGGACTCTGGCCCGACCTGCGCCGCCGCGGCTCCCTCCTCGAAGCCGACCGCATCGGCCTCGACGGCCTCGCCGAACCCCTCACCCCCGGCGCGCTCCTCGCGGAGGAACGCCGGCTCTTCTACGTCGCCGCCACCCGCGCCCGCCACCGCCTCGTCGTCACCGCCGTCAAGGCCCCCGCCGAGGACGGCGACCAGCCCTCCCGTTTCCTCACCGAACTCGGCGTCACCCCCAAGGACGTCACCGGCCGCCCCCGCCGGCCCCTCGCCGTCCCCGCCCTCGTCGCCGAGCTGCGCGCCACCACCGTCGACCCCGACGCCTCCGAGGCCCTGCGCGACGCCGCCGCCCGCCGCCTCGCGCGCCTCGCCGCGATCACCGACGACGAGGACCGCCCCCTCGTTCCCGCCGCGCACCCGCAGCGCTGGTGGGGCCTGTACGAACCCACCCGCTCCACCGTCCCGCTGCGCGACCGGGACCGGCCGGTCGCCCTCTCCGGCAGCGCCCTGGACCAGCTCGCCAACACCTGCTCCCTCCAGTGGTTCCTCGGCCGCGAGGTCAAGGCCGACGCCCCCTCCACCGCGGCCCAGGGCTTCGGCAACGTCGTTCACGTCCTCGCCGACGAGGTCGCCTCCGGCCGCACCCCCGCCGACCTCGCCGTCCTGATGGAACGCCTCGACTCCGTCTGGGACGCCCTCGCCTTCGACGCGCCCTGGAAGTCCCGCCAGGAGAAGGACAACGCCCGCGCCGCCCTGGAACGCTTCCTGCGCTGGCACACCACCGACCGCGGCGGCCGCGCCTCCGTCGCCACCGAGCACGACTTCGACGTCACCCTCGACGCGGGCGAGTACGCCGTGCGGATCCGCGGCTCCATGGACCGCGTCGAAGCCGACCCGCAGGGCCGCGCGTACGTCGTCGACTTCAAGACCGGCAAGGCCGCACCGACCAGGGACGAGGTCGCCCGGCACCCCCAGCTCGCCGTCTACCAGCTCGCCGTCCGCGAGGGCGCCGTCGACGAGGTCTTCGACGGGCTGCGCCCCGAACCCGGCGGCGCCGAACTCGTGCAGCTGCGCCAGGGCGCCGCCAAGAAGGACGGCGGCGACGAGATCCCGAAGGTCCAGGCCCAGCAGGCCCTCCACGACGGACCCTCCGGCGCGTGGGTCGGCGACCTGCTGGCCACCGCCGCCGGACGGGTCCTCGACGAACGCTTCGCCCCGGCCACCGGCGAACACTGCAACCGCTGCTCCTTCCGCGGCGCGTGCAGCGCCCGCCCCGAGGGCCGCCAGACCGTGGAATGAGACGGCGGCGAGGAGTGTCGGTGCGGGCGGCTAGCCTTTTGAGGTGACCGCGTACGAGTCCGGGCGCGCGCCCGTCCTCACCGATCCCGAGCAGCTCAAGGAGCTCCTCGGGATCCCCTTCACGCCCGAACAGATGGCCTGCGTCACCGCCCCGCCCGCACCCCAGGTCGTCGTCGCGGGCGCCGGCTCCGGCAAGACCACCGTGATGGCCGCCCGCGTGGTGTGGCTCGTCGGCACCGGCGCCGTCGCCCCCGAACAGGTCCTCGGACTGACCTTCACCAACAAGGCCGCCGGGGAACTCGCCGAGCGCGTCCGCAAGGCCCTCGGCCGTGCCGGGATCACCGACCCGGACCCCTCCCCGGCCGACGTGGAGTCCGGCTCGGCGGGCGGTGAGCCCCGCATCTCCACCTACCACGCCTTCGCCGGGCAGCTCCTCAAGGACCACGGCCTGCGCATCGGCCTGGAGCCCAGCGCCCGGCTCCTCGCCGACGCCACCCGCTTCCAGCTCGCCGCGAAGGTGCTCCGCGAGGCCCCGGGCCCGTACCCCTCCCTCACCAAATCCCTGCCCGACCTGGTCGGGGACCTCCTCGCCCTCGACGGGGAACTCTCCGAGCACCTCGTCGACCCGCCCGTCCTGCGCGCGTACGACACCGCCCTGCTGGACGCACTCGCCGACGCCAAGCTCACCAACGAGGACCTCCGCAAGGTTCCCGAAGCCGTACGCGGCCGTCTGGAACTGCTGGAGCTCGTCTCCCGCTACCGCGCCGCCAAACGCTCCCGCGACCTCTTCGACTTCGGCGACCAGATAGCCCTCTCCGCACAGCTCGCCACCACCCGGCCCGAGGTCGGAGCCCTGCTCCGCGAGGAGTTCCGGGTCGTCCTGCTCGACGAGTACCAGGACACCTCCGTCGCCCAGCGGCTGCTGCTGTCCGGTCTCTTCGGCGGGGGCACGGGGCATGCCGTCACCGCCGTCGGCGACCCCTGCCAGGCCATCTACGGCTGGCGCGGAGCCTCCGTCGCCAACCTCGACGACTTCCCCGAGCACTTCCCGCACGCCGACGGCAGCCCCGCCACCCGCCTCTCGCTCAGCGAGAACCGGCGCAGCGGCGGCCGCCTCCTCGACCTGGCCAACGGCCTCGCCGCCCCGCTGCGCGCCATGCACGAAGGGGTCGAGGCGCTGCGCCCCGCGCCGGGCGCCGAACGCGACGGCTCGGTCCGCTGCGCGCTGCTGGAGACCCACGCCGAGGAACTGGAGTGGCTCGGCGACTCCGTCGCCCACCTGGTGCGCACCGGGAAGGAACCGGGCGAGATCGCGGTGCTGTGCCGGTCCGCCGCCGACTTCGCGCGGATCCAGGCCGTCCTGGTGGCCCGGGACGTGCCGGTGGAGGTCGTCGGCCTGTCCGGGCTGCTGCACCTGCCCGAGGTCGCCGACCTGGTCTCCGTCTGCGAGGTGCTCCAGGACCCCGGGGCCAACGCCGCCCTGGTCCGGCTCCTCGTCGGCCCGCGCTGGCGGATCGGACCCCGCGACCTGGCCCTGCTCGGGCGCCGGGCCCGGCAGCTGGTCGCCCGCCCGTCCGGCCCCGACTCCGGCCCCGACGGCCGTCTCGCCGCGGCCGTCGAAGGAGTCGACCCGGCGGAGGTCGTCTCCCTCGCCGACGCGCTGGAGACCTTCCTCGACGGCTCCGGCCAGACCCCCGACGACCTCCCCTTCTCGGCGGCCGCCCGCGTCCGGTTCGCGCACCTCGCACAGGAACTGCGGGACCTGCGGCGTTCCCTCGCCGACCCGCTGATGGACGTCCTGCACCGGGTGCTCGCCGCGACCGGGCTGGAGGTGGAGCTGTCCGCGTCCCCGCACGCCCTGGCGGCCCGCCGCCGGGAGACCCTGTCCCACTTCATGGACGTCGCCGCCGGCTTCGCCGCCCTGGACGGCGAGGCGACGCTGCTGGCCTTCCTCGGCTTCCTGCGCACCGCCGCCCAGTACGAGAAGGGCCTCGACCACGCCCTGCCCGGCGGGGAGAACACCGTCAAGGTCCTCACCGCCCACAAGTCCAAGGGGCTGGAGTGGGACGTGGTCGTCGTCCCCGACCTGTGCGCCGGGTCCTTCCCGAAGGAGAAGCCGCCGGAGGCCTGGACCTCGTACGCCAAGGTCCTCCCGTACGGGCTGCGCGGCGACGCCCCCACCCTGCCGGACGACCCGGCCTGGACCTCGGCCGGCCTGAAGTCCTTCAAGGCCGCCCTCAAGGAGCACAAGGCCGTCGAGGAACTCCGCCTCGGCTACGTGACCTTCACCCGCCCGCGCTCCCTCCTGCTGGCCTCCGGCCACTGGTGGGGCCCGACCCAGAAGAAGCGCCGCGGCCCCTCCGGCTTCCTGACCGCCCTGCACGACCACTGCGCGGCCGGCTTCGGGGAGATCGAGGCCTGGGCGGAGGAACCCGCCCCGGACGCCGAGAACCCGGCGCTCGCCGCGGAATCCGTCGCCGAGCACTCCTGGCCGCTGCCCCTCGACCCCGACTCGCTGGCCCTGCGCCGCCGGGCCGCCGCCCTGGTCGAGGCCCACCTCGCAAACCGCCCCGAACCGGCCCCCGCACCCGGCCCCGAGACCGACCCCTACCTCTGGCCCCCGCACTGCGAGGACCCGACGGACGAAACCCCCTGGCCGGACCCCCCGGAGGACACCCCCTGGCCGACCGGGCCCGCCGTACCCGGCGCCCGCGCCGACGGCCCGGGGCCGCTCTCCGACGACCCCTGGGCGGGGGAGAGCGCCGTACCCGCCACCCGCGCCGGGACGCCGACCGCACCGGCCGACCCCGTCGGGGCTCCGCAGGCCGCGCCGGACCATCCCCCGGCGGGCGAGCCCGCCGCGGCTGCTTCCCCCGCCACCGGGCCCGGGCCGCTCTCCGACGACCCCTGGGCGGGGGAGAGCGCCCTGCCCCCGGCCCGCGCCGGAGCGGCGGAGCCGGTGGCCGGCTCCCTCGGGGGTCCCCAGGCGCCGCCGGACGACCCCTGGGCGGCTCGCCCGGCCGTGCCCGCCGCCCGGCCCGGCGGCCCGGGCCCGCTGTCCGACGACCCCTGGGCCGGGGAGCACGCCGTACCCGCCGCCCGCGCGGGGGCGCCCGAGCCGCTTTCCGACGACCCCTGGGCCGGGGAGAGCGCAGCGGACGGCGCGCCGGCCGGGGGCGGGGACGATCTGTGGGCCGGGGACGGGGACCTGTGGCCCGCCCGCCGCCCGTCGGCCGGGCCGAGCCGGGGGGACGACGACCCCTGGGCCGCGGAGCCCTGGGCGGCGGGAGCCGGCCCCGTCCCCCGACAGGCCGGCCGGGCCACCTTCACCCCCGAAGAGGCCCGCGCCATCGCCTCCTGGGACCGTGACCTCGACGCCCTGGAGGGCGAGCTCCGCCGGGCCCGCGCAGCCGTGCGCGACGTCGAGTTGCCCTCCGCCCTGTCCGCGAGCCAGCTGCTGCGACTCGCCGCCGACGAGCAGGGCTTCGTACGCGATCTCGCCCGCCCCATGCCCAAGCCCCCGCAGCCCGCCGCGCGCCAGGGCACCCGTTTCCACGCCTGGGTCGAGTCCCGCTTCGACGAGCTGCCCCTGCCGCACCTCGACCTCCTCGACCCCGTCGCCGAGCTGCCCGGCTCCGACCAGGAGATCGCCGACGAGGCCGACCTCGACTCCCTCAAGGCCGCCTTCGAGCGCAGCGAGTACGCCGAGCGCACCCCGTACCGGATGGAGGCCCCCGTCCAGCTGACCCTCGCCGGCCGCGTCATCCGGGGCCGCATCGACGCCGTCTACCGGAATCCCGACGGCTCGTACGAGGTCGTCGACTGGAAGACCGGCCGCACCACCCAGGCCGACCCCCTCCAGCTCGCCGTGTACCGGCTCGCCTGGGCGGAGGCCACCGGCACCCCCCTCGACCGGGTCGGCGCCGCCTTCCTCCACGTTCGCAGCGGCCGCGTGATACGCCCCCGCGACCTGCCCGACCGGGCCCGCCTTGAGCGGATCCTCCAAGGCAAATCGGGCACCGACGATGCCCCCCGGGCGGACGGCTAGGCTCGTGGGCATGAGCGAGATCCAGGCGGACAGCGTCGTCCGCGCGTACATCGACACCCACCGCACGGCCTTCCTCGGCGACCTCGCCGAGTGGCTGCGGATCCCTTCCGTCTCGGCCCAGCCCGAGCACGCGGACGACGTACGCCGCAGCGCCGACTGGCTCGCCGCCAAGCTCGCCGAAACCGGCTTCCCGGTCACCGAGGTCTGGCCGACCGACGGCGCCCCCGCCGTCTTCGCGCACTGGCCGAGCGAGGACCCGGACGCGCCCACCGTCCTCGTCTACGGACACCACGACGTCCAGCCCGCCGCCCTCGCCGACGGCTGGCACACCGAGCCCTTCGAGCCCGTCGTCAAGGACGGCCGGATGTACGGGCGCGGCGCGGCCGACGACAAGGGCCAGGTGTTCTTCCACACCCTCGGCGTCCGCGCGCACCTCGCCGCGACCGGCGCCGCCGCCCCCGCCGTCCACCTCAAGCTCCTCATCGAGGGCGAGGAGGAGTCCGGCTCCCCGCACTTCCGGGACCTCGTCGAGGCCCGCGCCCAGCGCCTCGCCGCCGACGTCGTGATCGTCTCCGACACCGGCATGTGGTCCGAGACGACCCCCACCGTGTGCACCGGCATGCGCGGCGTCGCCGACTGCGAGATCGACTTCCACGGTCCCGACCAGGACATCCACTCCGGTGCCTTCGGCGGGGCCGTGCCCAATCCGGCCACCGTCGCCGCCCGCCTCGTCGCGGCCCTGCACGACGCGGACGAGCGCGTCACGGTCCCCGGCTTCTACGACCACGTCACCGAGCTGACCGACGCCGAACGCCGGCTGATCTCCGAGCTGCCCTTCGACGAGGCCGAGTGGCTCCGCACCGCCAAGTCGCACGCCGCCGCGGGCGAGGCCGGCTACTCCACCCTGGAGCGCGTCTGGGCCCGCCCGACCGCCGAGGTCAACGGCATCGGCGGCGGCTACCAGGGCCCCGGCGGCAAGACGATCGTGCCCGCCTCCGCCCACCTGAAGCTGTCGTTCCGCCTGGTGTCGGGGCAGGACCCGTACGAGATCGAGGCGGCCGTCAAGGACTGGGTCGCCGCGCAGGTCCCCGACGGGATCCGGCACTCCATCACCTTCGGCGCACCCACCCGGCCGTGCCTGACCCCGCTGGACCACCCGGCGCTGCGGTCCGTCGTGCGGGCCATGGAACGCGCCTTCGGGCAGCAGGTCCGCTTCACCCGCGAGGGCGGCTCGGGGCCGGCGGCCGACCTCCAGGACGTCCTGGACGCGCCCGTCCTCTTCCTCGGGATCTCCGTACCCTCCGACGGCTGGCACTCGCCGAACGAGAAGGTCGAACTCGACCTCCTCCTCAAGGGCGTGGAGACCACCGCCTACCTGTGGGGCGACCTGGCCGAACACTGGAAGACCGGCTGAGCCCGCCCGCACACCCACCCATCGCCGCGCCTGCCTTGTCCCACCACCGGGGGAGTTGGAAGTACCTGTGAGCACCCGTACCGAGCGTCCGATCACGCTGGCCGCGCCGAGCGGAATCGACCGCGCCGCCCACCACCGCCTCGACGAGGCGTGGCTGGCCGCCGCCTGGAGCCACCCGACGACCCGCGTGTTCGTCGTCTCCGGCGGCCAGGTCCTCATCGACGACACCCCCGACGGCGGCACCGGCATCGTGATGACCCCGGCCTTCGAGGCCCCGGTCACCGAGACCCACCGCTACTTCCTGGGCACCGACGAGGACGGCGTACGGTACTTCGCGCTCCAGAAGGACTCCCTGCCGGGCCGCATGGACCAGTCGGCCCGCCCGGCCGGACTGCGCGAGGCCGGGCTCCTGCTGAACCCGCGCGACGCCGGGCTGATGGTGCACGCCGTGGCGCTGGAGAACTGGCAGCGGATGCACCGCTTCTGCTCCCGCTGCGGCGAGCGCACCGTGGTCGCGGCCGCCGGGCACATCCGCCGCTGCCCGGGCTGCGGCGCCGAGCACTACCCGCGCACCGACCCCGCGGTGATCATGCTGGTCACCGACGACCAGGACCGTGCGCTGCTGGGCCGCCAGGTCCACTGGCCGGAGGGCCGCTTCTCGACGCTCGCCGGGTTCGTCGAGCCGGGCGAGTCGATCGAGCAGTCGGTGATCCGCGAGGTGTGGGAGGAGGCGGGCGTCAAGGTCGGCGAGGTCGAGTACGTCGCGAGCCAGCCCTGGCCGTTCCCGTACAGCCTGATGCTGGGCTTCACCGCCCGGGCCGTCACCTCGGAGATCACCGTCGACGGCGAGGAGATCGAGGAGGCCCGCTGGTTCTCGCGCGAGGACCTGGCCGAGGCGATCGAGCGGGGCGAGGTCACGCCCCCCGCCGGCGGCATCTCCATCGCGGCCCGGCTGGTCGAGCTCTGGTACGGGAAGCCGCTGCCGCGCCCGACGGCGTAACGTTCGTCACAGTCACAGTCACCGTCGCACTCACGGTCACGGTCACCGTTACAGCAGAAGGCCCCCGCCGACGGGCGGGGGCCTTTCCGAGACCGCGACGGACCGCGGATCAGACGGCGAGGGCCTGCTTGACCTGGGCCAGGCTCGGGTTCGTCATGACGGACTCGTTGCCGCCGGCCGACTTCACGAGCACGGTCGGAACCGTCTGGTTGCCGCCGTTGGCCTTCTCCACGAACGCCGCGGACGCGGGGTCGAGCTCGATGTTGATCTCGTTGTACGCGATGCCTTCCCGGTCCAGCTGCTTCTTCAGCCGGTTGCAGTAGCCGCACCAGGTCGTGCTGTACATCGTGACGGTGCCCGTGTCCTGCATGCTGCGCTCTCCTTCGTGGGGGCCTCGGTGGTCCGAGTACTCGAACGCACGGGACCGCCGTGCCATTCCCGGCCCCCGCACCCGGCCCCGCGCCCGGTCCCCGTCCTCCGTACCGGTACGACGGATCCGCGGGGCCTGTGGACGGATTTCCCGCCCGCCCCACCGGACCTGGCAGCATGGCGGGGTGACAGCAGCAACGCACTCCTCAGCCTTCCCGGACGGCCCGGGCACCGGCGCGGCCGATGCCGACGCCGTGCTCCTGGGTCTCGACCCGGAGCAGCGCGAGGTCGCCACGACCCTGCGCGGACCGGTGTGCGTGCTGGCGGGCGCGGGCACCGGCAAGACCCGTGCCATCACCCACCGCATCGCCTACGGCGTCCGGTCCGGCCAGCTCATGCCGGCCAGCGTGCTGGCCGTCACCTTCACCAACCGCGCCGCCGGCGAGATGCGCGGACGCCTGCGCACCCTCGGCGCGGACGGCGTCCAGGCCCGCACCTTCCACTCCGCCGCCCTGCGCCAGCTCCAGTACTTCTGGCCCCGCGCGGTCGGCGGCGAGGTGCCCCGGCTGCTGGAACGCAAGATCCAGTTCGTGGCGGAGGCCGGGGCGCGCTGCCGCATCCGCCTCGACCGGAGCGAGCTGCGGGACGTCACCGGCGAGATCGAGTGGGCCAAGGTCACCCAGACCGTGCCCGCCGACTACCCGGCCGCCGCCCTCAAGGCGGGCCGCGAGGCCCCCAGGGACATGGCCGAGATCGCCCAGATCTACGGGACGTACGAGCAGCTCAAGCGCGACCGCGGCATGATCGACTTCGAGGATGTGCTGCTGCTGACCGTCGGCATCCTCCAGGACCGCCACGACATCGCCGAGCAGATCCGCAGCCAGTACCAGCACTTCGTGGTGGACGAGTACCAGGACGTCAGTCCCCTCCAGCAGCGCCTCCTCGAACTGTGGCTCGGCGACCGCGACAGCCTCTGCGTCGTCGGCGACGCCAGCCAGACGATCTACTCCTTCACCGGCGCCACCCCCGACCACCTGCTGAACTTCCGCACCCGGTACCCGCAGGCCACCGTGGTGAAGCTGATCCGCGACTACCGCTCCACCCCCCAGGTCGTCCACCTCGCCAACGGGCTGCTGAACCAGGCCAAGGGCCGGGCCGCCGAGCACCGGCTGGAGCTCGTCTCCCAGCGCGAGCCCGGCCCCGACCCGGTCTACGCCGAGTACCCGGACGAACCCGCCGAGGCCGAGGGCGTCGCCCGCCGCATCCGCGACCTGATCGCGGCCGGCGTCCCCGCCGGCGAGATCGCCGTGCTCTACCGCATCAACGCCCAGTCCGAGGTCTACGAACAGGCCCTCGCCGATGCCGGGGTCCCCTACCAGCTGCGCGGCGCCGAGCGCTTCTTCGAGCGCAGCGAGGTCCAGAAGGCCGTCCTCGCCCTGCGCGGCGCCGCCCGCTCCGGCGGCAGCAGCGACCCGCTGCTGGAGGACGTCGTCGAGCTGGGCTCCCAGGTCCGCGCCGTGCTGAGCTCCACCGGCTGGACCAGCGAGCCGCCGGCCGGCTCCGGCGCCGTGCGCGACCAGTGGGAATCCCTGGCCGCGCTGGTCCGCCTCGCCGAGGACTTCGCCCGGAGCAGGCCGGGCGCCACCCTGGCCGACCTCACGCGCGAGCTCGACGAGCGGAAGGCCGCGCAGCACGCCCCGACGGTCCAGGGCGTCACCCTCGCCTCGCTGCACGCCGCGAAGGGCCTGGAGTGGGACGCCGTGTTCCTCGCCGGCCTCACCGACGGCATGATGCCCATCACCTACGCGAAGACCGACGAGCAGGTCGAGGAGGAGCGCCGGCTCCTCTACGTCGGCGTCACCCGCGCCCGGCACCACCTGACGCTCTCCTGGGCCCTCTCCCGGACTCCCGGCGGCCGGGCCTCCCGACGCCCCAGCCGCTTCCTGAACGGCCTGCGGCCGGGCTCGGCGGCCCCGGGAACCGGCCCCGGCACCGGAGCCGACCGTGGCGTCCGCAAGCGCGGCCGCCGCGGCCCCGCGCTGTGCCGGGTCTGCGGCAAGACCCTGACCGAGGCCGGGGAGATCAAACTGATGCGCTGCGAAGAGTGCCCGTCCGACATGGACGAAGGACTCTACGAGCGGCTGCGCGACTGGCGGGCCGGCCAGTCGAAGGCCCAGGGACTGCCCGCGTACTGCGTCTTCACGGACAAGACGCTGATGGCCATCGCGGAGGCCGCGCCCTCCGAGGCGGGCGAGCTCTCGATGATCTCCGGCGTCGGTGGCCGCAAGCTCGACCGGTACGGAGCGGATGTCCTGGCCATCTGTGCAGGCCAGGAGCCTGCGGGCGAGGATCCTGACGACGCGTAGAAACTCGTCGGAAAAATAGTTTGCACATGCCCAGCGAATCCCCATAGGTTCTTAGCAACGGAAACGGTGGCTTCTCCGAAGCCCTGGATCCGTGCTGTACTTATCCGAATACGCATGGGACTGGCCTTCGGGCCGGGTCCCCGAGACGCCGAGAGGAGGCGAGACCAGTGACCAGCTTCATGACCTTCACCAAAATGACCGATCGCTCGGTCGACGCTTCCTGCCTGCTCGGTTCCGTCTCGATCCTGGGCACCGGTCTGTCCGCGATTTCCGCCGGCAGCCCCGCCCTGCTCGCGACCCTTCCGGTCAGCGAGCGCAATGAGCGACCGACCAAGGCACTGGTGGCAGTAGCGGAAGCCCAGGCGCATGGCGCCTATGGCTTCGCGGCCGCCGCCGGTGCCGGAGCTCGGACGAAGCAGACGACGAAGCAGCAGCACCTGATGTGGGCCTTCCGCGGGCTCGAACCCTGGAGTGATCCAGTCTGATCGCAAGATCAGGCCGGCGCCTTCAGGGCCGCGGAACCCCACCAGGGATCCGCGGCCCTTCTGTTTGTCCCCGAACGGGGATGACGGAGCGAAGGGGCCTCGGGACTGGCAGAACCAGCCGCACCCGGCCAACCGGCCGGAACGACTAGACGAACAAGACGAGGAAGAAAACACCGTGCAACTCGAAGCGCACGCCCCGTCCGTACCGCAGACCCAAACGATCTCCCCGCCCGCAGTCCCGGAGGACTCCACCTTGACCCCCCTCACCGCGCTCACCGCGCTCGACGACGCCATCGAGAACCTCGGCGTCCCGGTTCCCTGCCGCACCTTCGACCCCGAGGTCTTCTTCGCCGAGTCCCCGGCCGACGTCGAGTACGCCAAGTCGCTCTGCGGCACCTGCCCCCTCGTCGAGGCCTGCCTCGCCGGGGCCAAGGAGCGCCGCGAGCCCTGGGGCGTCTGGGGCGGCGAGCTCTTCGTCCAGGGCGTCGTCGTCGCCCGGAAGCGGCCGCGTGGCCGTCCGCGCAAGAACCCGGTTGCAGCGGCATGACCGCCATCGGAACCATCGACCGCCCTCTGACGCACGACCCCCTGAAGCAGGCCCTCATGTCCCCCATCACCACCACGAGCGAGCAGCCGCACGGCTCCGCCACCGCAGACTTCATCACCGCCGGCGCGATCACCTCGCGTCAGAACAGGACCCGCGAAATGCAACTCATCCCAGAAGCCCTGGCCCGTGCCCATATGGACGACCGCATGCGTGAGGCGGACGCCGAGCGTCAGGCCCTGCGCCTGGTCGCCGCCCGGCGCATGCAGCGTCGAGCCGAGCGCGTGTCCCTGCGCGCCCGGCGCGCGCTGGCCATGGCCGTCATGCACTAAGAGCTGACGCAGCCGAACGAACAAGAACCACCGGGGGGACCGGTCCGAAGGGACCGGTCCCCCCGGTGCGTTGCGCGTGCCGGCCGGGGCCCGCGGGGATATCGTCTGGAGGTGGACCAGCCGACTCCCCACCCCGCCCCGCGGGGGCCCGAGGCCCAGCCCGTCGCCTGCGCGCGCTGCGGCACCACCGCCCCCGACGGCGCCCCGCCCACCTGGACCTGCTCCGTGGAGAACGGGACCAGGCAGTACTTCTGCGTCGACTGCGCGCGGGCCAACCTCCGCGCCATCGAAGGCCGGCTCGACTCCTCCTGGTGGTGACCCCCGGGCCGCGCCCGGGGCCGGCCCCGCTCCCTACGCGGGCCCGTCCTCCGGCGCGAACCCCGGGAGCCAGGCGTCCAGTTCGTCCCGCAGCCGCACCGTCGCGCCCAGCTGGCACAGCACCCCGATGGTGCTCAGCGTCACCCGGTGGATCAGCAGGTACGACGGCGGCAGATTGATCTGGCGCCCCAACTGGTGCGCGGGGGAGCGGGGATCGGCGATCCGCGCCGCCTGGCCGCGCAGCCACGGTCGGGTGAAGGTGAACTCCTGGGCCTCGGCGGGCTCGATGATCGGCTTGAGGTAGTCGAGCACGGCCTCCGGGTCGAGGTCGATGGAATCCCGCACGAACCCCTCCGCCCGCAGGTGCCCGTAGACCCCCTCGGCGTCACCGTCCAGCGTCATCCGCAGGGACCGGCCGATGGGCTTGGGCCAGCCGCCGGGCAGCCGGTCGACGGTGCCGAAGTCCAGTACGCCCAGCCGTGTCCGGCCGTCCGCCCCCGCTATCAGGCGGAAGTTGCCCGGGTGTGGATCGGCGTGCAGCAGCCCCGTCCGGGCCGGGCCCGAGAACAGGAACCGGGCCAACAGCTGCCCGGCGCGGTCGCGTTCCTCCTGGGTTCCGTCGGCGATCACCTCCGACAGCGGGGTGCCCTCGATCCACTCGGTCACCAGCACCTCGTCGCCCTGGTGCACGACGTCCGGCACGACCACGTCCGGGTCGTCGTCGAAGGCGTCCGCGTGCGTGCGCTGGGCCTCGGCCTCCAGCTCGTAGTCCAGTTCCTCCGCGACCCGGTCGCGCATCTCGGTGATCAGCGGCTTGATGTCCATGCCGGGGACCAGTGGCCCCAGCAGTCCGGCGAAGCGGCCCAGCTGCTTGAGGTCGGACAGCAGCGCCTCACCGGCCCCCGGGTACTGGACCTTGACCGCCACCTGCCGGCCGTCGTGCCACACCGCCCGGTGCACCTGCCCGATCGAGGCGGCCGCGGCCGGCTTGTCCTCGAACTCCTCGAACAGCTCGCGCCAGTCCTCGCCCAGACGCTCCGCCAGCACCTCGTGGACCCTGGCCGCCGGCAGTGGCGGGGCCGCCTCCTGAAGCTTGGTCAACGCCGCCCGGTAGGGCCCGGCGATCTCCTCGGGCAGGGCCGACTCGAACACCGAAAGGGCCTGCCCGAACTTCATCGCGCCCCCCTTCAGTTCACCGAGCGTGCGGAACAACTGCTCGGCGGTGCGCTGCTGGAGCTCACGGGCGACGATCTCGGCCGACTTGCCGCCGATCCGCTTGCCCAGCCCCCAGGTGGCCCGGCCCGCGAACCCGAGTGGCAGCGCGGCCAGCTTGACGGTACGGGTGACCGCCTTCCGGGGAAGATCAGACATGCGCCCCTCCAGTTCCCAGACAGCTGCGCCGCAAGCGGCGGTTCAAGGCGATCCACGGTTCCGACGCATCCTGTCATGGCCGACTCCGGCGGTCCGCGCCCGATCCTGCCCCGGCGTCCTGCAGCGCCGCTCGACCGTCGCCGTCGCCGTCGCCGTCGCCCGCACCGCCGCCCAGGCCCGGTGGCCGGGGCGGAGCCGGCTCGCGTGCCGTCGCCGCCCCGCAAGGGCAGTCCGGATGAGGCCACACCGCCGAGCGGTCCCAGGACAGGCCCGGCAGCGCGGCCTCCCAGCGGGCGCCCGCCGAAGCGGGCACCTCCCCGTCGAGGAAGGACAGGGCGTGGGCCGCCGCCAGGCCGGCCACCGCCGTCGAGAGGGCCAGATCGCAGGCGGCCGTCGCGCGGCGGCGGTGCGCCGAGCGCCACTGGACCAGCATCCGCGGCCAGGCCGGGTCCCGGTCGACCCGGTCGCGTTCCATGCACCCCGCGCAGGCCGTGGACCCCGGCAGCACCAGTGGCCCCACCAGACCGGTTGCCTCCAGTACTCCCGCGTAGAGATGCGGGGTGCCGGTGGCCACCCAGTCGGCCGCCGTGTGCGGATCGGGCGCCCAGGACTGCAGCCCGTCCCGGGGCGCGACCACCACCAGGGCGAGCGCCGGCTCCGGCCCCGCCGGCTCCCCGGCCCGGGGCCCCCGCCCCGGGGCCGCGTCCCGCACCAGCGTCCCCGCCGCCTCGGCCCTCAGCCGCCCGACACTCGCGGGACCCAGCCCGCCCGGAGCCACGTCGGCCGGCAGCACCCGGCCCCCGTCGAGCACCTCGACCCGCCCCACCCCCGCTCCCGCCAGGACGGCGGCGATGACCGCCCCCACCCGTCCGCTCCCGCGCACTTGGACCCGTATCGCCCTGCGCGCCGCGGCGCCCCGTAAGTCACCACCGGGCTCCCGGTGCACCAGCGACAGCGAGCCCAGGTCGGGCCCCAGCCGCTCCAGGGTCTCGGGCCGCCGCCGGACGGCCTGGGCCCGTGGCCCGCCCGCGGTGACGTCGTCGAGCAGCCCCGCCCCCGCGAGCCGCCGCACCAGCTCGTCCACCCGCCCCTCGGGCAGACCCATCCCGGCGCCCTCCGCCCGCAGCAGGTCCATGCTTCGCGTCCCGTCGATGCGGTCGATGAGCGAGCCGGTGGCCGTGTCCACCGGTCCGAGCACCACCGCGCTGGCGGGAGTCACCCCGAACTGCACCGTCTGCAGATCGCGCCAGGCCCGTGCCAGCGCGGGTTTCACCTTCGGATACACGACAGCCCCCTTCGATGCGCGGATCCCGCCGGGGGATCCGCCCGTCCCGATTCACCGCTTTCGATCACCATGCCCGCACGTCGCGCGACGTGCGGGAATTCGTCCACAGGCGAGGGGTATTAGGCATATGAGATGGAGAAAAGGGGTGTTTCTGGAATTCGCAACGAATCGATCATGTTCGAACCGCGGACGCGCGGGACTTCCGCCATGGCGACCGGGTACCTTCGAGGCGTGTCCGCCGATCCACCGCAGCGCGCCGTCGAAGTCCGCCGGAGCGCGCGCCGCCGCAGGACCGTATCCGCCTACCGCGAGGGTGACCGTACGGTCGTCCTGATCCCTGCCCGGATGTCCGAGGCGGAGGAGCGCCGCTGGGTGGGGGTGATGCTGGACAAGCTCGCCGCCCAGGAGAGCAAGAGGACCCTCGGCGACGCGGAACTCACCGAACGCGCCGCGCGTTTGTCCGAGCAGTACTTCAGCGCCCGTGCCCGCCCCCGCTCGGTGCGCTGGGTGACCAACCAGAACACCCGCTGGGGATCCTGCACCCCCGCCGAGGGCAGCATCCGGCTCTCGCACCGGCTCCAGGGCATGCCCGAGTACGTGGTCGACTACGTGCTGCTGCACGAGCTGGCCCACCTCCTCGTGCCCGGCCACGGCCCCCGCTTCTGGGAGCTGCTGGAGGCCTATCCGAAGACCGAACGGGCCCGCGGTTACCTCGAAGGAGTGGTCGCGGCGGAACGCCTGCCGAAGGTTCCGGCAGCCCGCGAGGAATGACCCCGCGCCACGCGAGCGCACGCCGCGGTACGCGTTTGTACCGGGTCGGTACCGACTTGGCCGGATGTCGGCCGGAGCCGTTAGCCTGAGCGGCACGCATGCAGCGGCAGGCATTCACAGTCGGAATGGGGGACGGTCGGACGTATGGCCAGGGAATTCCAACGCGGCCACAAGGCCAAGATCAGTGATCTGACGGCGGGTACCGATCTGTACGTGGGCGTCCAGATCTCCGGGCCCGGACTCACCTTCGACATCAGCTGCTTCGGCCTCGACGCGAACGAGCAGCTCTCGGACGACCGCTACTTCGTCTTCTTCAACCAGCCGAAGTCGCCGGAAGAGTCCATCCAGCAGCTCGGCGCGCAGGCCGGCGACACGGAATCCTTCCGGGTGACGCTCGACCGGATCCCGTCGTCCATCCACCGGCTCTCCTTCTCCGCCACCCTCGACGGCGCCGGGCAGATGTCGCAGATCGGCCCCGGCTACATCCGGATCGTCGCCGGCGGCGAGGAAGTCGTCCGCTACGCGTTCAACGGCTCCGAGTTCAGCACCGAGCGCGCGCTGATGATCGGCGACTTCTACCTCAAGGACGTGTGGCGCTTCGCCGCCGTCGGCCAGGGCTTCGACGGCGGCCTCGCCGCGCTGCTCCAGCACTTCGGCGGCGAGGTCGCCGAGGAGGAGCCGCAGCAGGCCGCACAGCCGGCACCGCCGCAGGGCGCCGCGCCCGGGTTCGCCCCGCCGCCGCAGGGCGCCGCCCCGGCCCCGTCTTTCGGCGCGCCCGTCCAGCAGCAGCCGCCCGCCCCCGCGCCGTCCTTCGGCGCCCCGGCACAGGCGCCCGCCCCGCAGCCGCAGGCACCCGCCCCGCAGGCTCCCGCCCCGCAGCAGCCCCCGGCCCCGGTGCACACCGCCCCGACCATGGTCGCCCCGCTGGCCCCGGCCGCGCCCTACGGCCAGCCGCCGCACCCGCCGCAGCAGCCCGGCCCGCCCTCGTACGGCCAGCCGCCGCAGCCCTCGTACGGCGGCCAGGTCCCGCCCCCGGCCCCCGCGCCCTACGGCCAGCAGCCGCCGCAGCCCGCCTACGGCCAGATCCCGGGCCAGCAGCCGCCCCCGTACGGGCAGCAGCCCGGCTACGGCCAGCAGGCTCCCTACGGCCAGGCCCCCCAGGCCGCCGGTCCCGGAGCCGGTCTCGCGGCCGCGCTCCAGCCGTACAAGGAGGCGCCCACGGGCGCCCGCTGGACCCCGCAGAACCAGCAGCTCATGCGGGTCGACCTGTCGATGGGCGGCCAGGCCGTCCTCGCCCGCCAGGGCAGCATGGTCCTCTACCAGGGCAAGGTCGACTTCAGCTACAAGGGAGCCGGTTTCGCGGGCCGCATCGTCGGCAACGCCACCGGCCAGGAGATGCAGCTGATGCGCTGCACCGGCCGCGGCCAGGTCTTCCTCGCCGAGAACGGCGCCCACCTGCACGCCATCGAGCTCCAGGGCGACGGGATCTGCGTCTCCGCCGAGAACGTCCTCGCCTTCGACGAGTCACTCCAGCACGAGGTCCGCCGCATCGAGGGTCACGGCATTCCGGGCGGGGCCCTTTTCACCATGCTCTTCCAGGGCTCGGGAACGGTGATCGTCAAGACGCAGGGCGTCCCCGTCGTCCTGCCCGTCACCCCGACCACGTTCGCGGACAGCAACGCCATCGTCGCCTGGTCGGCCGCCTCCCAGGTGATCATTTCCAGCCAGGTCCGGCTGCGCCGCAACGCCTACCCCGGCCACAGCGGGGAGACCGTGAACCTCCAGTTCCGCGGCGCTCCCGGCAACTTCATCGTCGTCCAGCCGTACGAGGTCTGAGGGAGCCCGTCATGAACGCAACGAACCAGCAGCTCGCGGGCTACGCCCCCACCCCCGTCACGGCCCGCATGGAGAACCACGGCCGGGCCATGCTCAAGGTCGCCATGCAGAGCGGCCAGGACCTCTTCGCCCGCACCGGCTCGATGGTCGCCTACGAGGGCTTCGTCCAGTACGAGCCCAACCCGCCCGCCGTGCGCCAGATGGCCTCCCAGTGGCTGACCGGCGAGGGCGCCCCGCTCATGAAGGCCACCGGCGACGGCCTGCTCTACCTCGCCGACTACGGCGCCGACGTCGTCTGCATCAACCTCAACAACGACGCCCTGTCCGTCAACGGGACCAACCTCCTCGCCTTCGACGCCCACCTCCAGTGGGGCGTCGAGCGGGTCAAGGGCATGGCGAAGTTCGCCGGCCAGGGCCTGTTCAACGTCCAGATCGCCGGCACGGGATGGGTCGCGATCACCTCCCGCGGCACCCCGATCGTGGTCGACTGCGGCCGCGGCGAGGACGAGACGTACGTCGACCCGGACGCGCTCGTCGCCTGGTCCCCGAACCTCAAGGTCAAGGGGAAGCGCAGCTTCAAGGCCTCGTCGATGATCGGCCGGGGCAGCGGGGAGGCCTACCAGATGGCCTTCTCCGGCACGGGCATCGTCGTCGTACAGCCCAGCGAGGACAGCACCGACCGGCTCCGGGCCCGGGGCTGAGGGGGAGCGGACACATCATGCAGAGCGCACTTTTCGGCTACGCGGAAGCGCAGTCCCAGGACCGGTACACCGTCCAGAACCCCCAGCTCCTGCGGGTCTCCCTGAGCGGCACCGACGACGTCCTCGCCCGCAAGGGGGCGATGGTCGCCTACCAGGGCATCATCGACTTCGACGGGGAGTACCAGAGCAGCGGCCAGCGCACCGCCCGCGCCCGCACCGGCGAGGGCCTGGACCTCATGCGCTGCTCCGGGCAGGGCACCGTCTACCTGGCCAACCTCGCCCAGTACGTCCACGTCGTGGACGTGGACCAGGACGGCCTCACCGTCGACAGCAGCTACGTGCTGGCCCTGGACTCCACCCTGCACACCGAGGCCATCGCGGTGGACAGTCAGTACGGCATCTCCGGCTCGGGCAAGTACCAGCTCAACATCAGCGGCCGCGGCAAGGTCGCCCTGATGACCTCCGGGCAGCCCCTGATGATGCAGGTCACCCCGGACAAGTACGTCAACGCCGACGCCGACGCGATCGTCGCCTGGTCCACCTCGCTGCGCGTGCAGATGCAGGCCCAGACCCACTCCACCGGGGTCTGGCGGCGCCGCGGCAACACCGGAGAGGGCTGGGAGCTCAGCTTCCTCGGCACCGGCTTCGCGCTGGTGCAGCCCAGCGAGGTGCTGCCGCCGCAGAACGCCCAGATCGGACAGGGCGCCGCCGCGCAGTTCGGGATGGGCCAGCACGGAGCCCACTCCCAGAACCAGAACAACGCCTGGAACTGACGGACGGCACCGCGAACGCGCCGGAGGGGCGGGCCCGCACGGGCCCGCCCCTCCGGCACGTCACGCATCACGCGTCACGGCACGTCGCCTCAGGCGCCGAGCCGCTCCCGCGTCGCCTCCACCAGCCGCACGACCGAGGTGTCGGCCACCGCCGCCACCTCCTCGTACGGGAACCAGCGCAGGTCGAGCGACTCCTCGCTGATCTCCGCGACCGCGTCGGCCGGAGCCAGCGCCGCGTACTGCACGTCCAGGTGCCAGTTGCACGGCGCCGGGATCGGATGCCGGTCCAGCCGCAGCGGCCCGCCCGGCAGCAGGGTCAGCCCGGAGGCGATCCCCGACTCCTCGACGGCCTCGCGCAGCGCCGCGTCGGCCAGCGTGGCGTCACCGGGCTCGCAGTGGCCGCCCATCTGCAGCCACAGGCCGAGCTTCTTGTGCAGGGTCAGCAGCACCCGGCCGCGCACCGGGTCGACGACCAGGGCGCTGCCCGTGACGTGCCCGGCCGTGCAGGGCTTGTAGACCCCGTCCGGATGGGCCGCCAGGTGCTCCAGGTACAGCTCGCGCAGTTCCGGCTGGCCCTCGTACCGCTTCAGTACCAGGACCGCGTCTTCGTGCAGGCTCACTTCTTCTCTTCACCCTCGTCGTCGCGCCGGTCACGCTTCTCGGCCGCCTCGCCGAGCATCTTGTCGATCTCGGAGAAGTCGAGCTGCTCGCGGTGCACGAACCCGTCCGGGTCGTCCAGGTCGGAGGCCGTCGGCAGCATGTCCGGGTGCTCCCACAGCCCGTCGCGGCCGTCCACGCCCCGCGCGTCGGTGAGCGAGGCCCACAGCCGGGAGGCGTCCCGCAGCCGGCGCGGACGCAGCTCCAGGCCGATCAGCGTCGCGAAGGTCTGCTCCGCCGGACCGCCCGAGGCACGGCGCCGGCGCATCGTCTCGCGCATGGCGTCCGCCGAGGTCAGCCGGGGCTTGGCCGCCTCGTGCACGACCGCGTCCACCCAGCCCTCGACCAGCGCGAGAGCCGTCTCCAGGCGGGCCAGGGCGGCCTTCTGCTCCGGAGTGTCCTCCGGCTGGAACATGCCGCCCTGCAACGCCTCCTGGAGCTGCTCCGGGTTCGACGGGTCGAGCTGGCCGACCACGTCCTCCAGCTTCGAGGTGTCGACCTTGATGCCCCGCGCGTAGCCCTCCACGGCCCCGAACAGGTGCGAGCGCAGCCACGGAACGTGCGCGAACAGCCGGGCGTGCGCCGCCTCGCGCAGCGCCAGGTACAGCCGTACCTCGTCCGAGGGGACGCCCAGGTCCTTGCCGAAGCCCTCGATGTTCAGCGGCAGCAGCGCCGCCCGCCCGGCCGGGCCCAGGGGCAGCCCGATGTCGGTCGAGCCGACGACCTCGCCCGCGAGCACGCCCACGGCCTGGCCGATCTGCTGGCCGAACATGGCCCCGCCCATGGAGCGCATCATGCCGAGCAGCGGGCCCGCCATGGCCTGCATCTCCTCGGGAAGCACCCCGCCCATCGCCGCGCCGACGCGCTCGGCGACCGGGTCCACCAGCTCCTTCCACACCGGGAGGGTCGCCTCGACCCACTCGGCGCGGCTCCACGCGACGGCCGCGTTGGCCCCCGACGGCAGGGAGGTGACGCCGTCCAGCCACAGGTCGGCCAGGCGCACGGCCTCCTCGACGGCGGCCTTCTCCGCGAGGCCGACGCTCGTGTCCTTCACGCCGTCCGCCGTGCCCTGCGCGACGGTCTGGCGGGCGATGTCCTTGGCCATGTCCCAGTTCACGGGACCGCCCTCGTAGCTCAGCATCTGGCCGAGCTGCTGGAAGGCCGCACCGAGGTCATTGGGGTTCATCGAACCGAACATCGCGGCGAACGGATTGTCCGCGCCGCCCGGAAGACCGGCGGGGTCGAACCCGAACGGATTCGCGGGGCCGCCCTGGCCGCCCTTCTTGCCCTCGTCGCCGTTCTCCGGCTCCTCCGGCGGAAGGCCGAATCCGAATGGGGTGTCGCTCACGGGTTTCCTCGGCTCGTAGGGCCGCCGGCGGGAGCCGACGGCGATGGTCCGGCAACACCACCCAGCCTAGACACCTGACCCGCTTCCGGGCTCGGTGCTCCGCCGACTCCTGGGCTGCGGCAGGATGGACATCACCTGGTGGGTACGCGTCACGGCGCGTCCCTACTGAAGACAACCGCTGGAGACGCCCGGTGAGTTCCCCAGATCCGCATGCTCGCGCGCCGCACGACGCCGAAAACCGCCCTGAACCAGGCGACAGCGCCCCCGGCGTTCGCCAGCCGCGAAACCAGGCCGAGCCCCGGCGCCGCAGCCCCGTGATCGCGGTGACCGGTGCCGCGTCCGGAGTGGGCGCGGCCCTGGTGGCCCGCCTCGTCGCATCCGACGAGGTCAAGCAGGTCGTCGCCATCGACGAGCGGCGCGGGGACTGCGCCGAGGCGCACTGGCACCTCCTCGACGTGCGCGATCCCGCGATCGCCGAGAAACTGCGCGGCGCGGACGTGGTCGTCCACCTCGCGCTCGACCTCGACCTGGAGACCGACCCGGCGACCCGTACCGCGTACAACGTGCGCGGGACCCAGACCGTCCTGACCGCCGCCGCGGCGGCCGGCGTCCACCGGGTCGTGCTCTGCACCTCGGCGATGGTCTACGGAGCGCTCCCCGACAACGACATCCCGCTCTCGGAGGACTCCGAGCTGCGGGCCACCGCCGAGGCCACCGGGGTCGGCGACCTGCTGGAGATCGAGCGCCTGGGCCGCAGGGCCCCCCGCGCGCACCCCGGCCTCAACGTGACGGTCGTCCGCCCGGCGGTCCTCGTCGGCGGCACCGACACCGCCCTGACCAGGTACTTCGAGTCCCCGCGCCTGCTCGTCGTCGCCGGATCCCGGCCCACCTGGCAGTTCTGCCACGTCGAGGACCTGGTCAGCGCCCTGGAGTACGCCGCGCTGGAGAAGGCCGAGGGCGAGCTGGCCGTCGGCTGCGAGGGATGGCTGGAACAGGAGGAGGTCGAGGAGCTGAGCGGCATCCGCCGCATGGAGCTCCCCTCGGCCGTCGCCCTGGGCGCCGCGGCCCGGCTCCACCGGATCGGCCTGACCCCGTCACCGGCCGGGGACCTCGCGTACACGATGCACCCGTGGGTCGTCAGCGTCAGCGGACTGCACGCGGCGGGCTGGCGGCCGCGCTGGACCAACGAGGAGGTGCTGGCCGAGCTGCTCCAGGAGGTGGCGGGCCGGCACACCGTCGCCGGCCGGCGCCTGGGCCGCAAGGACGCCGCCACGGCCGCCGGAGCCGCCGGAGCGACGGTCGCCCTGCTCGGAGCGGCCGCCGCCGTCCGCCGCGCCCGCAAGCGCCGCGGCATCTGACCCCGCGCCCGCCCGCCCGCCTGCCTTCCCGCCCGCCCGCCGCGCCCGGAACCGTCCGCACCGGGCCGTGCGGGGCCCGGTTCCTGTAGGAGACTCCCAAGCCCGCGGGCCCGGACCGGGCGAATCGGCTATTCCGCCACGTCAGCGGCTAGGGCACGATGGAAGACATGGCACCGCACTTCGACCACCCCGGCGAGCAGGCCGCTCCGGACCCGATCCGGCTGCTCGCGATCCGTGAGACCCCGCTGTCGATCGACGAGGTCTTCCAGGCCGTCGGCGACGACTCGACGGGCGGCACGACCCTGTTCGTCGGCACGGTGCGCGACCACGACGGCGGGGCCGACGTCGACTCGCTCGGCTACTCCTCGCACCCGACGGCCGAGGCCGAGATGCGCCGCGTCGCCGAGCGCGTCGTGGCGAAGTTCCCGGTCCGCGCCCTCGCGGCCGTCCACCGCATCGGTGACCTGGCCGTGGGCGACCTGGCCGTGGTCGTCGCCGTCTCCTGCCCGCACCGCGGCGAGGCCTTCGAGGCCTGCCGGATGCTCATCGACGACCTCAAGCACGAGGTCCCCATCTGGAAGCACCAGACCTTCAGCGACGGCACCGAGGAATGGGTCGGCGCCTGCTGAATCCGGGGCCGGCGGCCGCTCAACCCCCCGGGCGCGGGGTTGCCCCCGCAAGGGGGTAGCCTCACACCCGTTCGGCCGCGCAACACGCCCTCGATTTGCGTAACCCCTTTCCGGGCACGAGCGTTGAAGCCACCAACGACACGTACTTTCGGGGCAGGGAGGCACGTCCATGGCATCACTGGCGTGGTTGCTGATTCCGCTGTTCGCCGCGATCGGAGCGGCGATATGGGGCAGCTGGGCGGCCCGCGACCGCACACAGGGCGACATATCCGAACTCGCCGGCTACGCGAGGTTCCGTGAGGCCATGGGCAAGGCCGATCAGGCCCGGACGAAGGAAAAGGCGCACTCCGGTTCCGACGCCGTCTGAGCGTCCCGGGGGTCCCGCTGAGAATCCTCTGAGAGTTCCGCGCACGGCCCCCGTACGGACCGGCCCCAGGGGCCGCCCGCCGAGGCCGTCCCGTACTGTCGATTCATGCCACGCCGCACCGCGACGATGCTCGCCTCCACCCTCATGCTGTTCGCGCTGCTCTGCGTCGGGGTGTTCATCAAGGTCCCGTACTCCGAGATGAGCCCGGGCCCGACGGTGAACACGCTCGGCGACTCGCGCGGCGAGCCGGTCCTGAGCATCTCGGGGCACAAGACGTACCCGACCAGTGGCCACCTCAACATGACCACCGTCCGCGTCACCGGCGCCGACTACGACATGAACCTGCTGGAAGCGGTGTACGGCTGGATGGCGGGCGACAACATCGTCGTCCCGCACGAGAACCTCTACCCGAACGGCAAGACGGACAAGGAATCCACGCAGGAGAACGCCGAGGAGTTCAGCCAGTCGCAGGAGAGCGCCAAGGTCGCCGCGCTCAAGCAGCTGGGCATCCCGGTCACCGCCCGCGTGATCGTCTCCTCCGTCGTCAAGGCCAGCCCCTCGGAGGGCAGGCTGCACGCGGGAGACGTGATCAGGTCCGTCGACGGCGCCGCGGTCACCGACCCCGCCGACGTGGCCAAGCTCGTGACGAAGCACAAGCCCGGCGAGCCGGTCGAGTTCACCATCGTGCCCGCCGCGGAGGCGGCCGAGGCGGAGCGCGCGGGCCGCGAGCCCACCACCACGGCCAAGGTCACCATCACCGCGGGCAAGGCGGAGGGCGACGGGCACGCCATCGTCGGCATCCGGGCCGGGACCGACCACACCTTCCCGTTCCCGATCGACATCAAGCTCGCCGACGTCGGCGGCCCCAGCGCGGGCCTGATGTTCGCCCTCGGCATCGTCGACAAGCTGACCGCGGAGGACCTGACCGGCGGAAAGTTCATCGCGGGCACCGGCACCATCGACGACACCGGCAGGGTCGGACCGATCGGCGGCATCCAGATGAAGACCATCGGAGCCCGTCAGGCCGGGGCCGAGTACTTCCTGACCCCGGCCGAGAACTGCGCCTCCGCCGCCTCGCACGTGCCCGACGGGCTGACCCTGGTCAAGGTCTCCACCATCGACGACGCCACGAAGGCACTGGAGAAGATCTCCAAGGGCGACACCGCGGGCCTCCCGCGGTGCACCACCCGCTGACCGGCAGGATCCGGAAGAGCCGGCCTAGTCGAGGAAGGTCGCGGCCAGCGCCTCGGCCAGGCCCGGCACCAGGCTCGCGCCGGTCAGCACCTCGCTGGAGGAGTCCTTCTCCCGCAGCCGCACGGCCGACTCCCGCGAACCGTCGCGCAGGACGCCCACGGTCAGCCGGACCTCCTGCCGGTCGGGATGCCCGGCGACCCACTTGGCCAGCTGCTTGTCGCCGAGCCCCTCCGGTACGGAGGCCTCGGCGGACGGCGGCAGCATCAGCCGCTCCACCGTCAGCGCGCACCCGACGATCGCGGCCGGCCAGGCGATGGTCCCCAGGAACTTGTCCAGCGGGGTCCCGGCCGGCACCGAATCCTGCTCGATGGGCGTGAGCTGGCTCTTGCCGGTGTCGTCCTGGTCGAGGCCGAGCTGGCGCGCGAGCCCCGGCTCCTGCTTGCGCAGCCGGGCCGTGTCGACCAGGGCGAACAGCCGGGCCGGCTTGTCCCAGCCGAGGGTGGCGGCGTACTCGTCGATCTCCAGGACGGCACGGGTCAGCGGGCTGGCGGCCATCGGGGTGCCGGGGGAAGGCGAAAGGTTGGACATGGACAACATCCTGCCTCCTTTCTCCCCGATACCGGGAACTGACTAAAGCCTCAGTAAGTTGCATGAGTGGGCCCTACCATCGGGGGCCCAGCTCCGGATTCTTCTCAGTACCCGGAATCAGTACCCAGACTCAGCGACTTTCGAGGTGCGCACCTTGGCTTTCCAGATGCCGGACCGCGGCGGAGGCCCCTCCGGGCCACGGATGAGAGTCGGCCGCCCCTCCAGGCGCGCCCGGACTCTTCTGACGACCCTGGGCGTCCTGGCCGTCCTGGCCATGGCGTTCATCATGTTCGCCGGTTTCTGGACGGACTGGCTCTGGTTCCGCTCCGTCAAGTACTCCACGGTCTTCACGACCACCCTGTGGACCAAGATCGGCCTCTTCGCCGTCTTCGGCCTGCTGATGGCGGGTGCCGTCGGGCTGAACATCTGGCTGGCGCACCGGCTGCGGCCGCCGCTCAGCGCGATGTCGCTGGAACAGCAGAGCCTCGACCGCTACCGGATGAGCATCGCCCCGTACAAGAAGTGGCTGCTCCTGGGCATCGCCGCGATCGTCGGGCTGATCGCGGGCGCCTCGGCGGCCGGCCAGTGGAAGACCTGGCTGATGTACGTCAACGGCGTGCCCTTCGGCCGTAAGGACCCCCAGTTCAACCTGGACGTGTCCTTCTACACCTTCGACCTGCCCTGGTACCGCTTCCTGCTCGGCTTCGGCTTCGCCGCGGTCGTGCTGTCGGTGATCGCCGCCGTCGTCGTGCACTACCTGTACGGCGGCCTGCGCGTGACCAGCCCGGGCGCCCGGGCCACCGCCGCGGCCACCGGGCACCTGTCGGTGCTGCTCGGCCTCTTCGTCACCTTCAAGGCGATCGCGTACTGGCTCGACCGGTACGGCCTCGCGGTGAAGTCCAGCGACTTCAAGGCCGCCGACAACTGGACGGGCCTGCGCTACGTCGACGCGAACGCCTACCTGCCGGCGAAGACCATCCTCGTCGCCATCGCGGCGATCTGCGCGGTGCTCTTCTTCGCCACCCTGTGGCGCCGGACCTGGCAGCTGCCGGTCATCGGCTTCGGCCTGATGGTCCTCTCGGCGATCCTGATCGGCGGGCTGTACCCGGCGATCGTGCAGAAGTTCCAGGTCCAGCCGAACGAGCAGGCCAAGGAATCGCCGTACGTCGAGAAGAACATCAAGGCCACGCGCGACGCCTACGGGATCGCCGGGTCCGAGGTCAAGGACTACCCGGGCGTCCCGCAGACGGACGACCGGACCAAGCTGCGGTCGGTGGCCGACACCACGGCCAGCGTCCGCCTCCTCGACCCGAACATCGTCTCCCCGGCCTTCCAGCAGCTCCAGCAGGTCAAGGGCTACTACGGCTTCCCGTCCACGCTCGCCGTGGACCGGTACAGCGGCCAGGACACGGTCATCGGGCTCCGCGAGCTGAACATCGGCGGCATCCCGAAGAACAACTGGATCAACGACCACTTCAAGTACACGCACGGCTACGGCGTGGTCGCGGCCAAGGGCACCACGGTCAAGGACGGCGCCCCCGACTTCACCCAGGCCGACCTGCCCTCCAAGGGCATGTTCGGCACGGACTTCGAGCAGCGCATCTACTACGGCGAGCAGACGAAGCAGTACTCGATCGTCGGCGGACCGCAGAAGGAGCTCGACTACTCGGACGACAACGGCGAGAAGGAGACGAGCTACAAGGGCGGCTCCGGCGTCAACCTCGACAACCCGGTCAACCGCGCCGCGTACGCCCTGGCCTTCAACGAGCCGCAGATCCTCTACTCCGGGGCCATCGGTGACGGTTCGCGGATCCTGTACAACCGCACGCCCAAGGAGCGCGTCGAGGCGGTCGCCCCCTGGCTGACCATCGACGGCGCCCCGTACCCGGCCGTCATCGGCAAGCGGGTCGTCTGGATCGTCGACGCGTACACGACCACCAACGGCTACCCGTACGCCTCGCGGACCACGCTGGGCCAGAGCACCGCGGACTCGCTCACCAACAGCCAGCGCGCGGTGGTGGCCCAGGAGAACCAGGTCAACTACATCCGCAACTCGGTGAAGGCCACCGTCGACGCGTACGACGGCACGGTCAGCCTGTACCAGTGGGACACCGAGGACCCGGTCCTCAAGACCTGGATGAAGGCCTTCCCGGGGACGGTCAAGACCAAGAGCGAGATCTCCAAGCCGCTCATGGACCACCTGCGCTACCCGCAGGACCTCTTCAAGGTCCAGCGCGAGCTCCTCACGCGGTACCACGTCACGGACCCGCAGACCTTCCTCAGCGGCAGCGAGGCCTGGGCCGTCCCGGACGACCCGACCACCAAGGCCGGCACGGCGGTTCCGCCGTACTACCTGTCGATGAAGATGCCGGGTCAGCAGGAGAAGGACCAGGTCTTCTCGCTCACCACGACGTTCACGCCGAACGAGCGGCCCAACCTGAGTGCCTTCATGGCGGTCAACGCCGATCCGGGAACCCCGGACTACGGCAAGATCAGAATCCTGAAGATGCCGACGAGCAAGCCGCCGGACGGCCCCGGACAGGTGCAGAGCAAGTTCCAGTCCGAACCGAAGATCGCCGAGTCGATCCGCCTCCTGCGCGGTGGTGACTCGGAGATCGAGTACGGCAACCTGCTCGCGGTGCCCCTCGACGGCGGCATGCTCTACGTGGAGCCCGTCTACGTCCGCAGCTCCGGGCTCAAGTACCCGCTGCTGCGCAAGGTGCTGGTGACCTACGGCGGTCAGACGGCCTTCGAGGACACCCTGGAGAAGGCGCTCAACGTGGTCTTCGGGGCGGCCGCCCCGACCCCGCCGACGACGCCGACGAACCCGACCCAGCCCGGCGACGGCACGGCGCAGCCGCCGGCCGTCACGGACCCGACGGTCAAAGCGGCCCTCTCCGACGCGCAGAAGGCCGTCGAGGAGGCCGACAAGGCCATGAAGGCCGGCGACTGGTCCGCCTACGGCAAGGCCCAGGACGACCTGGAGGCGGCGCTGAAGCGGGCGATCGACGCGGAGGCGAAGCTGACGGCGCCCAAGCCGGGCGGCTGACCCGAACGCGGTAATGGCCCCGTCCCGCGTCGTGATACTGTGGTTTCACCGACGCGGGGTGGAGCAGCTCGGTAGCTCGCTGGGCTCATAACCCAGAGGTCGCAGGTTCAAATCCTGTCCCCGCTACTGAAGACGAAGGCCCGGATCCAATGGGATCCGGGCCTTCGTCGTGTCCGGAGCGGAGTCCGGAGTGGCGTGCGGGGGGCCGTGAGGGGGGACACGGGGGACACGGGGTCACTGGGGCGGGTGAGTTGGGGTAGGAGCGTGTTTGACTTGTCTCTCTGTGGGCATGTCGACAAAACGCTGTAGTGACCTCACTGGCTGCGACATACCAGGTGTACGCGGGTAGCAGGTGATGCGACGATGGGATTTATGGGGGACAGGTCAACTCTGCTGGAGACAGGGCGGTTTGTGAGGGCGGAGACCGAGTCGGTCACGGAAGCCGGTGGGGCGGCTCAGGTCGTTAACGCGCACAACGCACTGACCGATGCGGCGTTCGCGGAAGAAGCGTTCGGAGAGGCCGAAGGGGCCACCGACGCCGAGCTCGAGGCACGCCACCGGGTGGCGGCCGACAAGGGCGACCCCGGAGCCATGAGCGTGCTCGGGGCCCTCCTGCTGCGCCGCGGCGACCTGGCCGGGGCGGAACCCTACCTGCGCGGCGCCACCGGGGAAGGGGACCGCGCCGCCGCGAACAACCTCGGAGTCCTCCTGCACCAGCGCGGCCACCCCGACGAGGCCGCCGGCTGGTGGCGCGTCGCCGCCGTCGCCGGATCCGCCCCCGCCGCGCACGCCCTGGGCCGCCACTACCGCGAGCGCGGGGACGAGCCCGCCGCCGAGTACTGGATGCGCCAGGCGGCGGAGTCCGGCCACGCCCTGGGCGCGTACGGGCTGGCCGACCTCCTCGAACACCGCGGGGACAAGGGAGTGGAGCGCTGGTTCCGGGCCGCCGCCGAGCAGGGGCACCGCGAAGCGGCGTACCGGCTGGCGCGCCACCTGCGCAAGGGCGACCCCAAGGAGGCCGAGCAGTGGTACCGCCAGGCCGCCGCGCGCGGCCACCGGCGGGCCGGCCTGCACCTGGGCGCCCTGCTGGAGGCGCGGGGCGAGCTGAAGGAGGCCGGCCGCTGGTACCTGAGCTCGGCGAAGCAGGGCGAGGCCCGGGCGGCCTGCGCCCTCGGCTTCCTGCTGCGCGACGCCGGGGACGAGGAGAACGCGGCGACCTGGTGGCTCCGGGCCGCACAGGACGGCGACGGCAACGCCGCGAACGCGCTGGGCGCGCTGCACGCCGCGCGGGGGGAGACCCAGACCGCGGAGCGCTGGTACCGGGCCGCCATGGACGCCGGCGACCAGAACGGGGCGTACAACCTCGCCCTGCTGTGCGCCGCGCAGGAGCGGACCGCGCAGGCCGAGCAGTGGTACCGCCGGGCCGCCTACGCCGGGCACCGGGAGGCGGCCAACGCGCTCGCGATCCTGCTGCTCCAGGGCGGGGACGCGGCCGGGGCCGAGCCCTGGTTCTCGAAGGCGGCCGAGGCCGGCAGCGTGGACGCGGCCTTCAACCTCGGGATCCTCTTCGCGAGCCGGGACGAGGACCGCACCGCGCTGAAGTGGTACGAGCGGGCCGCCGCGGCCGGGCACACCGACGCGGCGCTCCAGGTCGGGATCGCCCTGGTGCGGGACGGCGCCGAGCGGGCCGCCGAGCGGCACCTGCGCTGCGCGGCGGGCGGCGGCAGTGCCGAGGCGGCCTTCCGGCTGGCCTCGCTGCTGGAGTCGCTGGCCCCGCCGCCGGAGCCGGTGGCCCTCGGCGAGCCGGCGGGCGGAGCCGCGCGCACCGAGAGCGAGGAGTGGTACGAGCGGGCCGCCGAGCAGGGCCACCGCCGGGCACAGGTGCGCGTCGGAATGCTGGCCGCCGCCCGGGGCGACCTGGCGGTGGCTGCCCGGTGGTACCGGGAGGCGGCCGAGGCCGGCTCCCGCAACGGCGCCTTCAACCTCGGGCTGCTGCTGGCGCGCGAGGGCAACGAGCCGGAGGCCGCCCTGTGGTGGACCCGCGCCGCGGTGGCCGGCCACGGCCGGGCCGCGCTGCGGCTGGGGCTGCTCGCCGCCCGCCACGGGGACCTCGCCGAGGGGCAGAAGTGGTGCGTCCGGGCCATGGAGCTGGGCCCGGCGGAGGTCTCGGAGCGGGCGGCCCGGCTGCGCGACGCGCTGGCCGAGGAACTCTCCGCCTGACCCGGGCCCGGTCCGGGCTCCCGGGGAGCCCGTTAACGGATTTGCATCTGCCGTCGGCCTCCCCGTACAGTGGGGTTTACCGACGCGGGGTGGAGCAGCTCGGTAGCTCGCTGGGCTCATAACCCAGAGGTCGCAGGTTCAAATCCTGTCCCCGCTACTGAAGGCCCGAGGCCCGGATCCCATGGATCCGGGCCTCGAGTCGTTTCCGGATGCCAAGCGGCAAAAAATGACGGCCGGGGGTTCCGCCCCCGGCCCGTCCTCGCGTTCCCGCCCGGTCGCGCGGCTACGCGCCCGCGCAGTTCGGGCACACCCCGCGGTACGTCACCTCGACCGCCGAGACCACGAAGCCGAAGCGCTCGCCGGCCGGCAGGTCGGCCAGCGGGTCGCCCGCCGGGTGGACGTCGCGGATCGCGCCGCACTGGGCGCAGACCAGGTGCTGGTGGGGGCGGTGGGCGTTCGGGTCGTACCTCTTGGCGCGCCGGTCCGTCGACACTTCCAGGACCTCGCCGAGGCTCACGAGCTCGCCCAAGGTGTTGTAGACCGTGGCTCGAGAGATCTCGGGCAGTTTGGTCACGGCGCGCGCGTGCACCTCGTCTGCCGTCAGGTGAACGTGGTCACCGTCGAGCACCTCGGCGACGACACGGCGCTGGGCCGTCATGCGCCAGCCGCGTCCGCGGAGTCGTTCCAGCAGGTCACTCATGGACGCCAGCCTAACAGCGAGGCGATTCGGTGTAGATCCCGAACCGGTGTGGAATTGGATGCTTACTTGACTTAGACAAAGTCCATCGTAGGATCGTGTACGGCAAACACCAAGGACAGGACCAGCAGTAATGACGCAGGAGGCGCACGTGACGCAGGGACCGCTCACCACGGAGGCCGGGGCTCCGGTCGCCGACAACCAGAACAGTGAGGCCGCCGGTATCGGCGGGCCGGTCCTCGTCCAGGACCAGCTGCTGCTGGAGAAGCTCGCCCACTTCAACCGCGAGCGCATCCCGGAGCGCGTGGTGCACGCCCGCGGCGCCGGCGCCTACGGCACCTTCACCCTCACGCGTGACGTCTCCCAGTGGACCCGGGCCAAGTTCCTCTCCGAGGTCGGCAAGGAGACCGAGACCTTCCTGCGCTTCTCCACCGTCGCCGACAGCCTCGGCGGCGCCGACGCCCGCCGTGACCCGCGCGGCTGGGCGCTGAAGTTCTACACCGAAGAGGGCAACTACGACCTCGTCGGCAACAACACCCCGGTCTTCTTCATCCGGGACGCGATCAAGTTCCCCGACTTCATCCACACCCAGAAGCGCGACCCCTACACGGGTTCGCAGGAGCCCGACAACGTCTGGGACTTCTGGGGTCTGTCGCCCGAGTCCACGCACCAGGTGACCTGGCTGTTCGGCGACCGGGGCATACCGGCGTCCTACCGCCACATGAACGGCTACGGCTCGCACACGTTCCAGTGGAACAACGAGGCCGGCGAGGTCTTCTGGGTCAAGTACCACTTCAAGACCGACCAGGGGATCAAGAACCTCACCCAGGCCGAGGCCAACGCCCTCGCCGGTGAGGACCCGGACTCCCACCAGCGCGACCTGCGCGAGTCCATCGAGCGCGGCGACTTCCCGTCCTGGACCGTCCAGGTCCAGATCATGCCGGCGGCCGAGGCGGCGGAGTACCGCTTCAACCCGTTCGACCTCACCAAGGTGTGGCCGCACGAGGACTACCCGCCGATCGAGATCGGCAAGCTGGAGCTCAACCGCAACCCGGAGAACGTCTTCGCCGAGGTCGAGCAGTCCATCTTCAGCCCGGCGCACTTCGTCCCCGGCATCGGTCCCTCCCCGGACAAGATGCTCCAGGGCCGTCTCTTCGCGTACGGCGACGCCCACCGCTACCGGGTCGGCATCAACGCCGACCACCTGCCGGTGAACCGTCCGCACGCCACCGAGGCGCGCACCAACTCCCGCGACGGCTTCCTGTACGACGGCCGTCACAAGGGCGCGAAGAACTACGAGCCCAACAGCTTCGGCGGCCCCTTCCAGACGGACCGCCCGCTGTGGCAGTCCTCCGCCGTCACCGGCGGCACGGGCAACCACGCCACCCCCTCGCACGCCGAGGACAACGACTTCGTCCAGGCGGGCAACCTCTACCGCCTGTACTCCGAGGACGAGAAGACCCGTCTGATCGAGAACCTCTCCGGCTTCATCGCCAAGGTCTCGCGCGACGACATCGCCGAGCGGGCGATCGACAACTTCCGCCAGGCGGACGGTGACTTCGGCAAGCGGCTGGAAGCCGCGGTCCAGGCCCTTCGCGGCTGACTGACCTGCTTGTCGTAGCAGGCCGTCGGGCCGGAACCCCCAGTCGGGGTTCCGGCCCGACGGCCGTTTCGCGTACGGGCGCCGGTCAGGCGGGCACCGTCCGCCGGGCCGGCGCCCAGCAGCGGACGACGTCGCGTACGGACACGATGCCCACCGGGCCGCCGTCCTCCAGCACGATCAGATGGCGGAAGCCGCCGCGGACCATGGCCTCGGCCGCTTCCCGCAGGGTGGCGTCCGGGGTGCAGAAGACCACGTTGTTGGTGGTGTGCGGGCCCACGGACTCCCGGTCGGGATCGTGACCGGCGCCGAGGGAGTTGAGGATGTCGCGCTCGGTCAGGATGCCGATGCCGCTGTGGTCGGGATCGAGGACGACGGCCGCGCCGACGCGCCGGCCGGACATCAGGCAGGCCGCCTGACGGAGGGTGTGCGCGGGTCCGAGGGTGAGGATCACGGTGCTCATGGCGTCGCGGACGAGCATGAAGAGAGCCACCTCCTGGGTGAGTCCCCGCGCTTGGGTGGGTGCTCCGGTGAGGCACTCCTAGAGAAATGCTTCACAAGCGCACAAGCGGGGGGATTCTCAGATTCCCACGGGGGCGGGGGCCCAACAAGGGGGCGCGCTCGGCGCACTCACCCGCGCGCGGAAGGTCAGGCGCGCGGCCGGAGCAGGCCCAGCATCTCCTCGTGGAGCAGGCCGTTGGAGGCCGCGGCGTTCCCGCCGTGCACCCCCTCCGCACCGTCCAGGCTGGTGAAACGCCCGCCCGCCTCCTCGACGACGACCGCGAGGGCGGCCATGTCCCACAGGTTCAGCTCCGGCTCGGCGCACAGGTCCAGCGAGCCCTCCGCGACCATCATGTACGGCCAGAAGTCGCCGTAGCCCCGGGTGCGCCAGCACGCGCGGGTCAGGTCCAGGAAGCCGGGCAGCCGGCCCTGCTCCTCCCAGCCGCTCAGCGAGGAGTAAGCGAAGGAGGCGTCGCCGAGGGTGGAGACCTTCGACACCCCGAGGGGGGTGGTCTCGCCGAGCGCGCCGCCCGCGAAGGCACCCGAACCCTTCGCCGCCCACCAGCGGCGGCCCAGTGCCGGGGCGGAGACCACCCCGACGACCGGCCGGAACACCCCGTCGGCGCCCTCGGTCGTGAGGGAGATCAGCGTCGCCCACACGGGAACCCCGCGCACGTAGTTCTTCGTACCGTCGATCGGGTCGACGACCCAGCGGCGCGGGCCCTCGCCCTTGAGGCCGTACTCCTCGCCCAGGATCGCGTCGGAGGGCCGCGCGGCCAGGATCCCGGCCCGGACGATCTCCTCGGCGGCGGTGTCCGCCTCGCTCACCGGGGTCATGTCGGGCTTCGTCTCGACCGCCAGGTCGAGGGCGCGGAACCGCTCCATCGTGGCCGCGTCGGCCGCGTCGGCGAGTTCGAGGGCGAGGCGCAGGTCATCGTCATACTCGGGCATGCCCGAACAGTATCGACACTCCCGCGGACCGGCGAACGGGTCCCACAGTGCGGCCGGGAGGCGCCCTTGACAGGACCTGGCGCCCCGTCAACTCTGGCGGGAGAGGCCATGGGGGGAGCGACGATGCCGGCAGCCCGGGAGTCCCTGCTGCGAGCGGCCGAAGCCGCCCTGTCCGCGCACCCCTGGCCGGCCGTGCGGATGACCGAGGTCGCGGCCGTCGCCGGGGTGTCCCGGCAGACCCTCTACAACGAGTTCGGCGGCAAGGCCGGCCTCGGCCGCGCCCTGGTGCGCCGCGCCGCCGACCGGTACCTCGACGGCGTGGACCGGGCGCTCGCCCCCGAGGGGTCCCCGGCCCCGGCCGCGGAACGGCTCGCGGCGGTCGCGGAGTGGACCGTACGGGAGGCCAGGGCGCAGCCCCTCGTACGGGCCCTGCTGACGGGATGCTGGGACGGGGCCCTGCCGTCGCCGCCCACGATGGGGTTACGGCCGGGGCAGCCGGCGCTCGGGCCCGCCGAGCTGGTCCGTACCGTCCGGGACCGGGCGGCGGCCGCGCTCGCGCCGGAACCGGCGCAGCGGTGCGAGCTCGTCGTACGGCTCGCCCTCTCCTACGTCCTCGCCCCGGGGGAGGACGACGCCGGCCCGGGGCGGCTGCTGCCGCTCCAGGGGGCCGCGCCCGGTACGCCGCTCAGTGGGCCGAACCGGACAGCTGGAGCCCGATGACCCCCAGGATGACCAGCGAGATCGAGACGAGTTTCAGAGTGGAGACCAGGTCCCCGAGGAAGACCATGCCGTAGATCGCGGTCCCGGCCGCACCGATGCCGGTCCACACCGCGTACGCCGGGCCGACGTCCAGCTTCTTGAGCGCGAGCGTCAGCAGGCCGAAGCTGCCGAGCGCGAAGCAGGCGAAGGCGACCGTCGGCCACAGCCGGGTGAACCCGTGGGACAGCTTGAGGCAGACCGCGAAACCGGTCTCCAGGAGTCCGGCGACCACGACCAGCAGCCACGCCATGGCTTGTGCCTCCCCGCGTCACGTGACGTCCTGTCACTTGGTGCGATGAGCATTTATCCCGATGTGACTGCTGGTAAACCAGTGCCGGCCCCGCCGGACGGGGTCAGTCGCCCTCGCGCCGCTCGCGCGTCTGCAGCAGCCGCCGCAGCGAGTACAGGCGGGCCGGGTCGGCGTGGCCGCCCTCCACCCACGCGTCGAGCGCGCAGTCCGGCTCGTCGTGGCTGCACGCCCGCGGGCACTCCTCCGTCCCAGGCACCAGGTCCGGGAAGGCCAGGATCACCCGGGACGGATCCACGTGGTGCAGGCCGAAGGAACGCACGCCCGGGGTGTCGATGACCCAGCCGTCCCCGGAGGGCAGCGGCAGGGCCAGCGCGGAGGTCGTGGTGTGCCGGCCGCGGCCCGTGACCGCGTTGACGCGGCCGGTGGCGCGCTGGCGGCCCTCGGCGACCAGCGAGTTCACCAGGGTGGTCTTGCCGACGCCCGAATGGCCGACGAAGGCGGTGATCCGGCCGTTCAGGCGCTCGCGCACCCGCTCGGCCGCGTCGCCCGTCGCCAGCTCCTCGCGGTTGGTGACGACGTAGTTCAGGCCGAAGGTGGAGTAGATCTCCAGGATCTTGTCGGCGGACGTCAGGTCGGACTTGGTGAGGACGAGCAGCGGCTCCAGCCCGGCGTCGTACGCGGCCACCAGGCAGCGGTCGATCATCCGGGGCCGGGGCTCCGGATCGGCCAGCGCCGTGACGATGGCCAGCTGGTCGGCATTGGCCACGACCACCCGCTCGTACGGGTCGTCGTCGTCCGCGGTGCGCCGCAGGACGGACCTGCGCTCCTCGATCCGCACGATCCGGGCGAGGGTGTCCTTCTTGCCGGACAGGTCGCCGACGATCCAGACCCGGTCCCCCACCACCGCGGCCTTGCGGCCCAGTTCGCGCGACTTCATCGCGTGCACCGTGCGGTCCTCGACCAGGCAGGTCAGCCTGCCCCGGTCGACGGTGAGGACGAAGCCCTCCGAGGCGTCCTCGTGCTTGGGCCTGATGTTCGTCCGCGGCCGGTTGCCCTTGGGGTTCGGGCGCTGGCGGATGTCGTCCTCGTCGGTGTGCTTGCCGTACCTGCGCATGACGGGCCCTACGCTCCCGCACCCGTTCCGGCGAGCATGTCCGTCCACATCTTCGGGAAGTCCGGCAGGGTCTTCGCGGTCGTCGCCACGTTCTCGATCTCCACACCCTCCACGGCCAGGCCGATCACCGCGCCGGCGGTCGCCATCCGGTGGTCGTCGTAGGTGTGGAAGACGCCGCCGCGCAGCGGACGCGGACGGATGTGCAGGCCGTCGGCGGTCTCGGTGACGTCGCCGCCGAGACCGTTGATCTCGGCCGTCAGGGCCGCCAGCCGGTCCGTCTCGTGCAGGCGCAGGTGCGAGACGCCGCGCAGGACCGACTCGGAGTCGGCCAGCGCCGCGACCGCCGCGATGCCGGGGGTCAGCTCGCCGACCTCGGACAGGTCCACGTCGATGCCGTGGATCTTCCCGGTGCCCGTGAAGACCAGGCCCTCGTCGGTCAGCTCGCAGGAACCGCCCATCTCCGTGAAGATCCGGCGCAGCGCGTCACCGGGCTGGGTGGTGCGGCGCGGCCAGTCGGGGATGGTGACCGTGCCGCCGGTGATCAGGGCCGCGGCCATGAACGGCTGGGCGTTGGACAGGTCGGGCTCCACGACCATGTCGCGGCCGAGCAGTGCGCAGGGCGCGACCCGCCACACGTTCTTCTCGCCCCCGGACTCGGGGGTGTCGACCTGGGCGCCGGCGGCGCGCAGCATCTCGACCGTCATCCGGATGTGCGGCATCGACGGCAGGGTCGCACCGGTGTGCCGGACCTCGACGCCCTGGTTGAAGCGCGGGGCGGACAGCAGCAGCGCGGAGACGAACTGGGAGGAGTTGGACGCGTCGATCTCGACCGTGCCGCCCTCCAGCGCCCCGCCGCCCTGGACGGTCAGGGGCAGCGCGCCCCGGCCGTCGTCGTCGATGCGGGCGCCGAGGGCGCGCAGGGCGTTGATGACCTCGCCGAGGGGGCGCTCGTAGGAGCGCGGGTCGCCGTCGAAGCGGATGTCACCGGTGGCCAGGGTGGCGACGGGCGGCAGGAAGCGCATGACCGTGCCCGCGTTGCCGACGTCGACGGTGGCCGGGCCGTGCAGGCCGGCCGGGATGATCCGCCAGGCCTCGCCGCTGTCCCCGTCGGCCGAGCTGGAGGCGACGGTCTCCTCGATGCCGACGCCCAGCGCGCGCAGCGCGTCCGACATCAGCTGGGAGTCGCGCGAGCGCAGCGGACGGCGCACCCAGCCCGGCTCGGCGGCGAGCGCGGCGAGGACGAGGGCGCGGTTGGTGACCGATTTGGAGCCCGGCACGGTGACGGTGGCGTGGACGGCCCCGTCCGCGAGGGGAGCGGGCCAGAGGGTGTGGAGCGCGGGGGTCTCGGTCATGGCCTCCACTTTAGTGGCTTCCTCCGGACCCAGATCTTGATCGCGGTCCCGTCTCAGGCGCCGAGGAGCCAGCGCCCGCCGCCGAAGAGCGCGCAGAGCGCGACCACGTGGAAGAACAGGAGCCAGACGACCGGGTGCACGTGCGTGAGCCGCCCCAGCTGGTCCGCGTCCGAATCCGGCGCCCCGCCGTGCCGCCGCTTCGCCTGGAGTTCGAAGACCGGCCGGACGCCGCCCAGCAGCAGGAACCACACCACCGCGTACGCGAACAGGGCCTGCACCTCGGCCGGGGCGAGCCAGGACACCAGGACGAACGCGGCGCCGGTCAGCACCACCGTCAGCACCCCGTACGCGTTGCGGACCATCACCAGCATCAGGACCAGCAGCGCGCTCGCCGCCCACAGCAGCAGGGTGATCCGGTGCGCCGACAGCAGGGCGGCCCCGCCCAGGCCGAGGAGGGACGGCGCGGTGTACCCGGCGGCGGCGGTCAGGATCATGCCGAGCCCGTAGGGCTTGCCGCGGCTGACGGTGAGCCCGCTGGTGTCGGAGTGCAGCGTGATCCCGTCGAGGCGGCGCCCGCACAGCAGGGCGAGCAGTCCGTGGCCGCCCTCGTGCGCGATGGTGATCGCGTTGCGGGCCGGCCGCCACAGCGGGCGGGCCGCGACCACGGCCAGTGCGGCCAGGCCCGTGGCGGCCACCAGCCACAGGTCGGGCTCCGGCTGTATCCCGGTGAGCCGGTCCCAGAGGCCGGCCGCAGTGATGCTGTCCATGGGTTGGCGGACTCCTTGCGGTGGTGTGCGGGTGCCATGGCAGTGTGTCAGCCATGTGCGGAAGGTTTGCGGCGAGTCGTACGCCCGAGGAACTGGCGGGGATATTCGGCATCGAGAGGTGGGAGCCGCGGGAGACGCTGGCCCCCGACTGGAACGTGGCTCCGACCAAGGAGGTCCACGTCGTCCTCGACCGTCCCCTCAAAGACGCGCCGGACCCCCGTCCGGTTCGCCAGCTGAGGACGCTGAGGTGGGGGCTCGTGCCGTCCTGGGCGAAGAGCCCCGAGGGCGCCGCCCGGATGATCAACGCGCGGTCCGAGACCCTGCACGAGAAGCCGTCCTTCCGCCGGCCCTTCGCGCAGCGCCGCTGCATCGTCCCCGCCGACGGCTACTACGAGTGGGTCACCGCCCACGACGAACGGCAGCTGGAGGTGGAGGGGAAGAAGAAGCGGGCCCGCAAGCAGCCCTACTTCGTGCTCCCCACCGACGGCTCCGTCTTCGCCATGGCCGGCCTCTACGAGTTCTGGCGCGACCGGACCCTGCCCGACGAGCACCCGCTGGCCTGGTGGGTGACCTGCTCGGTGATCACCGCCGAGGCCGAGACCGCGCCGCTGGGCGCGGGCCCGGCCGAGGGGCCGAAGTCCCTGTCCGACATCCACCCCCGGATGCCGCTCATGCTCACCCCGGACCGCTGGGACGCCTGGCTGGACCCGGCCCGCACCGACGAGACCGAACTGCGGGACCTGCTGGCGCCGCCGCCGGGCGGCCTGATGCGCGCCTACCCGGTGTCCACCGCCGTGAGCAACGTGCGCAACAACGGGCCGGAGCTGCTGGGCGAGCTCGCCGCGCCGGAAGAGGGCACGCTCTTCTGAACCGACCCGCGCCCGTGAACCGGTACGCGCCCGTGAACCGGCACGGCACGCCCCCGTGAACCGGAACGGTCGCCCTGACCGGGCATGATCGCCCCATGACAGCGCAGCGAGCCGTGACCACCGAGAGCGTCGACACCCCGGCGGGCGAGGCCCGCGTCACCTGGCACCGCGCCCGCGCGGCGCGGCTCGTCCTCGCCGTGAGCCACGGCGCCGGGGGCGGGATCGAGGCCCGGGACCTCCAGGCCCTGGCCGCGGCCCTGCCGCCGCAGGGGGTCACCGTCGCCCTCGTGGAGCAGCCCTGGCGGGTCGCCGGGAAGAAGGTCGCCGCCGCGCCCAAGGTGCTGGACGAGGGCTGGCGGGGCCTGTGGCCCGCCCTGGCGCGGCCCGGGCTGCCGGTGGTCGCGGGCGGGCGCAGCGCCGGGGCCCGGGTGGCCTGCCGGACGGCCGACGCGTTGGGGGCGGCCGGGGTGCTCGCGCTGGCCTTCCCGCTGCACCCGCCGGGCCGGCCCGAGAAGTCCCGGGCGGCGGAGCTGCTGGGCGCCGGGCGGCCCGTCCTCGTGCTCCAGGGCGGCCGGGACCCCTTCGGGCGGCCCGAGGAGTTCCCCGAGCCGGCCGGGCCGGACCCGTACGAGCTGGTCGAGGTGCCGTACGGGGACCACGGCTTCGCGGTGCCGAAGAAGGCCGGCCCGACGCAGGAGGAGACCCTCGCGGTGATCACCGGCGCGGTGGCCCCGTGGCTCGCCCGGCTCAGCGGGTGAGGACGACCTGACACATTTTCGGGTGATCCCGCTCACCCGCCTCCCGCCGCCGCCCGGAACGGCCCGCGACGGCGTGCGGAGCCCGGGAATGCGGGGCCCCGGGGCCCTGTTGTGCGGAGTGTCGGTACGCACGGGAAACACGTCGGAGGAAGAGGGACCGCATGACCCAGGTCATCAGCCAGAACCGTCCGCAGGCCGCTGACCTGGACTGGACCGTTCTGCCCGGGCCGAAGCGCGCTTCGCTTCGGGCGGCGGAAGGCCGGGATGGTCGACTATTCTCCGATTCGAGCGGATCCGCTTTCGGAGCCGCCACGCTGTCGGAGGAGGTGGGTCCTGTCGCTGGGACCGACGAAGGCCAGGCGCAGGAGACGACCCCGGAGCGCAATGCGCGCTTCGAGCGGGACGCCCTCGGCTACCTCGACCAGATGTACTCCGCCGCGCTGCGTATGACGCGTAACCCGGCCGACGCCGAGGACCTGGTCCAGGAGACGTACGCGAAGGCGTACGCGTCCTTCCACCAGTTCCGTGAGGGCACCAATCTCAAGGCGTGGCTGTACCGCATCCTGACCAACACGTTCATCAACTCCTACCGCAAGAAGCAGCGCGAGCCGCAGCGCAGCGCCGCGGAGGAGATCGAGGACTGGCAGCTGGCGCGCGCCGAGTCGCACATGTCGACCGGTTTGCGTTCCGCGGAATCGCAGGCGCTCGACCACCTGCCCGATTCCGATGTGAAGGAAGCGCTCCAGGCCATTCCGGAAGAGTTCCGCATCGCGGTCTATCTTGCCGACGTAGAGGGCTTTGCGTACAAGGAGATCGCGGACATCATGGGTACACCCATCGGTACGGTCATGTCGCGACTGCACCGTGGCCGCCGTCAACTCCGCGGAATGCTGGAGGACTATGCCCGCGAGCGCGGGCTGGTCCCCGCCGGCGCGGGAGAGTCGAACGACCTGAAAGGCTCAGGCTCATGAGCTGCGGAGAGCCGCACGAGACGGAGTGCGCCGAGGTCCTGGACCATCTCTACGAGTTCCTGGACCACGAGATGCCCGACAGTGACTGCACGAAGTTCGAGACCCACTTCGGCGAGTGCAATCCCTGTCTGGAGAAGTACGGCCTGGAACAGGCCGTGAAGAAGCTGGTGAAGCGTTGCTGCGGATCGGACGACGTGCCGTCCGATCTCCGCTCCAAGGTCATGGGCCGGATCGAACTGATCAGATCAGGTCAGGCCGTACCCGATCACGATGTGACGGCCGGTCCGGCGACCGGCTGAACAACCGCCCCCGGAAGGGCACTTCGTTCACCCGAAGGTGCTAATCCGGGGGCGCCCGTACGGCGCAATGCACAAAGGGGCCCCTCTTCACTCGGGGGCCGTCCTATTCTCCCCTCGCGGTACTGGTTTGATTTCGGTATCCGGCCGGTACGGCACAGGGGGAGGAGAACGCCATGCGGGTACTTCCGCCGGCGGCGCGCGCCTGCGTCCTGTGCGCGGTCCTCGCCGCCCTCGCGTGCGTCGCCCCCGCCCTGACCGACCCGGCGACCCCGTGGGCCGCCGTCGCCCTGCTGGCCGTGCTCTACCTCGGCTGCGAACTCGTCCGGATCTGCCCCCTGCTGGGGCAGCGGGTCCCCGAGGGCATCGGCTCCTTCTTCCCCGTCGTCCTGGCCGCCGTCTTCCTGCTGCCGCCCGCCGCCGCCGCGCTCGTCGCGGTGCCCGGCGGGCTGGCCCAGGCCGTGGTCCAACGGCCCGCCGGGGTGCGCCGGGTGTGGCACGGCGCCCAGCAGGCGACGGCGGCGTGGACGGCCGGACAGGCGTTCGGGCTCCTCGGCGGCCGCCGGGCGCTCGCCGGGGCCGACGGCGCCGCGGGCGGCGGCTCCGGACCGCCGGACGGCCACGCGCACGGCGACCCGTCCGCGTGGGTGGCGGATTTCCCGTACGCGATGCTCCCCGCCGCGGCCGCCGCCGTCGCCTTCTGCCTCGTGCTCACCGCCCTCGACGGGCTCGTCCTGGCCGCCGCCGAACGCCGCCCGGCCGCCACCGCCTGGCGCGGCCTGCTCACCCGCTCCCTGCTGCCGCACTGCGTCCACGGCCTCGCCGGGCTGATGATGGCCGTCATGTGGCGCAGTCCGTACGGGCTTCCGGCCGCGCTGCTCGTCCTGCTGCCGATGTACATCTCCTGCTGGGTCTTCGCCCAGTACCACCGCGAGAGCGCCGCCCACCAGGCCACGATCCGGGCCCTCGTCCAGGCCGTCGACATCAAGGACCGCTACACGCGCGGCCACAGCGAGCGGGTCGGCCAGGCCTCCGCGATGATCGCCCGGGAGCTGGGCATGACCGAGGAGCGCCTGGAGACCGTCCGCATCGCCGGGATCCTGCACGACGTCGGCAAGCTCGGCGTACCGACCCGGCTGCTGCGCAAGGACGGCCCGCTGACCCCCGAGGAACGCCGGGTCATCGAGCTGCACCCCGAGTACGGCCACGAGATGGTGCGCGGCATCGGCTTCCTGGGGGAGGCCCGGTCCGCGATCCTGCACCACCACGAGCGGGTCGACGGCACCGGATACCCGTACGGGCTGAACGGCGAGCAGATCCCGGTCCTGGCCCGGGTGGTGGCGGTGGCCGACTCCTTCGACGCGATGACCTCGACCCGCTCCTACAGCCGGGCCCGCCCGGTGGCGGTCGCCCTGGCGGAGCTGGAACGCTGCGCGGGCACCCAGTACGACCCCGCCATGGTCCGGGCCCTGGTGGGCGCCATCGGCCGGCACGGCTGGCACCCGGTGGTCACCTCCGACGACGACCTCCAGGTCATCAGCTCCGCCACCGGGGGACCCGGCCCGGGGACGCAGGCGCCCACGGGCCTGCCGGCGCAGGGCCGCGACACGGGCCCGACGGACGCGGCGGACGCGGCGGACGCGGCCGGCCCGCCGGCGACGGCGGACCCGGCGGACCCGGTGGATTCGGCCCGTCCCGGCCCGGGCCCCGAGGCCCGGACGGGGACCGCCGCCGAGGCCCGCGGGACGCGGGACCCGCTGAACGGCGGCGCCGCGGCGGCCCGCTCCCGTCCCGTCCGGGGCCCCCGGTGAGAGCCTTCGCCGTACACGCCGTGCGCGGGGCCGCCGTCCTGCTGACCCTGGCCGGGCTCGGCCACACCCTGTGGACCGGCGTCCTCGAACCGGGCGTGGCCCTCGCCTTCGGCACCCTGATCACCGTCGGCGAGCTCGCCCGCCGCGATCCCCGCGCGGGCCGCCCCGGCGCGGGCGCCGGGCACCTGCCGCCCGAGGACCGCCAGCCCGCGCCGCTGGGCTCCGCCGGAGCCCTCGCCTACGCCCTCCTCGGCCAGAACGCCGGGCACCCCACCCACCACGGGGTCCTCCAGACCGTCACGGTCGTCGTCGCGGCCGCGCTCGTCGGAGCCGTCCCGCACGTCGCCCGCGGCCGCGGCCCCGCCCTCGACCACGTGGCCCGGCGGGTCCTCACCGTCGCCTTCGCCGCCGCCTGCTTCCAGCCGCTCTACAACTCCGGGCGGCTGGGGGAGTGGATCGGGCAGGGACCGTACCTCGTCCTGTTCCTGCTGTTCGTGCTCGGCCTCACCGCCCTGTGCGACGCCGTCCTCGCCGCCGTCCTGGCCGGGGCCCGCACCGGGTGGCCCTACGGCCCCCTGCTGCGCGACGAACTGCGCGCGCAGCTCGGCATCGGCTCGGCGATCTGCGCCACCGGCGTGGTGATGGCCCTCGGCGTGGCCGTGGCGGGCCCGTGGGCCCTGCCCGTCTTCAGCGTGCCGCTGCTGCTGACCCAGATGTCCTTCCACCGGATCACCGCCGTGCGCACCACCTACCGCCAGACGATCACCTCCCTGGCCAGGGCCACCGAGATCGCCGGGTACACCCCGCCCGGGCACTCCCGCCGGGTCGCGGCGCTGAGCTGCGCCGTCGGCCGGGAGCTCGGTCTTTCGGAGCGGGAGCTCACGGTGCTGGAGTACGCGGCCCTGATGCACGACATCGGCCAGCTGTCGCTCGTCGACCCGGTCCCCTGCGGGGCCACCGCCGAGCTGCCCGCCGCCGAGGCCCGCCGGATCGCCGAGCTCGGCGGCGAGGTGGCGCGGCAGACCGGCGTCCCGGCCGAGGTGGCGGTGATCGTGGAACGCCAGGCGGACCCGTACCGGGAGCAGCCCGTCGCGGCCCGCATCGTGCGCGCGGTCAACGCGTACGACGACCTGGCGGGCGGGACCCGTCACCCGGGCGGCTCACTGGCCGCGCTGGAGCAGCTCCGGCTGGGCACCGGGCGCGACTACCAGCCGGAGGTCGTGGAGTCCTTGGCCAGGGTTCTGGCCAGGGGCGGGCGGGGCAGAGTCGTACCCGTCCCACCGGGGTAACCCATGGGTAATGAGCGGCCGTCCGAGCGGGCATGGTTGGATGCAGTAAGAGTGTCCGTGAGGGTGTCCGCAAGGCTGCACCGTTGGACCGGCAGGCGGGAATCGTGAGGATCTTCGGGAAGGTACGGCATCGGCCCTCCGCCTCGTGGCGGCAGGCCACCGACCGCGCGTTCACGCTGATCGGTGACGGGCGGTACGAGGACGCGGGCGCGCTCCTGACCAGAGCGGCGGACCTGGAGCCCTGGCTGTCGGAGTCCTGGTTCAACCTGGCCCTCCTGCACAAGTTCCGCCACGACTGGGAGCAGGCCCGGTCCGCGGGGCTGCGTGCCGTGGCGCTCCTGGACCGTGAGGCCGGGGCGCCGGACTGGTGGAACGTCGGCATCGCCGCGACCGCGCTCCAGGACTGGCCGCTGGCCCGGCGGGCCTGGCAGGCGTACGGGCTGAAGGTGCCCGGGGACCCCCACAGCAGCGCGGGCACGGGCGAGCCGGTCGGCATGGAACTCGGCAGCGCCGCGGTGCGGCTGTCGCCCGAGGGCGAGGCCGAGGTCGTGTGGGGCCGGAGGCTCGATCCGGCCCGGATGGAGGTCCTCTCGATCCCGCTGCCCTCCTCGGGGCGGCGCTGGGGCGAGGTGGTCCTGCACGACGGGGTCCCGCACGGCGAGCGGGTCACCGCGGCCGGTCCCTCGTACCCGGTCTTCGACGAGATCGAGCTGTGGGCGCCCTCGCCGGTGCCGACCTGGGTGGTGCTGCTGGAAGCGGCCACGGAGGCCGACCGCAACGCGCTGGAGCAGCTGGCCTCGGACGCGGGCTTCGCCGCCGAGGACTGGTCCTCGTCGGTGCGGCTGCTGTGCCGGACCTGTTCGGAGAGCGCGATGCCGAGCGGCGAGGCCGCCGGGGACCACCTGGACCCGCACGACCACAGCGAGCCCGGGCACCCCGGACCGCTGGGCCACCGCACGGCCGGTTCCGGCCCGCTGTGGGTGCCCGAGCGCGAGTGCGGCATCGCGGCGCCGGCCGGTCTGGTGCGCGGGCTGCTCGACGGCTGGGTGGCCGACAGCCCGGACAGCCGCGAGTGGCGGGATCTCGAGGAAGTCTGCTGAGTCCGGGCCGTAGGCTGTACCGGCACATCGGTGACTTACGGAAGGCGTACGGCGGACATGGCGCAGCAGGAGAACCAGATGGTCCCGGTCGACGACGAGGGCTACGTCGTGGACACCGAGGACTGTGAGGCGCGCGAGCTCGCCTACCGCGAGCGGGGCACGTCCCGCCCGATCACGGTGGTCGGCAACCCGGTGCTGCACCGGGAGTGCAAGGACGTCACCGAGTTCGGCGAAGAGCTGGCGCAGCTGATCGACGACATGTTCGCGAGCCAGAAGACCGCCGAGGGCGTGGGCCTGGCCGCGAACCAGATCGGCGTGGACGCGAAGGTCTTCGTCTACGACTGCCCGGACGACGACGGCAAGCGGCACACCGGTGTCGTCGTCAACCCGAAGCTGGTGGAACTGCCGGCCGGCACGCGGGTCCTGGACGACTCGAACGAGGGCTGCCTCTCCGTCCCGACCGCCTACGCCTCGCTGGCCCGCCCGGACTACGCCGAGGTCACCGGCCAGGACGCCCAGGGCAACCCGATCAAGGTCCGCGGCACCGGCTACTTCGCGCGCTGCCTCCAGCACGAGACGGACCACCTGTACGGGTACCTGTACATCGACCGCCTCTCGAAGCGCGACCGCAAGGACGCCCTGCGCCAGATGGCGGAGAACACCCCGCGCTACGAGGTCGTCCCGAACGCGTAGACGCACCGCACCGGACGCCGCGACCCGGCACACCTTCCCGGCCGCGGCACTAGGCCGCCTGCGGTCCCCGGAAGGCGCGGCGGAAGGCGTTCGGGGTGGTGCCCAGGGTGCGCAGGAAGTGGTGGCGCAGGGCGGCGGCGTTGCCGAACCCGCTGCGGCCCGCGATGGAGTCCACCGTCTCGTCGGTGGACTCCAGCAGCTCCTGCGCGAGCAGCACCCGCTGGCGCAGCACCCACTGGTAGGGGGTGGTCCCCGTCTCCTGGAGGAAGCGCCGTGCGAACGTCCGCGGCGACATGTGCGCCCGCTCCGCGAGCTGCTCGACGGTGATCTCCTCCTCCAGGTGCCGGGCCATCCACCCGATCACCTCGCCCACCGTGTCGCAGGCGGTCCGCGGCAGCGGCCGCCGGACGTACTGGGCCTGCCCGCCGTCCCGGTGCGGCGGTACGACCATCCGCCGGGCGATGGTGTTGGCCACCTCGGCGCCGTGCTCCTGGCGCACCAGGTGCAGGCAGGCGTCGATGCCCGAGGCGGTGCCCGCCCCGGTGATCACCGGGCCCTCGTCCACGTACAGCACGTCGGGGTCGACGAGGGCCTTCGGGTAGCGGCGCGCCAGCGCCGGGGCGTGCATCCAGTGGGTGGTGCAGCGCCGGCCGTCCAGCAGCCCGGCCGCACCGAGCACGAAGGCCCCGCTGCACACGCTGAGCACCCGCGCCCCCCGGTCCACGGCCCGCCGCAGGGCGTCGAGGTACGGCTCGGGGTACTCCCGTACGGGCGCCTGCCGGTCGGCGGGCACACAGATCAGGTCCGCCTCCTCCAGCCGCTCCAGGCCGTGCGCGGGCGCGATGGCGAAGCCGACGTCGGCCATGGTCAGCGGGCCTTCCTCGGCCGCGCACACGGCGAAGTCGTACACCGGCAGCCCCTGCGCGCCGCGGTCGATCCCGAAGACCTCGCAGAAGATCCCGAACTCGAAGGGGGCGACTCCGTCGACGAGGGCCACGGCCACGTTGGTCAGCATGACCCCAGTGTGGCAGTAATTCGTACTTCAGTGACAGTACTGCCACTGTTCGATCATGGCGGATCAGGCGGACAGTGGAGGTATGAGCACCTTCGTGAACTACCTCGTCATCCTGGCCCTCGCCGCCGTCCTGCTCGGGCCCAGCCTGTACGGGACGTGGCGCGACCGCCGGATCGACCGGCAGCTGCGGGCCGTCGAGACCCGGCGGGTCTGGCTGCCGCGCCAGCGGGCGGGCGGTCTGGAACCCACCCCGCGCCGGCGCGGCATCCGGTTCGGCCTCGGACGCCGGGGACGCATGGCCCACTGAGCCCCGGCCCCCGGAAACGCGAGGAGCCGGGACGCGGTCGTTCGCGTTCCGGCTCCCGGCGCACACCTGCGCGGACGGAGGACTAGAAGTCCTCGTCCAGGTCCACCGTGCCCTCGACCGCGACCTGGTAGGCCGACGGACGGCGCTCGAAGAAGTTCGTCAGCTCCTGGACGCCCTGGAGCTCCATGAACGAGAACGGGTTCTGCGAGCCGTACACCGGCGGGAAGCCGAGGCGCACCAGACGCTGGTCCGCGACGCACTCCAGGTACTCGCGCATGGACTCGGTGTTCATGCCCGGCAGGCCGTCGCCGCACAGGTCACGGCCGAACTGCAGCTCCGCCTCCACGGCCTCCTTCAGCATGTCGGTGACCTGCTGCTGGAGCGCGTCGTCGAAGAGCTCCGGCTCCTCCTTGCGGACCGTGTCCACGACCTCGAACGCGAAGTTCATGTGCATGGTCTCGTCGCGGAACACCCAGTTGGTGCCCGTCGCCAGACCGTGCAGCAGACCGCGCGAGCGGAACCAGTACACGTACGCGAAGGCGCCGTAGAAGAACAGGCCCTCGATGCACGCCGCGAAGCAGATCAGGTTCAGCAGGAAACGACGGCGGTCGGCCTGCGTCTCCAGCCGGTCGATCTTCTCGACCGAGTCCATCCACTTGAAGCAGAACTGAGCCTTCTCGCGGATCGACGGGATCTCCTCGACCGCGTCGAACGCGGCCGCACGGTCGTCCGGGTCGGGCAGGTAGGTGTCCAGCAGCGTCAGGTAGAACTGGACGTGCACGGCCTCCTCGAACAGCTGGCGCGACAGGTACAGGCGCGCCTCCGGGGAGTTGATGTGCTTGTACAGCGTCAGGACCAGGTTGTTCGACACGATCGAGTCGCCCGTCGCGAAGAACGCGACCAGCCGGCCGATCATGTGCTGCTCACCGGGCGTCAGCTTCGCGAGGTCCGCGACGTCCGAGTGGAGGTCGACCTCCTCGACGGTCCAGGTGTTCTTGATCGCGTCCCGGTACCGCTCGTAGAAGTCCGGGTAGCGCATCGGGCGCAGCGTGAGCTCGAAGCCCGGGTCCAGGAGGTTCTTGTTGTCGTTGGAGCTCATTACTGGCAGGCCTCGCACGATTCGGGGTTCTCAAGGGAGCAGGCGAGCGCCTCCGCGTCGGCCACCGCCTGCGGGAGCGCCGCCGGGGCGGCGGCCTGCGCCGCACGGGCGATCTTCGTCGCCGGGCGCGAACGCAGGTAGTACGTGGTCTTCAGGCCCTGCTTCCAGGCGTACGAGTACATCGAGCTGAGCTTGCCGATGGTCGGCGTCTCCAGGAACAGGTTCAGCGACTGGGACTGGTCGAGGAACGGCGTACGGGCCGCCGCCATGTCGATCAGGCCGCGCTGCGGGATCTCCCACGCCGTGCGGTACAGCTCGCGCACCTCGGCCGGGATCCAGCCGAAGCCCTGCACGGAACCGCTGGACTCGCGCAGCGCCTCGCGGGTCTGCGCGTCCCACACGCCGAGCTGCTTCAGCTCCTCCACCAGGTACGCGTTGACCTGGAGGAACTCACCGCTGAGGGTCTCGCGCTTGAAGAGGTTGGAGACCTGCGGCTCGATGCACTCGTAGACGCCCGCGATCGAGGCGATCGTCGCCGTCGGCGCGATGGCCAGGAGCAGGGAGTTGCGCATGCCGGTCTTCGCGACGCGGGCGCGCAGGGCGTCCCAGCGCTCCGGCCAGTTCAGCTCGACGTCGTAGTGGTCCGGGTGCAGGACACCGCGGGCGGTACGGGTCTTGTCCCAGGCCGGCAGCGGACCGCTGCGCTCGGCGAGGTCGCAGGAGGCCTCGTACGCGGCCAGCATGATCCGCTCGGAGAGCTTCGTGGACAGCGCCCGCGCCTCGGGGGAGTCGAAGGGCACCTTCAGCTTGAAGAAGACGTCCTGCAGACCCATCGCGCCCAGGCCGACCGGACGCCAGCGGGCGTTGGAACGCCCGGCCTGCTCGGTCGGGTAGAAGTTGATGTCCACCACGCGGTCGAGGAAGGTCACGGCCGTACGGACGGTCTCGTCCAGCCGCTCCCAGTCGATGTCCCCGTCCACGACGAAGGCGCCCATGTTGACCGAGCCGAGGTTGCAGACGGCCGTCTCGCCGTCGTCGGTGACCTCGATGATCTCGGTGCACAGGTTGGAGGAGTGGACGACCGAGCCCGGCTCGGCGGTCTGGTTCGCCGTGCGGTTGGAGGCGTCCTTGAAGGTCATCCAGCCCTGGCCGGTCTGCGCGAGGGTGCGCATCATCCGGCCGTACAGGTCACGCGCGGGCATGGTCTTGCGGGCCAGGCCGTCCGCCTCGGCCTTGCGGTAGGCGGCGTCGAACTCGTCGCCCCACAGGTCCACGAGCTCGGGGACGTCGGCCGGTGAGAACAGCGACCACTGCCCGTCGGAGTTCACGCGCCGCATGAACTCGTCCGGCACCCAGTGGGCGAGGTTCAGGTTGTGCGTACGGCGCTGGTCCTCACCGGTGTTGTCGCGGAGCTCCAGGAACTCCTCGATGTCCGCGTGCCAGGTCTCCAGGTAGACGGCGGCGGCACCCTTGCGGCGGCCGCCCTGGTTGACCGCGGCGACGGAGGCGTCGAGGGTCTTCAGGAACGGGACGATGCCGTTGGAGTGGCCGTTGGTGCCGCGGATCAGGGAACCCCGGGCGCGGATGCGGGAGTACGAGAGGCCGATGCCGCCGGCGTGCTTGGACAGGCGCGCGACCTGGTGGTAGCGGTCGTAGATCGAGTCCAGCTCGTCCAGCGGGGAGTCCAGCAGGTAGCAGGAGGACATCTGCGGGTGCCGGGTACCGGAGTTGAAGAGCGTGGGGGACGACGGCAGGTAGTCGAGGCGGCTCATCAGCCGGTAGAGCGAGGCCACTTCCTCGACGGCCTGGACGGTGTCGTTCTCGGCCAGGCCGCAGGCCACGCGCAGCATGAAGTACTGCGGGGTCTCGATGACCTGACGGGTGATCGGGTGGCGCAGCAGGTAGCGGCTGTGCAGGGTGCGCAGGCCGAAGAACCCGAAGCGGTCGTCGGCGCCCTCGGCGAGGGTGTGCTCGACCAGCGCGTCCAGGCGGGCCGCGTGGGTCGTGACGAACTCGGCCGTGCGGTCGGCGATGAGCCCCTCGCGGTGGCCGACGGCGACGGACGCCGAGAAGGACGTGGAGCCCTGGCCCGCGGCCTCGTCGCGGACGGCCAGCGTCAGCAGCCGGGCGGCGAGGCGGGAGTACGCCGGGTCCTCGGAGATCAGACCGGCCGCGGCCTCGGTGGCCAGCCCGCGCAGTTCGGCCTCGTCGGCGACGGAGCTGCGGCCGCGCAGGGCGGCGGCGGCGACCCGGCCGGGGTCGGTGTCGGGGAGGTCGGCCGTCAGCTCGGTGAGGGTACGCAGCAGTGCGGTCCCCGGGCCCTCGGGCGTGAGCGCAGCCTCGGTGTCGGACTGGGCGGACTCGGCGCGCGGTGCGGCAGGCGCGATGGTCACGGGGGGAGCTCTCCCTCGCTCGGCCCGGTCTTCGACGGGGCGGGGCGAGCGGGCGCACGCGGGAAGCCCACGGACCGGCCCGGACAGGGCAGGCGGTACGTGCGCCGCGTGGCGTCCACCGGCCCAACCGCGAGGCCCGGACGTATCGGCACCCGGTTCGGTTGAGCCGGGCGCGCTGTCGGCAGGTCCTCGGACTTCCGGACGCACCAATGGGTGCACTTCATACCGTTGCGGGACAGTTCCGGATTCGCACCGGATTCCCCTGCGACGACAGCAGCCATGAGCATACATGTGGGGGCGGCCCGTTGCGGTAGCCCCCACATGTTGTGTCGGCGTGGCTACTGCTCGGGTGCGTACAGCTCCAAGGCGTAGGTGAGCAGGGGCACCGAGGGGACCGGGGACCAGTCCCGTTCCGGGGTGCGCACGAAGCCCAGGCGCTCGTAGATCCGGTGCGCGGCGGGGCTGCCCGGCTGGGTGGAGAGCACCAGCCGGGACACTCCCGGCAGGGCCCTGGCGCGGTCGGCGCAGGCCCGTACGAGTGCTTCGCCGGCGCCCTTGCCCCGGCCGGCGGCGGCCACGGCGAGCATCCGGAACTCGGCCTCGCCGGGGCCCGCGATGTCGGCGAGGGGGCTGCCCGGAGGGGCGAACGTCACACCGCCCAGCAGGCGTCCGTCCAGTACGGCGACGAGCACCTCGCCGGATCCGGCCCGGCCCGCGACGTCCCGAAGCGTCCGCTCGTACGTGTCGTCGGTGTTGGCTTCGAGGAGCCCGTCCTCCAGGTAGGCCCGCGCGGTGATCCCGCCCAGCTCTTCGTATTCGGCGGGCTGCGCCGCCCTGATCACGATGTCCATGCGTCGAGTGTGCGCGACGGCCGCGGGCGGACGCCCGGATCCCGGCGGTCCGGTGCCGGGCACGCGCGAGGGCCCCGCCGGACGAGGCCGGCGGGGCCCTCGCGCGTGCCGCTCAGCAGCAGCGGAAGCCCTCCCGGGGATCCGCCTCGCGGGCGTCGGTGCGGGCCCGCTCGAAGGCGCGCCGGGTCATGACCTCGGCGTGCGGGTCGTGGGCGCGGGCGTGGGCCACGTAGCGGTCGTACGCGGCCTCGCCGGAGAACTCCCGTACGTAGAACCGGGCCTTCGACAGCGCGCCCCGGACCCCGCTCACCGCGCGCGCGGCGCTCGTGCCGCTCATGCGACGGGGGTCTTGGCCCGGCCGCCGCCCGCGTCGAGGCCGGCCGCCGCGAGTTCGGCCTTCTCCTCGGGCGTGGCGATCAGCCCGGCCGGGGCTACGATCTTCGACTCGGTCCACGGGACCTCGGACAGGCGCACCGTCTCGGGGTGGGCGATGGCCTTGAAGCAGGTCCGGGCCGCGTCCACCAGCACGATGACGATCAGGACCGCGAACAGCACCGACAGCACCCCGTCGACCGTGGCGTTGGTGACGACGGTGTGCATGTCGCCCATGGTCTTGGCGGGCGGCAGGACCTTGTCGGCGTCGATGCCCGCCTGGTACTTGTCGCGCTGGGCGAAGAAGCCGACCTTCACGTCCTCGGAGAAGATCTTCTGGTAGCTGGCGGTGAGGGTGACGGCCACGTCCCACGCCAGCGGAACCCCGGTGACCCAGGCCCACTTGAGCCGGCCCGACTTCACGAGCAGCGTCGTGCAGACCGCCAGGGCCACTGCCGCGAGCAGCTGGTTCGCGATGCCGAACAGCGGGAACAGCTGGTTGATGCCGCCCAGCGGGTCCTTGACGCCGACCCACAGGAAGTAGCCCCAGCCGCCGACCACTATGGCGCTCGCCAGCCACACGCCCGGCTTCCAGCTGACGTCCTTGAAGGACTTGTGCACGTTGCCGAGGGTGTCCTGGAGCATGAACCGGCCCACGCGGGTGCCCGCGTCGACCGTCGTCAGGATGAACAAGGCCTCGAACATGATGGCGAAGTGGTACCAGAAGGCCTTCATGGCGGTGCCACCGATGACGGCCGAGAAGATCTCCGACATTCCGAGTGCGAACGTCGGCGCTCCGCCCGTACGGGAGAGCAGGCTGCTCTCCTCCACGTCCTTCGCGGCCTGCGCGAGGGCGTCCGGGCTGATGGCGAAGCCGAAGTTGGTGACGGCCGCGGAAGCGGTGTCGACCGTGGTGCCGATGACCCCGGCGGGGGAGTTCACGGCGAAGAAGAGGCCGGGCTCGATGATGCAGGCGGCGATCACGGCCATGATGGCGACGAAGGACTCGGTGAGCATCGCGCCGTAGCCGATGACCCGGACCTGCGTCTCCTTCTGGATCATCTTCGGGGTGGTGCCCGAGGAGACCAGCGAGTGGAAGCCGGACAGGGCCCCGCACGCGATGGTGATGAAGACGAACGGGAACATCGAGCCGGCGAAGACCGGCCCGTCGCCGCGCGCCGCGAAGTCGGTGACCGAGGGCATCTGGAGGGTCGGCATCGCGATGACGACGCCCACCGCCATCAGCGCGATCGTGCCGACCTTCATGAAGGTGGACAGGTAGTCGCGGGGCGCGAGCAGCAGCCACACCGGCAGCACCGACGCGATGAAGCCGTACACGATCATCCAGACGACCAGCGTCTCCTTCTCCAGGGTGAAGGTGTCCGCCCAGGAGGACTCGGCGACCCAGCCGCCCGCGACGATGGCGAGCAGCAGCAGGGCGACGCCGATGGCCGAGACCTCGGTGACCCGTCCCGGCCGCAGCACGCGCAGGTAGACGCCCATGAAGAGGGCGATCGGGATGGTCATGCCGATGGAGAAGACGCCCCACGGCGAGTGCGCCAGGGCGTTGACGATGACGAGGGCCAGCACCGCCAGCAGGATGATCATGATGGCGAACACGGCGACCAGGGCGGCGGCTCCGCCCACGGGCCCTATCTCGTCCCGGGCCATCTGGCCGAGCGAGCGGCCGTCGCGCCGGGTGGAGAAGAACAGGGTCACCATGTCCTGCACGGCGCCGGCGAAGATGACGCCCGCGACGATCCAGATGGTGCCCGGCAGGTAGCCCATCTGCGCGGCGAGCACCGGTCCGACGAGCGGGCCCGCGCCGGCGACGGCGGCGAAGTGGTGGCCGAAGAGCACCCGGCGGTCGGTGGGATGGAAGTCGACACCGTTGTCGAGCCGTTCGGCGGGGGTCGCCCGCGTCTTGTCCACCTTCAGGACACGGTGCGAGATGAAGCGGGCGTAGAAGCGGTATCCGATGGCGTACGAGCCCAGCGCGGCGGCGAGCAGCCAGGCGGCCGAGATCTCCTCGCCCCGCGACAGTGCGAGCACGCCCCAGCCGATGGCCCCGATGAGGGCCACGAGCGCCCACACGGCGATCGACTGCGGAGTGAGGCCGCCCGGCCGGGAGGGCGAGCCGGGTCCGTCACCCGGACCCGCCGCGCCCTCCGGTGATGGAGTCCGGTATGTCCCCGTTGCTTCCGGTTCCGGCATGATCCTCGTCCCCTCGTTGATCAGCTGCGTAAGCGCAGGGAATCTACGGGGGCTTGACCGCTGGACGTAAGCCCCCGTCCGCATAGCGGTACGAGCGTCCACTGAGGATCAAACGGGAGTCAACCGGCCGTCACAATGCGGGCCTCTGGAGACGGGCAACGAACTTGTAACGGTCGCCGCGATACACCGAACGTACCCATTCGACCGGTTCGCCGTCGGCGTCGAGCGAGTGCCGCGAGAGCATCAGCATCGGCAGCCCGACGTCGGTGCCGAGCAGTCCGGCCTCCCTCGGCGTGGCCAGGGAGGTCTCGATGGTCTCCTCGGCCTCGGCGAGACGGACGTCGTACACCTCGGCGAGGGCGGTGTAGAGGGAGGTGTACTTGACCAGCGAACGGCGCAGCGCGGGGAAGCGCTTGGCCGACAGGTGCGTGGTCTCGATGGCCATCGGTTCGCCGCTGGCCAGGCGCAGCCGTTCGATGCGCAGGACCCGGCCGCCGGTGGAGATCTTGAGCAGCCCGGCGAGGGTGTCGTCGGCCGTCACGTAGCCGATGTCGAGCAGCTGGGACGTCGGCTCCAGGCCCTGGGCCCGCATGTCCTCCGTGTACGAGGAGAGTTGCAGGGGCTGGGAGACCTTGGGCTTGGCGACGAAGGTCCCCTTGCCCTGGATCCGTTCCAGCCGGCCCTCGACGACGAGCTCTTGCAGGGCCTGCCGGACGGTGGTCCGGGAGGTGTCGAACTCGGCCGCGAGCGTGCGCTCCGGCGGGACCGGCGTGCCGGGGGGGAGTGTTTCGGTCATGTCGAGCAAGTGCCGCTTGAGTCGGTAGTACTTGGGCACGCGCGCCGTCCGAGTGGCCGGCCCGCCCTCCGGCTCCGTGGTCGCCCCTTCGGTGGACATCGACGCCCGCCTTCCCGACTCCAGTTTCGCTGCCGTCACCGGCTCCTCCGATATGTGCGGTCACATCGTGACACGGGTGGGAGGACAGGCCTCCTCCCTCCCCCAGGTGTCGGTCCGGTAACGGACCGAGCACCCGCTCATTAGACCCTTGACACCCCTAAAGGTCTAGGCCAAGCTCCGGGTACTGGTCTAAACCAATATGGATCGGATCCCGGCCCCACGGGCAGTACTTGGTACGTCACCGCGGTGGGCGAGGGAAGTTGCAGGCAGCATCCCTGAGGAGGGTGGCGTGAAGCGCAAGCTCATCGCGGCGGTCGGAGTCGCGGGCATGGTTATCGGCCTCGCGGCGTGTGGCGACGGTGCCGACGACAAGGCGAAGACCGACGCATCGGGTGGCGCGGCCAAGGAGATCACCGTCTGGGTGATGGACGGTTCCGCACCGAAGGCCTGGATCGACGAGGTCAACAAGGAGTTCTCGGCCAAGCACCCCGGTGTCACGGTCAAGGTCGAGGAGCAGAAGTGGACCGGCATCCAGGAGAAGGTCACCACGGCCCTCTCCGAGAACACCCCGCCGGACGTCCTTGAGCTCGGCAACACCCAGACCGTCGGCTACGCCGTCACCGGTGGCCTCGCCGACCTGTCGGACGACAAGTCCAAGCTCGGCGCCGACGCCTGGTCGAAGGGCATGACGTCCTCCGCCGAGGTCGACGGCAAGCTCTACGCCGCCCCCTGGTACGCCGCCAACCGCGTCGTCATCTACGACAAGAAGGCCTACGAGAAGGCCGGTATCACCGCGCCGAAGACCCGCGACGAGTGGGTGGCCGGCCTGGAGAAGCTGAAGGCGTCCGACCCCGCCTCGCAGCCGATCTACCTCCCCGGCCAGAGCTGGTACATCCTCGCCGGCTTCGTCTGGGACGAGGGCGGCGACCTCGCCGTCAAGGACGGCGGCAAGTGGAAGGGCCAGCTCGGCACCCCGCAGGCCGCCTCCGCGATGGACTTCTACAAGAAGCTCCAGTCCTTCTCCACCGCCCCCAAGGACAAGGACGAGGCCACCCCGCAGCAGTCCACCGACATCATCCCCAAGGGCGGCGTCTCGTCCTGGATCGGTCTCGGCTGGGAGGCCCAGGGCGCCCTGAAGGCCCTGAAGGACGCGGGCAAGGAAGGCGACTTCGGCTACTTCCCGATCCCGGGCAAGACCGCCGACAAGCCGGGCTCCGTCTTCCTGGGCGGCTCGAACCTCGCCGTCGCCGAGCGCTCCAAGAACAAGGAGCTCGCGAAGGAGTGGCTGGCGCTGGCCGCCGGCAAGGACCAGATGACCAAGTACGCCGCCGCCACCGAGGGCGCCCTGCTCCCGAACCAGGCCGCCGCGAACTTCGCCGCCGCCCCGGGCTCCTTCGCCGAGTCGATGGCCAAGGCCTCCGTCTCCGGCAAGATCACCCCGGTCACCGCGGGCTGGGCGAACGTCGAGACCGAGCCGAACCCCATCAAGGAGTTCATGACCAAGGTCTTGAAGGGTGAGGACGCCGCCAAGGCGGGCGCGGACGCGGACAAGGAAATCGCGAGCCGCATCAACAAGTAGTCCCGCCCCGCGGAACCGGCAGCACCCGCAGCACCCGCAGCACCCGCAGTACGGTCCGTCCGGGCAGTACGGACGGACCGAGCAGCACCCGCACGACCCAGCAGTGTGAACGCACCGGGGGGTGCGGCAGGCGCCCCGCAGCGCCTGCCGCGCCCCCGGTCGCGCATTTGACTCCACAGTCAACCGCGAGGAAGCCCAGACATGACCGTGCACTCCCAGGGAGCGACCACCGACGCTCCACAGGACGCACCACTGAAGTCCGCCGGACGGCCGAAGGTGCCCGGCACCGGTACCGGCCCCAGCCATCCGTCGCCTCGCGGGGGCAGAAAGTCGCTCCCCTCGGGGTGGGCGCCGTATCTGCTCGTCCTGCCCGCGGTCCTCAGCCTCGCGACACTGCTGCTGTATCCGCTGATCAAGAACGTGATCCTGTCCTTCCAGGACATCAACAAGATCGAGTTCATCCAGCGGAAGTACCCGTTCGCGGGATTCGACAACTACACCCAGCTGCTCGGCGACTCGGACTTCTGGACCGTCGTCCTGCGCAGCTTCGGCTTCACCTTCGCCAACGTCGCGCTCATCATGGCCGTCGGCTGCCTCATCGGCATCCTGCTCAACAAGCTCGGCAAGTGGATGCGCCTGGTCCTGTCGATGGCGCTGGTGATGGCCTGGGCCATGCCGATCGTCGCCTCCGTGCAGGTCTTCAAGTGGCTGTTCGACGAGCAGTTCGGCGTCATGAACTGGGTCATGCGCACCGCCGGCTTCGCCGGCTACGACCAGCACAACTGGTTCGAGACCGGCCTCTCCACCCTGGTGATCATCACGGTCCTGGTGGTCTGGGGCTCGGTCCCCTTCGTCGCCCTCAACATGTACGCCGGCCTCACCACGGTCGGAGCGGAACTGTACGAGGCCGCGCGGATGGACGGCGCCAACGGCTGGCAGACCTTCTGGAAGGTCGTCTTCCCCCAGCTGAAGCCCTTCTTCCTGATCACCACCTTCCTGGAAGTGATCTGGGTCTTCAAGGCCTTCACCCAGGTCTACGCGATGAACAAGGGCGGCCCCGACCGCGCCTCCGAGATCCTCCCGGTCTTCGCCTACGTCGAGGGCCAGAGCCAGTTCCACTACGGCCTGGCCGCCGCGATCTCCGTCCTGACGATCCTGATCCTCATCATCGTCATGTCCTTCTACTTCCGCCTGATCCTGAAGCAGGAGGAGGAGCAGTGAGCACGACCACCGCCCCGAAGCCGGCGCCGTCCGCACCGTCCGCGAAGCCCGCGCAGAAGCTCCGCACCCGCGGGCCGCTGCGTCCCGCAGCCGTCGCCAAGAACGCCGGCGCCCTCCTGCTGGCCCTCGTCTTCGTCTTCCCGGTCTACTGGATGTTCTCCTCGGCGCTCAAGCCGTCGAGCGAGATGCTCAGCAAGGACCCCGTCTTCGTCTTCACCCCGACGCTGAAGAACTTCGAGAAGGCCACCGGGGTCGAGAACTTCTGGAACTACGTCGGCAACAGCCTGATCGTCACGGTCTGCGCGGTCCTGCTGGCCCTGCTCGTCGCCCTCGCCGCGAGCTTCGCCATCGCCCGCATGAAGTTCAAGGGCCGCAAGGGCCTCGTCCTCGCCGTGATGATGGCGCAGATGGCGCCCTGGGAGGTCATGGTCATCGCGATGTACATGATCGTCCGCGACGCCGAGATGCTGAACAACATCGGCGTGCTGACCGCCATCTACTTCGTGATGGTCCTCCCCTTCACCATCTGGACCCTGCGCGGCTTCATCGCCGCCGTCCCGGTGACCCTGGAGGAGGCGGCCCAGATCGACGGCTGCACCCGCGGCCAGGCCTTCCGCAAGGTGATCTTCCCGCTGCTCGCCCCCGGTCTGATGTCCACCTCACTCTTCGGCTTCATCACCGCCTGGAACGAGTTCGCGATGGTCCTGATCCTGAACAAGGACAAGACCGCCCAGACCCTCCCCCTGTGGCTGACCGAGTTCCAGACCGCCTTCGGCAGCGACTGGGGCGCCACCATGGCCGCCTCCTCGCTCTTCGCGGTCCCGGTCCTGCTGATCTTCATCTTCCTCCAGCGCAAGGCCGTCGGCGGCATGACCGCCGGCGCCGTGAAGGGATAACGGCCGACATGACTGTCCTTGCGCACCGCACGGATACGGTGACCCGCGACGCCCTCGCCGTCCTCCAGCCCGGCTTCGAGGGCACCACCGCCCCCGCCTGGCTGCTGCGCCGGGTGGGAGAGGGTCTCACCGCCGTCGGCCTCTTCGGCCGCAACATCACCTCCGCCGGGCAGCTCTCCGCGCTCACCGCGCAGCTGCGGGCCGAGCGGGACGACGTACTCGTCGCCATCGACGAGGAGGGCGGTGACGTCACGCGCCTGGAGGTGCGCGGCGGTTCGTCCTTCCCCGGCAACCTGGCGCTGGGCGCCATCGACGACACGGCGCTGACCCGCGACGTGGCCCGCGAGCTCGGCCGCCGGCTCGCCGAGTGCGGCGTCAACCTCAACTGGGCGCCGTCCGCGGACGTCAACTCCAACCCGGACAACCCCGTCATCGGCGTCCGTTCCTTCGGCGCCGACACCGCCCTCGCCGCCCGGCACACCGCCGCGTACGTGGAGGGACTCCAGGCCGCGGGCGTCGCCGCCTGCACCAAGCACTTCCCCGGCCACGGCGACACCAACGTGGACTCGCACCACGCGCTGCCCCGCATCGACGTGGACCTGGACACCCTCCAGGCCCGCGAGCTGATCCCCTTCAAGGCGGCCATCGAGGCCGGCTCCAAGGCGGTCATGAGCGCGCACATCCTGGTGCCCGCCCTCGACCCGACCCGCCCGGCCACGCTCAGCCCGCAGATCCTGACCGGTCTGCTGCGCAAGGAACTCGGCTACGAGGGCCTCATCGTCACCGACGGCATGGAGATGAACGCCATCGCCGGGACGTACGGCATCGAGCGCGGCTCGGTCCTGGCCATCGCGGCCGGCGCCGATGCCATCTGCGTCGGCGGCGGACTCGCCGACGAGGCGACCGTGCTGCGTCTGCGGGACGCGCTGGTCGCCGCCGTCCGCGAGGGCGCGCTGCCCGAGGAGCGGCTCGCCGACGCCGCCGCCCGGGTGCGCGCCCTCGCGGACTGGACCCGCCGGGCCCGGCCGGACGCGCGGCCGGAGGGGAGCGGCGCGTCCGGCATCGGCCTGACCGCGGCCCGCCGGGCGGTCGTCGTCTCGGGCACCGCCACCCCCGTGACCGCCCCCTACGTCGCCACGCTCGCCCCCGTCGCGAACATCGCCGTCGGCGACGAGACCCCGTGGGGCGTGGCCGCGGAACTGGCGGCGCTGGTCCCGGGCACCGAATCGGGCGTCTACCCGCAGGGCTCCGCCGCCGCGGACGTGCTGGCGGCCGCGGGCGGCCGTACGGTCGTCGCGGTGGTCCGCGACGCGCACCGGCACCCGTGGATGACCGAGGTCCTGGACGCGCTGGTCGCCGCCCGGCCGGACACCGTGGTCGTCGAGATGGGCGTGCCGCGCGCCGAGCCGCGCGGGGCGCTGTACCTGGCGACGCACGGCGCCTCCCGCGTCTGCGGCCGCGCGGCCGCCGAGGTCATCGCGGGCGCGCGGTAGGACCACGGCCCCCGGGCCGGGGCCGGGTACCCGTCACGGGGGTGCCCGGCTCCGCCGTGGAGGCGGACGCGCGAAAGGGCCGGGCCCCCGAGGAGGGGGGCCCGGCCCTTCGTCGTGCCGGTTCCTACAGGCCCTGCCAGGCGGGCTTGTTGGCGTAGGCGTGGCGGAAGTAGTCGGCCAGCTTCAGCTTCGAGGCGGCGGCCTCGTCGACGACGACCGTGGCGTGCCGGTGCAGCTGGAGCGCGGAGGCCGGGACGAGGGCGGACAGCGGGCCCTCGACGGTCTGCGCGACGGCCTCGGCCTTGCCCTCGCCGGTGGCCAGCAGGACCAGGTGGCGGGCGTCGAGGATGGTGCCGATGCCCTGGGTGATGACGTGGTGCGGCACCTGGTCTATGTCGTCGTCGAAGAAGCGCGCGTTGTCCACGCGGGTCTGCTCCGTCAGCGTCTTGATCCGGGTCCGGGAGGCCAGGGAGGAGCAGGGCTCGTTGAAGCCGATGTGGCCGTCCGTGCCGATGCCCAGCAGCTGGAGGTCCACGCCGCCGGCCTCGGCGAGGGCGCGGTCGTAGGCGTCGCAGGCGCCGACGATGTCCTCGGCGGAGCCGTCCGGGCCCATGAAGGAGGCCTCGGACAGGCCGAGGGGCTCGACGACCTCGCGGAGGACGACGGCGCGGTAGGACTCGGGGTGCCCGGCCGGCAGGCCGACGTACTCGTCGAGCTGGCAGACGCGGGCCTTCGAGGCGTCGACCAGGCCGGCCCTGACCTTGGCGGCGAGGGCCTCGTAGATGGGCAGCGGGGTAGAGCCGGTCGCCACGCCGAGCAGGGCGTCGGGCTTGCGGCGGACCAGTGCGGCCATGGCCTCCGCGATGAGCTCGCCGCCTGCCTTGGCGTCCGGGACGATGACAACTTCCACGCGGGGCCTGCCGATCTGAGAGGGGTGCGGTCACATTGTGGTATAGACCAATCTAGCAGAGCGGGCCCGTCCGTGGCGGGCCTTCGCCCCCATCCATCGTGATCCCGATCGCCCGCCCCGGCCTCCCGGGCGCCGACCGCGCGCGGGGCGCCGGCCGGACCCCTTCCGGACGTGCGGCGCGGGCGGCCTGGGGGATTCCGGGACGCGGAGGTGGCGCGTAGCTCCTCGCCCGCGAGATCACCGTCGCCCGGGGCCAGGACCCCGACGCGCCCCGCGCCCTGGCCGAGGTGACGGAGACCCGCTGAGGGCCCGGCGGTCCTCAGACCAGGGAGAGCTGGAGCCCGCCCGTGGCGTCCAGGTGCTGGCCGGTGACCCAGCGGGAGTCGGGCGAGGCGAGGAAGGCGACCACGTCCGCCACCTCTTCGGCGGTGCCCACCCGGCGGAAGACGGACCGGGCGGCCAGGTGCTCCCGGGTCGCGGGATCGGAGAGCAGGGCGGCGTTCAGGTCGGTCTCGGTGATGCCGGGGCCGACCGAGTTCACGGTGATCGCGCGCGGGGCGAGTTCGGCGGCGAGGGACACGGTCAGCGCGTTCACGGCGCCCTTGGCCATGACGGTGGCGAGGATCGCGGGCAGCGCGAGGTGGGGGGTGCCGGTGACGTTGACGATCCGGCCCCCGTCCCGCAGCCGCGCCAGTCCGTGCTGGATCACGAAGAACGGCGCCCGGGCGTTGAGGTCCTGGATCCGCCCGAAGGTCTCCTCGTCCGTTTCCGCGATGCCGGCGAAGGCCGCCCCGCCGGCGTTGTTCACCAGGACGTCCACGTGCTCCGTCGCCAGCGGATGGGCCTCGTACGCCGCCCAGAGCGCCTGCGCGTCGCCCGGCACCCCGAGCTCCGCGCGGACCGGGAACGCCGTTCCCCCCGCGGCCCCGATCGCGGCGACAGTCTCCTCCGCCGCCGCCCGGTCGTGTCCGTAGTGCACCGCGACCAGGGCTCCGTCGCGGGCCAGCCGCTGCGCGACCGCCCGTCCGATCCCCCTGCTGCCGCCCGTGACCAGTGCCGTCTTCCCCTTGAGCACGCCCATGACGCGCCCCCCTTCAGCATTCTCTAGTGGTCGCTACAGAAAGGGACCGTACCAGATTCTCTAGCGACCGCTATAGAATCTGCGCATGGTGACCGGACAGCGCGGCAGGCCCCGCTCCTTCGACCGTGACGCCGCCCTCGACAAGGCCATGCTCGCCTTCTGGGAGCGCGGGTACGAGGCGACGTCCATCTCCGACCTGACCGCCTCCCTGGGCATCAGCGCGCCCAGCCTGTACGCGGCCTTCGGCGACAAGCGCAAGCTCTTCGACGAGGTCGTCGTGGTGTACGGGGGCCGCTACGGAGACTTCGCGAACGTGGCCATGGCCGAGGAGCCCACCGCCCGGGACGCGGTGGCGCGGATCCTCTTCGAGGCCGCCGAGGTCTACACGGACCCGGCCCACCCGCCGGGCTGCATGGTGATCAGCGCGGCCGTGAACACCACCAGCGAAGAAGTGGCGGAGGCCCTGCGCCGGCGGCGGAACGCCAACCTGCGGATGTTCGAGAGCCGGATCCGCGCGGACGTCGCCGCCGGGGTGCTCCCCGCCGACACCGACGCGGGGGCGCTGGCGCGCTACGCGGGAGCCGTGATCCAGGGGATGTCCGTGCAGTCGCGCGACGGGGCGAGCAGGGAAGAGCTGGAAGCGGTCGCGGCGCGGGCGATGCTGGCCTGGCCGGCCTGACCCGGTCCGCCGCGGGAAAGACCCGCTCCGGGAGGGACGCCGCGGGAGGTCCACCGCGCGAGATCCGCCGCGCAAGATCCCCGCGGAAGATCCACTGGGGGAATTCCTGAATTCGGGCCCGGAATTCGGCCCTGAAATTCCTCTGGGCCACGGTGCAGGACGGGACCCTCAACCCGTCCGGCACCGTAGCCCGGAGTACTTACGGCCGTCGGGTGTGCGGTTCCCGGCGGCCGGTTGGGAGGTGCCTGCGCGGTCAGGGCAGAGCGCGCGGTTACCTCGATCCGTCCTCCTGTGCGGGGAGGGCGGAAGCCTGAGTCAATTGTGGACTAGACCATTCTGCTCTGTCCATCCAATGACGGGTCTCTTCGCACCGTCACTTCCTCCAACAGTACGCGGACGGACCCCCTCCTGGGTACTCCTGAGTATTCGCCGTGGGAAAAGTCATGGCCGTACCCGGGGTACGCTCGCCAGGTGCCCTCCATGAACGACCTCGTACGCCAGCACACCGCTCTCAGTGAAGCCGAACTGGAGTGGCTCCACCTGCTGGTCTCGGAGTGGCAGCTGCTCTCCGACCTGTCCTTCGCCGACCTCGTGCTCTGGGTCCCCACCCTCGACGGCACCCGGTACGTCTCGGTTGCGCAGATGCGCCCCAACACCGGCCCCACCTCGTACCAGGACGACATGGTCGGCCACCTGGTGCCGCGCGGCCGCCGCCCGCTGCTCGACGCCGCCCTCGACGAGGGCCGGATCGTGCGCGAGGGGGACCCGGAGTGGCGCGAGGAGGTGCCGGTCCGCGTCGAGTCGATCCCCGTCCGCCGCGAGGGCCGGGTGCTGGGCGTCATCGCCCGCAACACCAACCTGCTCACTGTGCGTACACCGAGCCGGCTGGAGCTGACCTACCTCCAGTCCGCCTCCGACCTGGCGCAGATGATCGCCGCGGGCTCCTTCCCCTACCCCGGCCAGCAGGTCGACATGGACGCCTCCCCGCGCGTCGGGGACGGCCTGATCCGGCTCGACGCCGAGGGCGTGGTGACGTACGCGTCCCCGAACGCGCTCTCCGCGTACCACCGGCTCGGCCTCGCCGCCGACCTGGTCGGCCAGCACCTGGGCACCACCACCGCCGAACTCGCCCCGTCCCGGGGCCCGGTGGACGAGGCGCTGGTCAAGCTGGCCAGCGGCTGGGCCCCCCGGGAGACCGAGGTCGAGGGCAACGGCGGGGTCATCCAGCTGCGCGCGATCCCGCTCAAGCCCAAGGGGACCCGCATCGGTTCCCTCGTCCTGTGCCGCGACGTCACCGAACTCCGCCGTCGCGAACGCGAACTGATCACCAAGGACGCGACCATCCGGGAGATCCACCACCGGGTGAAGAACAACCTCCAGACGGTGGCCGCGCTCCTGCGGCTCCAGGCCCGCCGGATGGATTCGGAGAACGGCCGCGAGGCGCTGAACGAGGCCGTGCGCCGCGTCGGTTCGATCGCGATCGTGCACGAGACGCTGTCTCAGAACCTCGACGAGCGGGTGGAGTTCGACGAGATCGCCGACCGCGTGATCGCGATGGTCGCCGAGATCTCCCCGGGCAAGGTGCAGTGCCGGCGCACCGGCCGCTTCGGGATCCTGGACGCGGAGGTCGCCACCCCGCTGTCGATGGTGCTGACCGAGGTGCTCCAGAACGCGCTGGAACACGCCTTCACGCAGGGGGAGGGCGGCACGGTCGAGGTGGCCGCGATCCGCTCCGGCAGCGGCCGCGCCGATGCCCGGCTGTTGATCACGGTGCTCGACGACGGCTGCGGCCTGCCCGAGGGCTTCGACCCCCAGCGGGCCGGCAACCTCGGGCTGCAGATCGTACGGACCCTCGTGGAGGGGGAGCTCGGCGGAACGTTCGACATGCTGCGGGCCGAGCCGCGCGGCACGAAGGTCGTCCTCGACATCCCGGCCAGCCCCCAGAAGTAGCCCCCCGCCCCGTCACCCAGCGTGACGGGGCAGAAGCGGTGCCACCGGGGAAGGCGCCGGGGAAAGCACTGAGCCCCGGACCAGGGGGCACCCCCAGCGGTAGCTGGGAGGAGTCCCGGTCCGGGGCTCAAGAGCACGTTGCTGAGCGCTGCTATGGGTACTACGCGCTGCGGCTCGAGGCTCGAAAGTCGATGTCAGGCGGTGGCGTTGCGCGCCCGATTGCGAGCGGCGCGGCGCTTCATCGCGCGGCGCTCGTCCTCGCTGAGACCGCCCCAGACGCCGGAGTCCTGACCGGACTCGAGCGCCCACTGCAGGCACTGCTCCATGACGGGGCAGCGGCGGCAGACGGCCTTGGCTTCCTCGATCTGCAGCAGCGCAGGACCGGTGTTGCCGATGGGGAAGAAGAGTTCCGGGTCTTCCTCACGACAAACGGCGTTGTGACGCCAGTCCATGGCTGCTCCATCTCCTTGTATTGCGGGCAGGTTGCTTGTGAATGTGAACGCTTTCACGAATCCCCCCGTGAGGGAAGGGCCGACGCCCAGTTGCCTGGTGCGGTCCGAGATGCGTGGAGGGGTTCTGGCGCTCTGTGTGGGTGCCGGGTGCTGCGGGCTGTCCCGATCGCCATGTAGAGATTCGCAAACCTCGGACGGGGATACAACCCCTTCCGGAAAGTTTTTTTGGATTCGTCGGTGTCTACTAGGTCACAGCCCTAGTTCCTGGGGGTGGACCGGCGTGTAAACGTTCGAGTGAAAGGACTTTTGGCCCTTCCACTCACACAATCACACGCAGTGCACGGCGTACGCCTGTGAACCGAACGCTGGTGCGCAGTCCGAGGTGATCGCCGTCCATCTGGAACGGCAGCGGAACCTTCGAATGCAAGGTGAAGTCGGTCAGATCGTGCAGAGACACCGCGTGCTTGCCGTGCGGGCCGCGCTCAGGAGTCGAGGTCAGGAGCTGTGTCGCGTACCGGGCGACGGCCGGAGTTGACAAACGATTGAGCGCCAATACGTCAAGCGCGGTATCGAACGACGCCTCCGGAGAGGCGTACAGCGGCCGGTTCCCCAGGTACGTCCAGGGGGAGGTGTTGCAGACTATCGACAGCACCAGGTCCGTCACCGGGTCCTGGCCGGGACGCTCCAGCGTGACCGTGCCGTTCCTGCGGTTCGGCTCTTCCCAGAACTGGCGCATGAGCTGTCGCACGTACAGGGCGTGCGTCGAACGCTTGCCGCGTTCCCGCTGCTGCTCGACCCGCCCCACCACGCCCGCGTCGAAGCCGAAGCCCGCGCAGAACGTGAACCAGCGGGCCGGAACCGATTCGTCCTCGGTGCCCGGGGAGCCGGCGGCCAGACCCAGACCCACCGTCCGCTCGCGCTGCTCGCGCAGCGCGTCCAGCAGGGCGCCGGTCGCCTCGACCGCGTCGTTGGGCAGCCCCAGCGCACGGGCGAAGACGTTCGTGGAACCACCCGGGACCACCGCCAGCCTCGGCAGCCGCTCCGGATCCGGCCCGTCGTGCAGGAGCCCGTTGACCACCTCGTTGACCGTGCCGTCACCGCCGAGGGCCACCACCAGGTCGAGGCCCTCGTGCGCGGCCTTGCGGCCCAGGTCGCGGGCGTGCCCCCGGTACTCGGTGGTCACCGCCTCCAGCTTCATCTCGCTGGCGAGCGCGTGGGTCAGGACGTCGCGCGTGCGCGCACTGGTGGTCGTCGCTGCTGGGTTGGCCACGAGGAGTGCACGCATGACCGCCAGAGTACCCACCCCTCCCCGAGCATCCCCTACCGACCGTCCCGTCCCGCGCCGACGGCGCGCGGCTACCCTGCTGAGGTGAGTAAGAAGCCGCGCCCGAAGCCGACCGCCAAGCCGACCGCGAAGCGGGCCCCGGAGCCCGCCGCGCCCGCCGCCCCCGCGGCGCTGCCCGGCCGGCTCACCGCCGCCGCCGTGCTCACCGCTTTGGAGGGGCTGGCCCTGGCCGGCCTCGGCGTCTACATGCTGTTCGTCGGCATCGCCGGGGACCCCGACTCCCCGCAGCAGGCCGAGACCGGGGGAGTGACCCTGCTCGCGCTCGCCGCGCTCCCGCTGATCGCCGCGCGCGGACTGCGCCTGGGCCGCCGCTGGAGCCGCGGCCCGGCACTGATCACCCAGCTGATGGCGATGCCGGTGGCGTGGACCCTGTGGACCACCGGCGGCGCGATGACCGCCGCCGCGGTGGCCCTGGCCCTGACCGCCGTCGCCGTCGGCGCCCTGCTCGTGAACCCGACGGCCACCGAGGCGCTCGGCATCGGGCCCGGCGAACAGGCCCGATGACCCCTCCCGCTCCCTGACCCCTACTCCTCGACGAGGAGCTTCTCCCGGAGCTGCGCCAGCGTGCGGGCCAGCAGACGGGACACGTGCATCTGGGAGATGCCGACCTCCTGCGCGATCTGCGACTGGGTCATGTTGCCGAAGAACCGCAGCAGCAGGATCCGCTTCTCCCGCGGCGGCAGCCCCTCCAGCAGCGGCTTGAGGGACTCGCGGTACTCGACGCCCTCCAGCGCCTCGTCCTCCGAACCCAGCGTGTCCGCGACCGCCGGGGACTCGTCGTCCGTGTCCGGGACGTCCAGGGAGAGCGTGCTGTAGGCATTGGCCGATTCCAGCCCCTCCAGCACCTCCTCCTCGGAGATCCCGAGCCGTTCGGCCAGCTCGTGGACCGTCGGGGAGCGGCCGTGCTGCTGCGACAGCTCGGCCGTCGCCGTGGTCAGCGACAGCCGCAGCTCCTGCAGCCGCCGGGGGACGCGTACCGCCCAGCCCTTGTCACGGAAGTGCCGCTTGATCTCGCCGACGACCGTGGGCGTGGCGTACGTCGAGAACTCGACCCCGCGGTCCGGGTCGAACCGGTCGACCGACTTGATCAGGCCGATGGTCGCGACCTGCGTCAGGTCGTCCAGCGGCTCCCCGCGGTTGCGGAACCGCCGGGCCAGGTGCTCGACCAGCGGGAGGTGCATCCGGACCAGCCGGTTGCGCAACTCGGCGCGTTCCGGCGAGCCCTCGGGCAGCTCGCGCAGCTCGAAGAACAGGGCCCGCGCTCCGCTGCGGTCCCGCGGATCCGGCAGCGCCAGCGGCGGAGCCGGTGCCGCCGGGGCCGTGGCAGCGGCCTCCGGTGGCTGTGGTTGGTCGTGCTGGTTCTCGCTCATAGGGCCCGCCCGTCGCTCCGCCGAGTCCAAAAAGCCGTCTTCCGCATCCGCGTCAGCCGGGTGCGGCCGGGCGTGCTGCTGCTCCGGGATGCCGCCGTCGACCTCGTGCCGTACCCGGGGCCGATCCCCGCCCCGCACCGGGATCTCCCCGCCGCTCACGCCGGGCCTGGCCCCGCGCCGCGCTGTTTGTAGAGACTGATGCTCACTGTCCGGTTCTCCTCGACCGTCGCCTCGACCTTGCCGGCCAGGGCCGACAGCACCGTCCACGCGAACGTGTCGCGCTCCGGTGCGCGGCCGTCGGTGGTCGGCGCCGAGACGGTCACCTCCAGCGAATCGTCCACCAGCCGGAAGACGCAGCTGAGGACGGAGCCGGGCACGGCCTGCTGGAGCAGGATCGCGCAGGCCTCGTCCACCGCGATGCGGAGGTCCTCGATCTCGTCGAGAGTGAAGTCCAAACGGGCTGCGAGGCCGGCCGTGGCCGTTCGCAGCACGGACAGGTAGGCACCCGCAGCGGGCAGCCGGACTTCCACGAAGTCCTGGGTCCCGGGCTCGCCTGCGATCTGGGACACCCTCACCTCCAAGGTGGTACGAGCTCTGTTCGCCGGTGACGCTATCGCGATCCGGGTGATCGTGTCGCGGCACCCCTCACGGCACCCCTTTCGGGGCGCCCGGGCCGGCCGGCCGTGCGTCCAGTGACTGATGGTAAGCCCATGGGTACGCACAGTGGCTAGGGGTCTGCGGGCCCAATTCGGGGGAACCGGCGGAGGGTTGACCTACCCCGCTTCAGACGATCGAACCGTCGACAAAACACCACCGCCAGGTCTCCCCCGGCTCGTAGCTCCGCATCACCGGATGGCCGGACTCCTGGTGGTGCGCGGTGGCATGACGGTACGGGGAGGAATCGCAGCACGCCACGTATCCGCACTGGAGACACATCCGCAACTGCACCGGATGGCTGCCGAGCACCTCACATTCCGGGCAGGTCAGCGCATGAGGGACGGGCTCGGGGCGCGGCAGTTCTGCAACGTGGGTGCACTCGCTCATGATGGCCAGCGTACGACCAGGCTGCGGGTGCACGACGCGATGAGGGTGGAACGTCATGGAGGTATTGCCGCTGGTGGCGCTGGTGGCGGCCAGCGCGGCCGTCGCGGGGCTGGCCCGCCGGACACCGGTGCCGGCGCCGCTGCTGCTGGTCGCGGTCGGACTGGTGGCGGCGTACGTGCCGGGCGTGCCGGCGTACGTCCTCGACCCGCACATCGTGCTGCCCCTGCTGCTGCCGCCGCTGCTGCACACGGCCGCCGTGGACAGTTCGTACCTGGACCTGCGCGCCAACATCAGGCCGGTCGCGCTGCTGTCCGTCGGGTACGTGCTCTTCGCGACGCTGGCCGTCGGGTACGCGGCCTACCTGGTCGTGCCGGGGCTGTCGCTGCCGGTGGCGCTGGTGCTGGGGGCGGTGATCGCGCCGCCGGACGCGGTGGCGGCGACCGCGATCGCCCGCAAGCTCGGGCTGCCGAACCGGATCACGACCATCCTCCAGGGCGAGTCGCTGGTCAACGACGCCACCGCCATCACCGCCTACAAGGTGGCCCTCGCCGCGGCGGTCGGGGTCAGCGCGGGCTGGGCCGGCGCTCTGGCGGAGTTCCTGCTGGCGTCCGTCGGCGGGGTCGGCGTGGGCCTGCTGCTGATGGTGCCGATCCACCAGCTGCGCAAGCGGCTGAAGGAGCCCCTCCTGCAGAACACCCTGTCGCTGCTGATCCCGTTCGTGGCGTACGCGGCGGCCGAGCGGGTGCACGCCTCGGGAGTGCTGGCGGTGGTCGTCGTCGCCCTGTACATCGGCCACCGGAACTGGCAGGTCGACTTCGCGACCCGGCTCCAGGAGGAGGCGGTGTGGAAGGTGGTCGCCTTCGTCCTGGAGTCGGTGGTCTTCGCGCTGATCGGACTCCAGCTGCCGGTGGTCCTCAAGGGGCTGGGGGAGTACCAGGGGCCCTCCGCCGCCTGGTACGCGGTCGTGGTGTTCCTCGTGGTGGTGGTCTCGCGGTTCGTGTGGGTGTTCCCGGCGACGTTCGTACCGCGCTGGCTGTCCGAGCGGATCCGGCGGCGGGAGCCGGAGACCAACTGGAAGGCCCCGGTGGTCGTGGGCTGGGCCGGCATGCGCGGGGTCGTGTCGCTGGCGATCGCCTTCTCCGTGCCGCTGGACGTCCCCCACCGCAACCTCATCCTCTTCCTCACCTTCACGACGGTCATCGGGACCCTGGTCGTCCAGGGCCTGACCCTGCCGCCGCTGATCAAGCTGCTGAAACTGCCGCCCCGCGACGTCCACGCCGAGACCCTCGCCGAGGCGCAGGCGCAGAGCGAGGCCTCGCGGGCGGCCGAGGAACGGCTGGCGGAACTGCTGGAGGACACGGACCACAACGCCCTCCCGTCACCGCTGGTGGACCGGCTGCGCACGGTGCTCGAACGCCGCCGCAACGCGGTGTGGGAGCGCCTCGGCGAGGTCAACCCGCAGACGGGGGAGTCGGCCGACGACGTCTACCGCAGGCTCGCCCGGGAGATGATCGGGGCCGAGCGGGAGGTGTTCGTGACCCTGCGCGACGCACGGCGGATCGACGACGAGATGCTGCGCGCGCTGCTGCGCCGGCTGGACCTGGAGGAGGCCGCGGCCTACCGGGAGGAGTCGGCCTGACCCCGCGTCCGGGGGAGCCGGGGCCTCCCCCGCCGGCGTGGGGGCCGGTCCGGGGCGGCGCCCCCTCCGCCGCGGACGCGGCGGGTCAGGGCCGGCCCGTGATGACGGCGGCCAGGGTGGTGCCCGGCGGGAAGGCTCCCGACTCGGTGAGGGCGGCCAGGGCCCAGAGCAGTTTGGCCACGTAGATCCGCTCGACCGGGAAGCCGTGGCGGGAGGCGAAGTCGGCGGCGAAGGCGTCCAGGGCGGCCGGGACGCGGGCGTAGCCGCCGTGGTCGAAGCCCTCGGCCAGGCTCCAGTCACCGGCCGGGCCCCCGAAGGCGGCCGCCTGGAGGGAACGTATCTCCGCCCCCAGGAAACCGCCCGCGAGGACCGGTACTCCGAGGGCCCGCTGGCCGGTGCCGAGGCCGGCCGCGAGGCCGGCCAGGGTGCCACCCGTACCGCAGGCCACGGCCACGACGTCCGCGCGGCCGCGCAGCTCGCGGCCGAGCTCGGCGCAGCCCCGCAGGGCGAGCGCGTTGCTGCCGCCCTCGGGGACGACGTACGCGCCCTCGGCGCCGGCCCGGGCGAGCAGCCGGTCCCGTGTCCCCGGCTCGGTCTTGCGGCGGTAGTCGGAGCGGGTCGCGAAGTGCAGGCCCATCCCGTCCGCCGCGCACCGGGCGAGCGAGCCGTTGAGGGGCCGGCCGGCCAGTTCGTCCCCGCGCACGACACCGGTGGTGCGCAGCCCGAGCAGCCGGCCGGCGGCGGCGGTGGCCCGCAGGTGGTTGGAGTAGGCGCCGCCGAAGGTGACGAGGTGGTCGTGGCCCGCGTCCAGGGCGGCCCGGAGGTTGGGCGCGAGCTTGCGCCACTTGTTGCCGGGCAGCTCCGGGTGCACCAGGTCGTCCCGCTTGAGCAGGAGCCGGACGCCGTGCGCGGCGAAGCGTTCGTCGGGCGCCTCGACCAGCGGGGACGGCGGGCGGGGGCGCAGTTCGGGGTGGGTCACCCGTTCATTGTCGGCCGGGCGGGGTCACTTGAGGCGTTCGGTGACGCGGGCCCGCATCGAGTTCATCGTGAAGCCCTTGGGGTCGATCTTGCCGGGCTGCCATTCGAGGTGGCCGATGACGGAGCGGGCGGTCCAGGCGTGGGCGCGGCAGACGGCGGCCGCCGCGCGGGCGATGGCGTCGAGCTGGACGGCGGGCCAGGGGTCTTCGCCGTCGCCGAGGTTCTCGCACTCGAAGCCGTAGAAGTGGCGGTTGCCGTCGGTGTCCGCGTCGTGGTCGGCGGGCAGCCGCTTCTCGGCGATGACCGCGGCGAGGACGTCGGAGTCGCCGGCTCCGGCGTGGTTGGCCCGGCCGTACCCGACGAGGTGGACCCGGCCGTCCTTGGCGATCACGCCGTGGCACAGCGGGCCCGGGAGGGCCGCGTCGCCGTCGCGGCAGAGGGCGACGGTGTACGGGGTGCCGCGCGTGACGGTGTGGTGGATCATCACGCCGTGCACGGGCCCCCAGGGGCCCTTGTGGTTGCGGTTGTGGGTGCGCCAGGAACCGACCTCGACGACGGTCAGGCCCTCGCCCCGGAGGGCGGCGACGAAGCGGTCCGCGGACATGGGTGCGGCCATGGCCGCCTCCTTTGCGGTGCGTGAGGCGGACACCGTGTGTGTGCGCCTCGTTACGTTCCGGTGTAGTGGAGGCGGCCCTTCCGGGGCTAGGGCTCTCGTACGGCGAGCGAGCCGATCCGGCCAGTGGATCAGGCCGGCCGGCAGGCCGCGCCGCGCGGTCGGCGGTCGGGCGGCCGGACCGTCAGGCCGACGCCAGCCACAGGTCCGGGCCGAACACCTCGTAGTGGATGTCCGAGGCGGGCACGCCCTTGGCGATCAGCTGCCCGCGCACCGCCCGCATGAAGGGCAGCGGCCCGCACAGGTAGGCCCGGGTGCCGGGGGCGACCGGGACGTCCGCCAGGTCGACGCGGCCGGCGCGGTCGCCCGGCTCCGCCTCCTCCTCGTACCAGAACCGGGCCGAGGCGTCGGCGAGCTTGTGGGTGAGGGCGCGGTGGTCGGCCCGCAGCGCGTGGTCGGCGGGGGAGCGGTCGGCGTGCAGCACGGTGACCGGCGCGGCGTGCCCGGTGTCGGCCAGGTGTTCCAGCATCGACAGCATCGGGGTGCAGCCGATGCCGGCCGAGGCGAGCAGCACGGGCGCGGAGCCGTCCCGCAGGACGAGGTCGCCGTAGGGGGCGGAGACGCGGAGCCGGTCGCCCGTGCGGACCCGGGCGTGCAGGTGGTTGGAGACCTCGCCGTCGGGGCCGCCGGCGGCCGGGCCGTGGACGCGCTTGACGGTGATCGAGCGGACCGGCGAGCCGGGGGCGCTGGAGAGGCTGTACTGGCGGATCTGGCGGGCCCCGTCGGCGAGTTCGACCTGGACGGAGACGTACTGGCCGGGCCGGAAGCCGGGCGCGGGGGCGCCGTCGGCAGGGGTCAGGTGGAAGGTGGTGCAGTCGGCGGTCTCCTCGACCCGCGCGGCGACGGTCCACTCCCGCCACACGTCCCCGGCGAGGACCCGCTGCTCGGCGTAGAGGCGCTCCTCGATGCTGACGAGGGCGTTCGCCATCAGCCAGTAGACCTCGTCCCACGCTTCGGCGACCTCGGGCGTGACGGCCTCGCCGAGGATCTCGGCGATGGCCTCGAAGAGGTGGGTGCGGACGACCGGGTACTGCTCGCGGGTGACGCCGAGGGAGGCGTGCTTGTGGGCGATGCGGCCGAGCATCACGTCGGGGCGGGTGCCGGGGTTCTCGACGAGGTGGGTCGCGAAGGCGGCGATCGAGCCGGCCAGGGCCTGCTTCTGGAGGCCGGCGCTCTGGTTGCCGCGGTTGAACAGGTCGCGGAGCAGCTCCGGGTGGGCCGCGAACAGCTTGGTGTAGAAGAGCTCCGTGATGTCGCCGATCGCCGCCCCGACGGCGGGCAGGGTGGCGCGTACGGTCGCGGTCGACTTCTCGGACAGCATGGGAGCTCCTCGCAGTTAATTGGCATGTGACATGCATATTCAAGCCCCGAAAAAAGGCCCGCAGTAGTGCGGACGTTTGTTCGGGAGGCCCTTCGGCCTCAGCCTAGGGCGGCGGAACAGGGGACCGAACCGGCCATCCGGCCCGCACCGGCGGGACTTTCGGCCCGGCCTCAGGCGGGGCCGGCCGCCCCGGCGCCGGATCCGCCCGACAGGCCCAGTAGCAGCGGTCCCGTCGGGGCCGCCACCAGGTCGTTCACCGTCAGCGGGTCCAGCGCGGCGAAGAACGCTTCCTGCGCCCGGCGCAGCGCGCCCCGCAGGACGCACGCGTTCCGCAGCGGGCACGGAGTGCTGCCGTCGCAGTCGACGACGTCACCGGCGCCCTCCAGTTCGCGCACCACCCCGCCCACCGACGCGGCGCGTCCGGAGGCGGTGAGCGCGAGCCCGCCGCCCCGGCCCCGCCGGGCCTCGACCAGTCCGAGGTGCTGGAGCCTGGCGACCACCTTGGCGGTGTGCGTGTACGGAACCTCCATGGTCGCCGCCACTTCGCGGGTCGTGGGGAGGTCCGTCTCCTCGACGGCCAGGCGCATCAGCACGCGCAGCGCCAGGTCGGTGAATCGGGTCAGCCGCATGCCCCCAGCCTAGAAACCTTGCATCCGCGATGCAAATTAAAAACAGGTGCGCGGCGGCGGTGCGCGCGAGGTGGCCGGAAACAGTGGGTCCGGGGCGGAGCGCGCGAAGAAACCGACCGCAGAGGATGCCCACACCCACACGGAGTAGTCCCACCCTTTTGTGTAATGGTCCGGCCACGTTGCGTACTGACAGCCTTTCGTACCGCAGATCCATGGAGTGATCGAAAGGGAAAGACATGTCGGTCCAGGCAGGTTCCGAAACCGAAGCCCAGACACCGCAGCGCAGTCTCGGCACTTCGGCCGCACGGAACTTGGCAACCACGACCAAGTCCGCGCCGCAGATGCAGGAGATCACCTCGCGGTGGCTGCTGAAGATGCTCCCGTGGGTCTCGGTCCAGGGCGGCACGTACCGCGTCAACCGCCGGCTGAGCTACTCGGTCGGCGACGGGCGCGTGGAGTTCATCAAGACCGGGACCCAGGTCCAGGTCATCCCGGCCGAACTCGGTGAACTCCCGCTGCTGCGCGACTACGACGACGAGGACGTCCTCACCGAACTCGCCGCCCGGTGCCGGCAGATCGACTTCGCGGCCGGAGAGGAGCTCACCTCCTTCGGCAACACCTCCGACCAGGTGTTCCTCCTCGCCCACGGCCGCGTCGACCAGATCGGCCCCGGCCCCTACGGAGACGACGCGGTGCTGCGCACCGTCGCCGACGGCGCCTACTTCGGCGAGGACTCCCTCACCGACGAGGAGGCGATCTGGGAGTACACCGCCCGCGCCGCCACCTCCGGCACCGCCCTCGTCCTCTCCCGCCAGGACTTCCAGCTCCTCGCCGACCGCGTCGAGTCCCTGCGCGCGCACATCGACCACGTACGGACGATGCCCGAGCAGCGCACCAACAAGTACGGCGAGGCCGCGATCGACCTCTCCGCCGGCCACGAGGGCGAGGCCGTCCTCCCCGGCACCTTCGTCGACTACGACGCCCGGCCCCGCGAGTACGAGCTCTCCATTGCACAAACGGTCCTGCGCGTGCACACCCGCGTCGCCGACCTGTACAACCAGCCGATGAACCAGACCGAGCAGCAGTTGCGGCTCACGGTCGAGGCGCTGCGCGAGCGCCAGGAGCACGAGATGCTCAACAACCGCGACTTCGGCCTGCTCCACAACGCCGACTACGACCAGCGCATCCAGCCCCACGACGGCGCGCCCACCCCCGACGACATGGACCAGCTGCTCAGCATGCGGCGCGGATCCAAGCTGTTCCTCGCCCACCCCAAGGCCATCGCCGCCTTCGGCCGCGAGTGCAACAAGCGCGGCCTGTACCCGGAGTCGGTCGAGATCGGCGGACACCGGGTGCCCTCCTGGCGCGGCGTGCCGATCTTCCCGTCCAACAAGATCCCGGTGAGCGACGCCCGCACGACCTCGATCCTGTGCATGCGCACCGGCCAGGAGGAGCAGGGCGTGATCGGCCTGCACCAGCCCGGGATCCCGGACGAGATCGAGCCGAGCCTGTCGGTGCGCTTCATGGGCATCAGCGAGCAGGCGATCATCTCCTACCTGGTCACCGCCTACTTCTCCGCCGCGGTGCTGGTGCCGGACGCGCTCGGCGTCCTGGAGAACGTCGAGATCGGCCGCTGGCCCTGATGACTGCCAACGCCCTCGCCACGGGTGAGGGGCAGGACGCCGGGGCCCTGCTGGAACGCACGAGAGAAACGGTCAACCCCCGGCTGCGCCGGACGGTCGAGAGCCTGCCCGGCTCCATGCGGAACGTGGCGATGTACCACTTCGGCTGGCAGGACGCGGACGGCACCCCGGCCGAGGGCAACGCGGGCAAGGCCATCCGGCCGGCGCTCGTGCTGGCCTCGGCGCAGGCCCTGGGCGCCGCGCCCGAGGTCGCCGAGGACGCGGTGCGGGCGGCGGTGGCCGTGGAGCTGGCGCACAACTTCACGCTGCTGCACGACGACGTCATCGACAACGATGTCCGGCGGCGCGGGCGTCCCACGGCGTGGACCGTCTTCGGCGTACCGGACGCGATCATCACGGGCGACGCCATGATGGCGCTCGCGCTGCGGCTGCTCGCCGAGGACCCGCACCCGGCATCGGCGCCGGCCTCGGCCCGGCTCGCGGCCTGCGTCATCGAGCTGTGCGCGGGGCAGCAGGCGGACTGCGCCTTCGAGGAGCGGCCGGACGTCTCCCTCGACGAGTGCCTGACGATGGCGACGGCCAAGACCGGGGCCCTCCTGGGCTGCGCGTGCGCGCTGGGCGCGCTGTACGCGGGGGCCGGGCCGGAGGAGGTCGACGCGATGGACGCCTTCGGCCGGGAGGCCGGGCTGGCCTTCCAGCTGATCGACGACCTGATCGGCATCTGGGGCGACCCGGGGCACACGGGCAAGCCGGCCGGGGCCGACCTGATCGCCCGCAAGAAGTCCCTCCCGGTCGTGGCCGCGCTCACCTCGGGCACCGCGGCGGGGGCCGACCTGGCCGCCCTGTACGCGGGCCCCATGACCGGGGACGACGTGCGCGAGGCGGCCCGGGCGGTGGAGCGGGCCGGCGGCCGTGACTGGGCGCAGGCCCATGCCGCCGACCGGATGGGCCGCGCGGTGCAGGAGCTGTCCCGGGCCGTTCCGGACCTCGGCGCGGCGGGCGGCCTGCTGGCGCTGGCGGAGTTCGTCACGCGCCGCACCAAGTAGCGGGAGTGCGCGCAAGGCCCGTTCCGGTACCTGGGGGTGCCGGAACGGGCCTTACCGTGCCGGTGGGCCAACTCTAGGATCACTCACGGTTGTTGACGCGTGAGTGAAGGGTGCTACCTGTGGTGCTGGAGATACGCCGGGCGGACCGGTCCGACCGGGACGCGGTCGCACGGCTGCTGGACGAGGCCTTCCGTGACGACCCGGTGAGCACGTGGGTCTTCCCCGACCCGGAGCACCGGGCCGCCGTGCACGGCAGGTTCCTCGGGGTGTTCGTGGACGTGGCGCTGGCCGAGGGCCGGATCGACCGTACGGAGGACGGCTCGGCGGCGGCGCTGTGGCTGCGGGTCCCGGCCGGCGAGCCGGAGGGCGAGGACGAGGTCCCGGCGAAGATGCGCGCGGTGGCCGACCCCGGCAACGAGCGCTGCGAACTGGTCGGCCGGCTCACCGGGGAGGTGCACCCGACCGCCGAGGAACACGAGTACCTGCTGATGATCGCCGTCGCGCCGGGCCGCCAGGGCGAGGGGCTGGGCACCGAGCTGATGCGGCCGGTGCTGGAGCGCTGCGACCGCGAGGGGGTGCCCGCGTACCTGGAGGCGAGCAGCGAGCGCAGCAGGCGGCTGTACGAGCGGCTCGGCTGGGAGTTCACGGGCGAGGCGGTACGGCTGCCCGACGGGCCGCTGATGTGGCCGATGTGGCGCAAGCCACAGGGGTGAGGTGCGCGGCCCCGCGAAATGGCTCTTGGCAAAGTACTTCAGGTGAAGTACTTTCATCGACGTGCCCCGGAGCGGTGGCACCGTCCAACGGAAGAGACTCGCTTGCGCAAGCTCACGTACTTCATCGCCACCACCGTCGACGGGTTCATCGGAGCCCCGGACGGCGATGCCGATTTCCTCTACGCCCACCTCGACCCGGAGTTCATCGCCCACCTGACGGCCGAGTACCCGGAGACGGTCTCCGCCGCAGGACGCGCGCAGCTCGGGATCGAGGACGCGGCCCCGAAGCGCTTCGACGCGGTCCTCATGGGCCGCGGCACCTACGAACCGGGCCTCAAGGCCGGCCTGGCCAGCCCCTACGGGCACATGCGCGAGCAGTACGTCGTCTCGCGCTCCCTCGCCGAGGCGCCCGACCCGCAGGTGCGGCTGATCAGCGGCGACGTCGTCGCCAAGGTCCGTGAGATGAAGGCGCAGGACGGGCTCGGCATCTGGCTGTGCGGCGGGGCGGACCTCGCCGGGCAGCTGGCCGACGAGATCGACGAGTACATCGTCAAGACCTACCCGGTCGTCGTCGGCACGGGCATGCCGATGTCCCGGGCCGGATTCGGCGTGCGCCCGCTGGAGCTGACCGGCGCCACCGTCCTCGGCGGCGGCCAGATCATCAGCAGCTACACCGTCAAGCGCTGACTCGCCGCAAGGGCGAAAACCGGCCTACCGTGGAGGCATGGCCGGTTACCAGGAGCAGCGCGCGCACGAGCGGGCCGCTCCGCAGGCCGGGCACGAGCAGCAGACGTGCCCGGGCTGCGGGAGCCCCGTCGCAACGGTGGTCAGGCGGCACAAGTCCCTCGGGGTCTTCGTACCGCAATGGGGTCCGGGCCCCTGCCGGGACCCGCGGTGCCCGCGCCGCGTCCCCCCGGGGGTCTAGCCCCCGGGAGGACCGGCCGGATCAGCCCTTCGAGCCGAGGCCCGACGCCACCAGGCCGTTCGCCCACAACTGGTTCACGCGCGCCCGCTCGGCACTGTTCGGGTTGGCGTTCGTGCACGAGGTGCCCGGGCCGCCGCCCGACATCAGCTCGCTGCACGGACCCGAGTAGTGGTCCGGCAGACCCAGCACGTGACCGGTCTCGTGCGCCGTCACCCGGGTGGAGTTGTACTGCTGGTTCTGCCGGTAGTCCAGGAAGATGTAACCCCGTCCGTGCCCGTCCGTGCTCGCGTACGAGCCGCGCGAGTCGTTGCCCTCGTAGTACGAGAAGTTCCCGCCGGAGGACACCTCCTGCAGCTTGACGTTGGCCACCGAGCCGTTCCAGATCCGGGTCGAACTGGCTATCTGCGAACGGAAGCTGGGCGCGTTGCGGGTGTTGTAGGTGACGGTCACCGCGAGGGCGCCCGGGTTCGCCGCGCGCTGCTCGGCGACCGAGCGCTGCACGGCCTCGAAGAAGGCCCGGTTGGCGGCCGAGTTCTCCTGGGACCGCTCGTACGCCGCGTAGCTGGCGGGGCTGCCGGCGGGGGAGGCGGGGGTCGCGGCGCTCGCGGAGGGGACGATGCCGCCGAGCGCGGCGGCGACGCCGAGACCGACAGCGGTGGCCAGCGTGGCCTTGCGGGAGTGGCGCATGTGGGGGAGCTCCTACTCATCCGGTGTGGGGGGTGGTCGTTCGGTACCGGAGTCTGCGGGAGCGGAAGGGGCCGGCGGATGATGTCAGAGCCCGATAACGCCGGGCTATCGGGAGGTTTTCGGTAGGCCAACTGGCGTGAGAATGGCGGGATTCGGGGGGCTATCGGCGGCTGGTGCGGCCCACCGGCCCCGCCCTACCCTCGGGGCATGGAGCTCGAGGTGAGGCACCTGCGCGCGCTGTGCGCCATCGCCGACGCCGGCAGCCTGCACAAGGCGGCGCGGCAGCTCGGCGTGAGCCAGCCCTCGCTGACGACCCAGCTGCGGCGGATCGAACGGGCCCTGGACGGAGAGCTGTTCCTGCGCGAACGCACCGGATGCCGGCCAACGCCGTTCGGACGCACGGTACTCGGGCGGGCGCGTCCGCTGCTCGCCGAGATGGCGGCGCTCGTCGCCGAAGCGCGGGCCGCCGCGCACGGGCCGCGGCTGCGGATCGGCTCCACGGCGAGCCGGGCCCTGCCGGGGTGGCTGCGCCGGCTCCACCGAAGACACCCCGACGCGGAAACCTCGCTGGTCGTGGACGTCTCGGCCAATGCGCTGCTGCGGATGGTGGACGCCGGGCAGCTGGACGTGGCGTTCGTCCACGAGGTGGAGGGCAGCCCGCTACGGGTGCCGGCGGGACTGCAACTGCACGTCCTGATGGAACGCGAGCCGCAGTTCGTGTCCATGTCCCCGGACCATCCGGCGGCGCGGTCGGCGATCGTCAGGTTAGAGGACCTCGCGCGCGACCGGTGGATGGTCGACCCCTCCGTCGACGGCGAATGGGACGGACTGCGGCGGGTGTTCGCCGGGGCCGGGCTCGACCCGCCGGTCCTGCACGCCGACTACCACACGGCGACCTCGCTGATCGTCTCCGGCGAGGCGGTGGCCCCCTGCCAGCCGACGTCCGGGCCGCGGGAGGACATGGCGATCCGGCCGATCTCGGGGGACCCGCTGGCGGTGCGGCTGCTCCTCGCGACGCGGCCGGGCGCCCATGCGGAGGTCTTCGAGGACCTCCGGGCCGCCTACCGCGAAGTCGCCCTGAGCACCCCGCCGTACCGGGCGTGGCTGCGGTACCACGGGAATTCGCTGCTGGTGGCTTGACCTTGACCTTGCCCTGGCCGGGCGGGGGTCGGGTGGGGTCTGCCCTTGCCCTGGCCGGGCGGAGGGCGGGTGGGGTGCTGCCCCGGCTGGGGCGGGGCTTGGGGTGGCTGAGGTGGTGTCCCGTGTTCAGCCTCGCCGGGCTGGCCCCCGGTCGTGAGCCCCGTCGGCGTTTGAGGCGGGAACGGTGGAAGGGCGGGTCGGGGACGGGTCCGCGCAGCGGCGGGGTCCGGGCCGGGGTCGTGCGGGGGCTGCGGGTGGGGCCGGGGCCGGTGCCGGGGTGGGGTGTCGTCCGGGACGGGCATGATTTATGGCGCCTGCTCCGGGCCCCCTTTGCCGGTGGGACAGGGCGCCAACAAATCACGTTTTAGTCCCGGACGACACCCCACCCCGTCCCCGGCCCCGGCCCGCGCTCTCCCGGCCCCGGTCCTGGTGGCTCCGCGCTCCCGGCCCCGGTCCCGGTTGCTCCGCGACTCGCGGGTTCGGTTTCGGTTGCGCGCTCGCGCTCCCGGGCGGGCTTCGCGTCTGGCCCCGGCACGGGGTGGCGGTGCTTGACTTCCCTTGACCGCGATATATCGTGTTCGTACGAGACGCGATATGTTGCGTGCGTCAGCCCACGAGGAGGAGCAGCACCATGACAGAGCAGATGACCTGGTCCGTCGCCGCGCCCCAGAAGCTCACCTTCGAGCAGCCGGTGACGGAGCTGCGCGTCCGTGTGGTCGGCGGCACGGTCAACGTGGTCGCCGCCGACGAGGGTCCGGCCCGGCTGGAGGTGGCCGAGGTGGAGGGGCCGCCGCTGCACGTCGTGCACGAGGACGGCGCGCTCACCCTGTCCTACGAGGACCTCCCCTGGAACGGCACCCAGGGGTTCAAGAAGTGGTTCGAGGGCAAGCCGTGGAAGGCCTGGTCGGGCGCCTCCGAGGACGGCCGCAAGGCCTGGGAGCGCAGCGTCACCGTCACGCTCGCCGTCCCCGCCGGCACCCGCGTCCAGCTGGCCGCCGTCAGCGCCACCGCGTTCGTCTCCGGCATCGCGGGCCCCGTCGACGTCAACGGCGTCTCGGGCGACGCGACCCTCGTCGGGCTCTCCGGCCGGGTCAAGGCGCACACCGTCTCCGGCAGCGTCGAGGCCCAGTCCGTCACGGGTGAGCTCGGTTTCCACTCGGTCTCCGGCGGGCTGACGGTGGTCGACGGTGCGGGCGGCAGCGTACGGGCCGACTCGGTCAGCGGGGACATGCTCATCGACCTGGCCCCCGACGCGGCCGCGCCGAAGCCGGTCGACATCTCCCTCAACTCCGTCTCCGGCGAGGTCGCCATCCGGCTTCCGCACCCCGCCGACGCCAAGGTCGAGGCCAACACCGCCACCGGGGGCGTCTCCAACGCCTTCGAGGACCTGCGCGTCTCCGGCCAGCTCGGCGCGAAGCGGATCACCGGCACCCTCGGTACGGGCGCGGGCACCCTGCGGGCCACCACGGTCTCCGGTTCCATCGCGCTGCTGCGCCGCCCGCAGGCGGAGGCCGACGCCCCCCTCCAGCTCGACAAGAAGGTGCTCTGACATGCCGCCCGTCTTCGCCCACGGCCGTCTCCGCCTCTACCTCCTCAAGCTCCTCGACGAGGCCCCGCGCCACGGGTACGAGGTGATCCGCCTGCTGGAGGAGCGCTTCCAGGGCCTGTACGCGCCCTCCGCGGGCACCGTGTACCCGCGGCTCGCCAAGCTGGAGGCGGAGGGTCTCGTCACCCACGCCACCGAGGGCGGGCGCAAGGTGTACTCGATCACCGAGGCCGGCCGCGCCGAACTCGCCGACCGCGTGGGCGAGCTGGCCGACCTGGAGCTGGAGATCCGCGACTCCGTGTCCGAGCTGGCCGCCGAGATCCGGGACGACGTACGCGGCGCCGCCGGCGACCTGCGGCGCGAAATGCGGGCCGCGGCCTCCGCGACGGCCACCCAGGTCGAGGACGAGTCCTGGAAGGCGGCCAAGGAGGAGCTCCGCAAGGCGAAGGCCGAGTGGAAGGAACAGGCGCGCCGGGCGAAGGACGAGAGCCGCCGGGCCCGTGAGGAGGCCCAGCAGGCCCGCCGCCAGGCCAAGGAGGCGCAGGAGCGGGCCCGCGAGGAGGTCCAGCGGATCGCGGCGCAGCTCCAGGAGCAGTTCACGAAGCCGGGCGGGGTCCTGGGCAGCCTGGCCGGGGCCTGGCTGGGCGGCGGCAACGGCCACGGGAGTGCCGGGCAGGCCGCCGGTTCCGCGGGCGCGCCGCCGGCCCCGGAGTACGGCTGGGCCGAGGACCTGGCGGCCACCGCCGACCCGGCGCGGGACCTGGACCGGCTGCTCGACCGCTTCCGGGACGACGTGCGCGACGCGGCCCGCGACCACGGAGTGACCCCGGCCCAGCTGGCCGAGGCCCGCGCCCACCTCGCGGCGGCCGCCCACCGCATCGCGGCCGGCCTGCGCCCGGGCGCCTAGTGTCGTGGCCGGGAAGGTTTGCCGGGTCGCGGCGTCCGGTGCGGTGCATCTCAAGGCGGAGGGCCACGGCTCGTACTGGACGTACCTCCGTGGTCCGA